>NZ_PYHT01000023.1:0-106739 GCF_003023875.1 Nocardia sp. MDA0666
TGATCGGTCTCGTGGGCTCGGAGATGTGTATAAGAGACAGCCGCCGTCGTCTCCACAACAATCCCACCCCCACCGAAATCAACCGCCACGGTCACCGCCGGAATCACCGCCACCCGAAGCTCCAACCCGGCATCGGCCCGATCGCGATACCCGAGCATCGCCAGCCCATCCGCAGGCTGGCGCGGGCGCACAATCTCCCACCCGACCGCACGATCCTCCACCCGGCCAGGGTAAACCGGCACCTTCGACGGAATACGAAGAAGGCCCCGCCGCAATGCGACGGGGCCTTCTTTCTGCGCGCCCGGAGAGACTCGAACTCCCAACCTTCTGATCCGTAGTCAGATGCTCTATCCGTTGAGCTACGGGCGCAGGTCTTGTTCAGTTGTGTGCCCGGTTACCCGGGCGTGGCGGAGGCGAGAGGATTTGAACCTCCGGTCCCCGTGAAGGGACAACTCATTAGCAGTGAGTCCCATTCGGCCGCTCTGGCACGCCTCCTGGAGCCTTCTTTCGAGGGCGCCGGTCCTTTCGAACCGCCGAGAGGCAAGAGTACAGAGCAACCGGTCAGGACGCAAAACGGCTGGTCAACGCAGGTGACTGTCGAACCAATCGAAGATTCTGGTCTGCGCGTCGATCAACTGCCGCTTCTCCTCCTCGGGAAGCTGCTCGAAGTCGGCCATATCGAAGCCGGGATGGTCCGGGCGGTGATGCAGACCCGGATAGCTCACGACCAGCGTGGCCACCGGAGCGCGCGCCGCCGCATCACGGAGGCGTTCGACGTGGCCGGACGGGTTGACCGGATCGTCGTTGCCGTAGAGGCCGAGCCAGGGAGCCTGCAGCTGCGGTGCGGCGTCGACCAGCGCCGCCGCCTCCGCGGTCAGCGGCTCCACGATGCCGGGTGCCGCGACGCTCACCGCGGCCCCGATGGGCCGGTTCGTCGCGACCAGCAGTGCGGCGGTGCCGGCGTTGTCGAAGCCCAGCACGCCCACGGTGTCGGGGAAGACTCCCCGGCCGACCAGCCAGTCGAAGCAGGCGTCGAAGTCGGCGAACAGATCCGCGCCGAACACCTGCTCGATCTCGGCGCCGCCCGCGACCGCGGTGGCGACCGCACCCGGCCCGTCGGACACCCGTGCGCCGACAGCGGCCAGATCGCGGTCGTTGACCGATCCGGCGCCTTCACCGCGCCCCTCCGGACAGGCGAAACGGTGGAACAGATTGGGCGCCACCATGATCCAGCCTTCACCGGCCAGCGATTTCATCATTTCCAGCAATACATCGGCAAACTGACGGGACTCGTGGAGTACGACGATGCCGCCGCGCGCGTAACCCTCCGGCTCGATCACCGTGATGGGCACCCGACCTCCGGCCGCCGGGTCCGGAGCGCCGTCGACCACCTGCCCGCTGTCGCGCAATGGTGCTTCATCTCGATAGATGCCCGACATGAAACCAGGGTAGTTCGCATCTGTCACATTCGGGAGAAGTTGCACGGAAGTACCCATTCCTCGAAAAATTTCCGACATACCGCTCAGCCGGTTCGGTCCGGCCGACGGACCGGCGGCACCTCCGAGACAACCGCGCCGAGCCGCCGCGACGTGCGAGGAATTAAGGTGTGGGGGTGAGTGCTCGTATTCGTCCGGACCTGGAGTCCATTCCGGCTTACGCTCCGGGTCGCAGCCATCCGGGCGCCGTGAAACTGGCCAGCAACGAAACCACCCAGGGCCCGCTGCCGAGTGTCGCCAAGGTGATCGCCGAGGCGGCCGAACTCATCAACCGGTATCCGGACAACTCCTCGGGCGAACTTCGAGCAGCCCTCGCCGAGTTCCACGACGTAGCGGTCGAGAATGTCGCGATCGGCTGCGGCAGCGTCGCCCTGTGCCAGGAACTGGTGCAGATCACATGCGCCTCTCCCGCCGACGAGGTGGTGTTCGCTTGGCGCTCCTTCGAGGCGTATCCGATCGTCACGCAGGTCGGCAACGCGACGGCCGTGCCGGTACCGCTGAACGACGAATTCGCGCACGATCTGGACGCGATGGCGGCCGCGGTCACCGAGCGCACCCGGCTCGTCTTCGTCTGCAATCCGAACAACCCCACCGGAACGGCGTACGGCCGCGCCGAACTGACCCGTTTCCTCGATGCGATCCCCGAGGACGTGCTGGTCGTGCTCGACGAGGCGTACTTCGAGTATCTGCGCCTGCCCGCCGACGACCGGGCCGATGGCGTGGAGATCGGCCGCGGCCGCTCGAACGTCGTTGTGCTGCGTACCTTTTCGAAGGCATACGGGCTCGCGGGCCTGCGCGTCGGTTACGCCGTCGGCGACCCGGAACTGATCACCGCACTGATGAAGGTGCACATCCCGTTCAGCGTGAATCGGCTCGCGCAGGCCGCGGCCATGGCCTGCCTGCAGGCGCGGCACGAACTGCTCGACCGCACCGATCAGGTGGTGGCGGAGCGGGAACGCCTGCGCGACGCGCTGCTGGCGGCCGGATATCGAGTGCCGCCGTCCCAGGCCAATTTCGTCTGGCTGCCGCTGGGCGAGCACAGCGCGGAATTCGGCGCGGCCAGTGCCGAAGCCGGAGTCCTGGTGCGGCCCTACGGCACCGACGGGGTGCGGATCACCGCGGGCGATCCGCACGAGAACGATCGGTTCCTGAGTTTCGCCACCGCACCGGACACCGTCGCGCGCTTCGCCGGCTGAACCCGCGCGGCGGTCAGCGCACGCCGAGGGCTGCCGCCAGGGTGGGCCAGGCCCTCGGCAGCTCGTCTTTCCAGTACGGCCAGGAATGCGTCCCCACCGGGCGTAGATCGACGTCGGCCGGGATCTGCATGCGCTCCAGCCGATCCGCGAGAGCCATCGTGCAGGCGTTGGCGCCGGCCTCGAGCGGGCCGCCGAATCCGATCGTCGAGACCGCTTCCGGATTGCCCGGAACGTCGTAGGGTCCCGGCACGCCGGAACCGGCGGACAGGAAGATCGCCTTACCGCGCAGGGTGTCGGCGTGCATCATCACGTCGTGGGCGAGCCACTCGGGATCGTCCTGCTTGCCGAACATGTTGTCCGGATCGCCGCCGTAGGTGCGCACCACGGCCCGCGCCTGCGCCTGCCCGAAGTCCGAACCCATTGCGTAGCAACCACTGTGGGCGGCGACGGCGAGATACGCCTGCGGATCGCGTATCGCCAGCATCATCGCCGCCTCCGCCCCCATCGAGACACCCTCCACCGCATCGCGGCCGTTGCCCTCGAATGTCGCGTCGATCAGCGGCGGCAGTTCGCGGGTGAGGAAGGTCTCCCATTTGTTGGTGCCGAGCACCGGATCCGGATGCTGCCAATCCGTGTAGTACCCCGCCGGGCCGCCGATCGTGAGAACGACGTTGACGTCCTTGTCGGCGAAGAACTGCACCGCACCACCGCGCTCGGTCCAGTTGTTGTACTCGTTGCTCGCGCTGCGGCCGTCGAGCAGATACAGGGTCGGGCGCGGATGGCTGCGGTCCGCCGGCAGCAGCACCTGCACCTGCACCGTGCGTCCCATCGCCGGAGAGTCCACGAACACCCGCAACCAGCGATCGTTGATCGGTTCGATGCGGTCGATCGACGCGGTGGCCGGACGGGGATCGTCCAACGCCGGCGGCGGCCCCTCGGCGGAACCGGAATCGGCCGGGGGCGCGGGCGCGGCGGCAATCGACGGCGCTCCCCAGATCGCCCCACTCATCAGGAGTGCGGCGATGGTAGCGCCGGACAGCCGACGCCGTATCCGGCGACGAACCATGGCCGCCATCCTGCCAGAGGTCGCGCGAGGCGTCGAAACACGCGACAGCCCGATCTTCGGCGAGTCGCCCGAAGCCCGCCGGACCGATTCGGCATCCCCGCACCCGCGCCAGTAGGCTGAGACACCGTTCCGGCCCGCCCGGAACGAGGTGGGTTGCCCGAGCGGCCTAAGGGAACGGTCTTGAAAACCGTCGTGGTTCACGCCACCGTGGGTTCAAATCCCACACCCACCGCAGGTGAAGGGCCGTTTTCCGGTTCGTCGGTCGAGTCCTGCACGGGCTCGGCCCGCAGTTGGCCCGCAGCGGCTTCGGCGCCCGCATCCATCCCTGCGGCAACAGTGTCCAAGTCATCGGGGAACAGGTGGCCGTAGAGGTCGAGTGTCAGAGTCGCGGTCTTGTGCCCCAGCATGCGCTGCACGACCTTGATGTTGGCGCCGGCACTGATAGCCAGCGACGCCGCGGTGTGACGTAGTCCATGCGGAACGACCCCGTCGAGGCCGGTCGCCTTGACGGCCCGGTCGAAGGCCCACCGGAATTCGCTGGACGTCAGATAGTCGCCTTTCCGGCCAGGGAACACCAACGAGTGGGGCGCGAGACCATCCACCACTACGGCGAGTTCCCTCTCAAGGAACTTCGGGACCGGCACCTCGCGGGTGGTGTGGTTCTTCGTGTCGGTTTCGACCACCCCTTCCCCGGTCACACCGGATGCCGATCGGGAGATGCGGATCCGTCGGCGCGACATGTCGATGTCGCTTGCCCGCAGCGCGGTAGCTTCGCCGAAGCGAATGCCGGTGTAGGCAAGGGTGAATATCAACGGCTTGAAGCGGCCAGCGGCCAACGCGAGCCTCATGACTTCCAGGTGGGACAGGTATCGCCGTTCCGCCGACGGCATCGAGGGCAGCTCGACGTCCTCCGCGGGGTTCGTCGGCAATCGCTTTGCCTTGATCGCAAACCGCAGCACCCGGTCGAGTATTTGATACGACTGAATCACCCTCGACGCGGACAGGCCCCTGCCTTCGAAGCGGCTGCTGCCGGCGGCCGACAACCAGACAACCCATTCCTGGATGTCCTCGAACTCGATATCACGAAGCGCTACGGATCCCCACTGCGGCAGAACGACGGTGTCGAGCAGTGACCTGTATCCGGCGACCGTCTTCGGCTTCCGGCCCTTCTTCGTGGCGAACCACTTCTCTGCTACCACCCTGAAGAGGACACCGCTGCGATCAGGGTCGACCCAGGTTCCGGTGACCACTTTGGTGGTCACGTCGCCGTCGAGGAATCGCTGCGCCTCGACTTTGGTGCTGAACAGCCGTTCGCGCTCGACCCCGTTGGGATCGACATAGCGGGCGCGCCAACGCTTGCCTTTGCCGTGCTGTTTGGACTTCGCCCGTTTGCGGGATTTCTCGCCGGTGGCGGGGTCCGTCTCGGTGACCCACTTGTACCAGCGGTCCTCCACTCCTGCCCGGGGATTGCGGCGTGCCGTCACTAAGCCGCACCTCCCCTGGCGCTGGTGGCCTCCTGCTCGGCGATCCACGCGAGGATCACGCTCTGGCGCCAGACGCGGCGCCGGCCGAGTTTGAAGCTGGTCGGGCCTGCGCCGATGTGTGCCCAGTAGCGCCATGTCGCAGCCGGAATGCCGGTCAGCTGTTCACAGTCCTTGGCCTGTAGATACTTCTCACTTTCCATATTCGGTAGCTCCTTCCGTGAGGTGGTCACGCGCGGCGTTGATGGTGCGCGTGACCGCGGTGCGGCTCAGTTCGACGTGGTCGGCGATCCGGGCATGCGGCCATTTGCACTCGAAGCGCAACCGGAGGATCGTCGCGACCTTCTCCGGATCGCGGCGGCCGGCGGGATCGGCGTTGCAGATCTCTTCGGCAATGTCGGCCCACCGGTCCCGCGCACCGGCTGGTGCGTTGGCGGCTGGCGGGGTCGCTTCGATCTGCCGGATCTGGTGCGCAGTCGGTAACGCGACCGGCACGCCCCCGTTCGCGTGGCGCTCGTCTGGGGCCGGGGTGACACGTTCTGCACAAGCGCTACGCACCACGCTTTCTGGGCTGCGCACCGCCCCTGCAGCGTCGGTGCGCAGGTTCGGAGCGTGGTGTTCGCGGATGATCATGTGTGCGAGGGCCGCGCCCATACCCAGGACTCCGACCGGCAGGCAGGCCACCAGAACGGTCACCGGCCACGGCGCCACAGCGACGCCGGCGGCGCGCATGAGGTGGTATGCCACCTGTCCGACGGCGCCGAGTACCAGACTTCCGAATGCCGAATACTTGGCGTAGCTGCGGGTTCGATCCGATCGGATCCGTCCCGACAGCCAGACGTACAGCGCGTAGGAGGCGTACGCCTCCATGCCGATCGGCAGCGTGATCGCGGTGTTGAGCGTGAACTGGTCCCAGATTCCCGGCAGCGGTCGGACCGGACCGAACCCGGTGAGCTGTCCGAGTCCGACCCAGCCGGACCAGATCGCGACGAACGCCGGCAGTGCCAGCAGTAGGACCGGCCACGCCCGCGGCACACTGCGCACCGGCTTCGTCTCGACTGGTGCGTTGTGGTGCGTAGGGCTGTCGCTGCGCACCGATACCTGTTCGGCGTCGCTGGGGTCGTGCGCACTGGCCGTCGCCCGGCCCGGGATGTAGAGGGTGCGGGAGCCGATTTCCAGCGGCGTGAATTGCGGCGCTGAGGAGATATTGAGAGTCACTGTGCGCCCCCGTTCCGCTGCAGCGGCCCGTCCGCACCGTGGCGCAGGTAGTCCTCCTGGATGAGCATGATCTGGATGATCGAATCCAGGTAGCGCCATTCGATTCGCGTGATCTCGCTGTCGGGGCGGATGCCGCGGTGCGTGCTGCAGAAGAATTCGACGAACTCGGCCGGCGTCCAATCGAAGAACCCCTCAGCGGCGACCTCGGCCGCGGTGATGGCGTCGAGTCGTTCCTGGTGCACCGAGACGATTTCGACGTCGGTGATGCGGTCGAGCGGCTCGCCGGGTTTGCGGCCTTGTACCTTGCGGCACAGCGTGACTCGGTCACCCGGGCGGAGCATCTTCCAGCCGGCTCGGCGGGTGACGGTCTTGGTGCGGTTGCGGACCTGGGTCTCGGTGAGCGCGACAGACATCAGTCGGGGCATGAGGTCTCCTCCTCGGCGGTGGTCTGGGGGCGGGCTTCGAGGTATGCGCTGACCGTGGTTCCGTTGCGCTGAGGGAAGATTCGCCAGTCGGTAACGATGTCCACGACGGGGTCCAGGGCAGTGATCATGGCTTTCACGTGGTCTCGCTCGCCGGTCACTCGTATCTTGACCGCGTCGCTCATACCCGGCTCCGTACCGCCGCGGGGGCGCCGAGATTGATGCACTCGGCCATGTGGGTAATGAGGATTTCCATGTCGTTGTCGTCCAAATCTCGGATCACGACATCAAGTGCGGACTGTCCGCCGGTCGTCAGTGCGCTGACCGCGGTGTTGACCAGCTGAAGCACACGGATCGGTTCGTTCATCAGCACTCCCCCTCTCCGTCGGGCGCCTGGTAGACGGCGGTGTAGAGCTTCGGTGCGGAGAAGTTCGGGGCTGGCGGTTCGCCGAGTCCCTCGTACCGGATCCGCACCTTGCCGCCGACGACGGTGCGGGTAACGCCGGCGTCCATGCACGCACCGATGAGGGCATCGGCGATGCCGGTGCGGACCCAGACCTTCCGAAGGCCCTGCCCATAGGGTTTGGTGGTGCCGTCGGTCTGCACGATCAGGATCGGGACCATGCGCTCGTTGCCGTCGGCGTCGAGTTTCGGTGCGCGAGTGCGGTAGTCGAGGTCGGGCTCTTCCTCGATGGCGACGATGATGCCCTCGATCTGCGCGCCGGGTTCGCTGTTGCGGTTGAACGCGGCACGGGTACGCGGGGTGAACGCCTTGCTCATCGTGGTGTCGCCCGCGGGCCGGGCCGGCTTCGTCTTGGTTGCGGTGCTGGTCATGGTGGTGGTCCTCCTCGCGTTCGTGGGGGTGGATTGCTGTGTGCCGCTGGGCCGCGCCCGATTCGGGCGCGGTGTCTCGGCGGCTGGCTGGCGGTGCTTGGTGAGCGGGAGCCCGTACGCCGCGGCCAATTCGTTGGCTTTGGCGTAGAACAGGGCGGCTTCGGGGGTGCCGTGGACGCTGTCGGCGTGGGCGCGCAGCTTGGTGACCTTGTCGCGGGCCTGATCGGGCGTCACTGCCGTGCCCCTCGTTCCTGTGGGCAGCTAGCGGGCTCAGTGACCGGCACCGGGTGGGTGGACCGGGTGCCGGCTCCGATGGCCGGGTGGCTGTTTCGGCTCGGGGAGGCCTGCTTGCGGTCGGTCATCGGTCGAGTCCGTTCAGGACGGGCTTGGTGATGACGGGGCCGTGGAAGATCGGCTGCGCCGGTCGCGGCATCGCCGCTGCGGGACCGTCTGCGGTCGGCGTCTGCTGCCGATCCAGGTCGTGTTCGGCGAATTTGCTTGTCAGCTCGGTGTTTTCGGTACGGAGCAGCTCGTTCTCGGCCCGGGCCTGGCTAAGTTCGGTACGGAGCAGCTCGATCTCGTTGATCTGGGTGTGCTCATGGTCGATCTGCCATCCGGTGACCTCGTCGATAACCGTGTCGCGCGGGCCGACGGCGTGGTAGGTCGGCGACTCAGCACCGACTTCGCCGATGTTGACGACCAGATCGGCATTTTTGGGCCAGCCGTGGGAGTCGTCGGCGAGACGATCGAGCGCCCAGTCATGCCCTTCGGGGAGGCTGGTGAACTCGGCTCGTTGGGCCATCTCCGGGTGAGTGCGCACGATCTCCGCGCTGCCCACCACCACCTCGTAATAGCGAGCTCGCTCACTCTCTGGGAGGTCCCGAGGACCTGTCTCGGCGTCCCGTTCGACAGCTTCGGAAGCCGGTTCCGGCCACGCGGGCGCGGGCTGCTGTTGGAACTGCTCCTGCTCTCGTTCGACCGTCGGCACCCACGCGCGCTGGAACGACGGCTGATACGCCTGCCGCTGTTCGGCCAGTACGGCGTAGGCGGCGCGTTCGCGGTGCAACTGTTCCCACTGCTGCAGTTGGCGCCGTTCTGCCGGGCCGGCGATACCGGTACGCAGCCGGGTCAATCCGTCGCGTGCTCGCGCACGCAGGGTGTCCAGACCCCAGGTCGGTCGGAAGACGGGCCGGACCGGGTCGCGCGGATAGGCGTGGACGGTGGCCAGCGAGGTCACAGCCTGACCGCGTTCGGTCGCCGTGAGGTGCTGGGAGCCGTAGACACGATTCTCGATCCGCTGTCGGGCGGCGTCGAGGTCGCGCTGGCGATCGAACCAGGTATCGGGGGTGTCCCATGCACGGATCTGCTGTTCGTTGAGCAGTCTCCACCGGTATTCGACCAGGCTGGCGGTCAGCCGTCGACGCTCTTGGGAGTGGGCGAATTTGGTTTGGTGGGCGTCTGCCTTGACCAGTGCGTTGATCTCGCGCCGCACACTGCGGGGCACGCGCGTCGCGGTCGGGTTCATGGTTCGCCAGGAGCTCAGAACGTGGTTGACCCGGCGAGCCAGCCCGGACATTTCGCTGACGATCTGGTCGGTTTCGGATGTGTTGTGAGCCATATGGTTTGGTCCTCCTCTGATCGGTGATTGGGTGGCGGTGTCGGTTACCAGCGGGCGCGCTTGGCGCGGGCGAGCTGGCGGAGGTTGGGGCGGCCGTGGGTGGTCCACACGCTGTGGCCGGTCCAGCCGACGCCGTAGATGAACCAGGCGATGCCGACTGCGGCGCCGGCGGCGAAGAACGCGATCACGGTGATCGCGACGACCGCCACACCGGTGGCCGCAGGGCGCCACCAGAACGCGATGACCGCCCGCCATCGCAGCGCGGCGGCGACCCACGGATCGTCGAGGTCCTCGATGTCACCGGCCGGCAGAGCCGCGGTGTCGGTGGCATTGAGGTCGGGGACCGCGGCAAGGTGGCGTGCGCGCCGCTCGGGGGTGTTCTTGGGCATGGCGTCGGGGAACATCGCATACAGCTGTCCGACGCTGGGGGTTTCGACGTCGAGGCGGGCGTCTCCGGCGGGTTTGGGTGCCTCGATCGCCTTCTCCGGGGTGGGTGGGGTGTCGTCGGGTTCGATGGGTTCGGGCAGCATGGTGGGGTCCTCCTTTGCCTGCTGGTCCTGGGATTTGTCTGACTGGTCGCCGTGTTCGTCGTGGTCGCCGAAGTCCTTGGCGGGGCTCACGCGGGCGCTCCACGGCCGTAGAGCAAGGCGCCACCGGCACGTCGCCACCGGCCCTGCTTGGTTGTGGCGTGCTTGGTGCTCGGCTGCATGGGGCGCAGCGGGATCGTGTCGGGATCCAGCGGTGTGATTCGTCCCCAGGTCGCGGTGCCGTGGTTGACGTAGACGCAGTCGCCGGGTTCGAGGCGGCGCAACAGATTCGGGTCGATGAGCAGGGCGTCCTGCATGCGGACCTGGCCCTCGTCGCCGTGGCGGTCTTTCAGCGTGTGCCGCGACGGTTCCAGCGCCCGGCGGGTGCCGTAGAGCGTGACGACGTCGTCGGGGCCTTCCATGCCGAAGCACAGCAGTCCACCAGACCATGCCTTCATGAGCTGTTTGGCGTCGCGGTCGGTGCCGGCCAGCGATTCGAACGAGTGCGCGCCGACGATGCACGCCACGCCCTGCGAGCGGAGCGCCTCGCACGCATCGGTGAGGCTGGCGCCTTCCGACACGCGGGAGAATTCGTCGATGGTGAAGGTGATCTCGCAGCCGTGCGGGGTCGCAGCGACCTGTTCGACCAGCTTGATCACGGCTTTGGCCTGCGATACCGCAACGCTCTTCTGCGCGGTACCGGGAACGGTGATGAACCAGTAGTCCTTGTCGAGCAGATCGAACGGGCCGTCGAACACTCCGTCCAGCTCGCGGAACAGGTTGTCGAAACGCGCGGTCTCGGCCGGCAGGACCGGCTGCTTGCCGTCGTTCGCGGCGACGATCGCGTTCAGCTCCGGCCGGTGCGCCGGTTTGTCCGGGAACACGAAATGCCCGTCGCCGTTGAATTCACCGCCCCACGCATGCCACAGCCACGCCGGGTCGAACCGCGACATGAACTCCTTCGAGTTGGTCGGAGGGTTCTCGCTCGGCCCCTTCCCGGCATCGGGATCGGGGGCGTCGATGATCAAGTGCACCAACGAGATACGGAGTTCTTCGTAGAACTTCTGCGCCGAATCGCTGGCCTTCGCAGTAGGGGCAAGGTCCTCGATGACATGCCGCAGCGGGCCGGGCTTCAACGCCCAGATGTTGAGTTTGTCGGCCGGGGCCATCGCGATCCGCGACGGGTGCACGCCGCCGGCGAGCAGGGCCGCCTTCAGGTCCGCGTAGGTGACCAGGTCTTCGATGCCGCCCTTGCAGGACAGGAAGATGCTCACCGCGCGTTTGGGCTTGATACCCAACGCCTTCCGCGTGGCCGTCGGCATCGCCGCGGCGGCCAGATAGCGCTCGTGGCTGGCGAAATGCGACGCCACCGACAGCCGGCACTCACCGGTGGTCTTGCCCGAACCAGGGCCACCCAGGATGCCGACGTGCTTGCGGACCGCGCTGTACGGGATCGTCAGCAAGGTGTCCGTCATTGAGCTCAGCTGTCCGGCAACGGATTTGCGGTGCTGGCTCACCGTGGTGGCCTGTCGGCCGAGCACGATGCTGCGCCGGCCCCGGCCGCGGCCGGTGACCGTGGTCAGCGGTGTGGCCCGGCCTGCCAGCGCCCGGGCGGCGTTGAACTTGGCGTCGATCTCTCGGCGCTGCGCGCGCTCGGTGGCGGGAATGTCTTTCTTGCCGACGGTGTGCAGCTGGTTGCGGTTGCGTGCCCACCACCACGTCGCCGCCGCCAACGCGACCGGGATGCCGGTCACGCTCATCTCCAGCATCGCGGGCAGCCAATCGGCTTCGACCGCCAGCGCGGTGCCGTGGGCGAACAGTTCCAGCGGCGCCCACGGCGACGTGCCGACCACCGCGGTAGTCGCGGGCAAGATCAACGACGCCGCCGCATAATTGCGCAGCCTCGCCGGCTCCCAACCCATCCGGCGCGCCTGCAGGATCGCCGCAGCGGTCATCGCGCCGGTGACACTGACTCCGACACCAGCATCGGCGAGAAACGCGCCCAGGTGCTGCACCCATTCGGTATTCGGGTGCAGCGACGGGTCATGGGTGTTCATGAAGTGCAGCCAGCCCGGCTCCTTCGCCTGCTCGCCGTGCTGGGTCCTCACCTCGAACACTGGATGCTGCGGCGTGGGCGCCGATGCGCTGCCGCAGTCCTGCGGGGTGATCAGCGGGCGACAATCGCCGACGGGGGCGGGTGTGACCTGCTGCGGTGCCGGTGTGGTGGCCGCGTCGCAGTCGTGGGGCGTGATGAGCGGTTGGCACTCGGTCGGTGCGGGGATTCTGTCGTGGGTGGTCATGCGGTGCCCTCCTGTCTTGCTGCGGGCAGGTCGATAGAGCGGTGCGCGATGACGTCGGCCAGCGACCGCAATCGGATGTCGGGACGGGCCGGGATTCGGCCGGCGTGGATGAGGTCTTCGATCACGCTGATCAGGGCTCGGCTGATCTGTTCGGTGCCGTAGACGTAGAGCAGACCGGCGTCGATGGCGGTGGCCTGTTTGTAGGCGTCGACCACAGTGGCGGCCAGCCGCTTCTTCGTGGGCCGCTTCAGCGTCAGCTCGACCTCCACGGCCAACCAGCGCCCGCGGTGCAGATAGCGGCCGTCGTGCACATGCGGGCGGCCGAATCCCGGCCGACGCGGCACTAGCCCGCCGCGATCGACAACCATCAACCCGCCCGGACGCTGCCCGGCGGCGATTGCGGCGTCCCGCAACAGCTTCCGTTCCGGCACCCACAGCGATTCGTCCAGTCCGCACAGAGCGGCCCGTACGCGAGAGACGGCGAGTTTGTGAGTGATGTTGGTACCGGTCGGATTCCACGGTGACACCGCGTGTTCGAGGCGCTCGGCGGCCACCGCCGGCCACGGCCAGATCACTGTGACGTCTCGGTCGGCGTTGTCCAGCCGGATCGACACCGACCGCAGGACACCGAAGCCATCCCGCCACCGCTCGATCAGGGTGTATGTGCGGGAACGCTCGGTGCCGCACGCCAGCTGCACGGCGGTGAAGTCGAGACACCACTGCTGGCATGCGAAGCGCGTGACCTGCTCGTCGCGGTCGGTCCACTGCAATCGCGGGTTCGGCTTGGGTCGTGTCATCGGTCCAACCCCCAATCGAATTCGGGCCGGGTCGGCGCGACCCGGCGATAGATGTCGGCGACGGTGTCGAGCTCGACGCGTCTGCGCGCGGCGTTTTCGGCGGCGGAGATGCCGACGAATCGAGGGCCAACCGGGGTCACACCACACTCGGGGCAGTGGCGGGACGCTCCGCCTTCGCGTTTGAGCTGCCGCTCACGGGTTCGTCCGCCACTCCATGTGCGGGCTAGACGGAACCCGATCCCGGCTCCGGTGACGACCTCCATCAATCGAGCGCCGCGGCCTGCGGTGTGCTCAGCAAGACGGGCATCCAGGTCGGACGTAGTGCCGGTGTAATGGGCGGCATGACGGTAGGGGCGTTCGAAATGCAAGAGATAGACCACGGGCTCCGTCATTGGTCCAACCCCCAGTCCAGTTCGGGCTGGATCGGCCCACGTGCTGGTGTGAACTGAACCGACGCAAACTGCCGATCGCGCACGACGGTGCGTTTGGTGACGTGCAGTTGCTCCGCGATTTGCGACGCCGATCGACCGCGAGCGCTGAGTTCGGCGACCTGAGCGCGGCGCACCTGCCGGAGTTCTTGCTCCGACGGCGGTTGCCATTCGTCGCGGTCCGGTTGCGCATTCGGGTCGTCGAGGGCGTCTTCGTCCCATTCGAACGGCAGGGCCCAACCGCGGTCGCGGCCGTAGGCACGGGCCTGCTCCGACGGCCCGGGAGTCATCTGCAGCCGACCGAACAGAGCCTTGATGTCACGGTCGCGACTGGCAGGCAGCGACTGCCCGGTGTGGCCTTCCGGCAAGGCCCGCTCGACGAGAGCGGCCATAGTGGCGTGACTGGGCTTGATTCCCAATTCATGCGCCAAACGGGTTTGGGGATACCCGTACGCAATCAATGCCTGAATGCGTCTCCGTGCCCCGGTGATCGGCACCAGTGCCGTATCCGCCGCGACGTCCCCGGCCCGTTCGGGCACCGCGACCGCCAGAATCGCCTGCTCGGTCTTCGCGTTGATGTGCTCGGTTTCCGGGCGAGCAAGGTTGGTCATCGTCGAATGGCTGATACCGGCCAGCTCAGCCACATGCTTCGGCTTGAGTCCGGCAGCAAGCAGCTGGTCGATGTGCGCGCGAGCGGTATCGGGAGCGACGCGTGGTTGCCAACGGCCGTAAGCCAATTGGCGGCGCCGGTGCCGGCTATAGGCCGCCTTACACATGCCGTGCCCCTGATCACCCGGCCTGCCGCAACCACAGCTGCACATCGGATGGGCATCGGAACCCGTCATCGGTCCAACCCCCAATCCATTTGCGGGCGAACCACATTCGGTCGGCACGGAACGGTGACCGTCGGAACCTGACGCAGTCCTGTCCCCCGCACGGCTGGGCCTTCGCGGTACAGCGCGAGCTGATCGGCCGGTATACGGGTGAGTTGGTTGATGTCGTGGCCGGCGTCGAAGTGGTCCGACAGGTCTTTTCCGGTGGCGGCCTGCATCACCTCGACGCGCCCGCCGATCCCCTGCAAGCGGTCGTGCACGCTGATCGCGTGGTCGAACCCTGGTCCGTCGCGGTCGGCGACGATGACCACGTGCCGGGCACCGCGCAGCTGCTCGGCGTGTTCGGTCCGGAACTTCCCCGCACCGCCGGCGTTGCAGGTCGCCGGGTAGCCGGCGGCGATCGCGCGATCGACGTCCTTTTCGCCCTCGCACACCAAGATCGGGTGACCCTGCTCGATCGCCCACGCCACAATCAGTGCCTGATACAACACCGGCTTGAATCCCCCCGACACCCACGTGCGATCGGAGGCGTCCCAGCGGCGCTGATAGAAGCTCTTCTCGATCCCGTGCTCGTGCGGGGTCACGGTGCGAACCACCTGTCCGACAGGCTCATTCGCCGCAGTCGTGTACGTGTAGGTCGCCACCCGGCGTCGCGGCCCGACAACGGCACCCAAATCGCGGGACGGCTGCTGAGGTCGGTGGCGGCGAACCGGATTCGGCGCCGCGGCCGGCCGACGCTGCTGGCCGGCCCGCTGCCCGCCGCGACCGCGCTCGGGCAGATGATCGAACAGATCACGCACCCGGATATGCGCAGCCTCCAGCACCTCTTCCTGCGGACACCCGGCGAAGCAATTGACGATCGTCTTCTCCCGACGCGGGTCGTACTTCACACCCAGCGACGGCGACGAGTCCTCGTGCGCAGGGCAACGGAATTTCGTCCACTGCCCGGAATTGCTCGACGCCTCGACGGTGACCTGCCGCAACGCATCGATCACCCGATTGAACGACGGCCCATATCCCTGCCCGGTCATAGAGGCACCACCCGGACGAATCCCGAGAAGCTCGTCAGCCGAGTCCGGCAATGGCGGGCGCCGCACCGAACAGTCCGGTAGGCATCGAAGGTGTCGCGAAGATCCTCCAAGCAGCTGTTGCAGGCGAAAACCACGGAGCTGCAGCACAAGACCGTCACAACCCAGCACACCCGGTTACTGCACGGACGTCGGTCCGCCAGCAATTCACATTCCGGGAGCAGATCGTCGGTGAACTCCTCTACCGCCGGTTCGACCGTCGTTGCGTAGTCGCGGACTGATGAAAACGACTGGCTCATCGGTCCATCCCCCGGTCCTGCTCCAGAAACGCACCGGATCCGAGCCACTGGCCCGGCACCCGTCCTGGGGTTCGCACGGTCGGCGGTGTCGGTGCGTCGACCGAGACGAGCCGATCGGCAGTCTCCGGATGGCGCGCCGCCGCTTCGGCGAGGTGCGGGATCTGCTGCACGGGCGTGGGAATCGCCGTCTCGCGGGCCTGAGCCTCAGCGTCGCGGACCAGTTTGACTGCCTCGCGCGGGTCGACCCCGATGCCGAGCGCCAGGGTCTTGATCTGCGGCCAGTCCCGCCGGGCAAATGCCCGCACTCGATGGGTGTTCGACAAGCGCGCGACCACGAGAGCGTCACGCGCTTCCTCGGCAGTGAGGTCGTCTCGATCGGGCAGCCATGAGACCTGCCAGCCGCGATCACCGCGGGTGGCGGTATGCGGCAGATCGTCGAACCCCATCCGGTTCGGTTCCACACGGACGCCGGCCGCCCTAGCGGCCTGAGTCAGTCGAGTATTCATCGCGCCAGCCCCCAATCCCGCTCGACAGCAGTCGGATTCGAGGGCTTCTCGACCATCGGCGTGGCCGCATGGATCAGGCCGATCGCCTCATTCACAGTCAGTCCGAGCGAACTGGCCCACTCACGGGCTTCCAACCGATTCGGTGCCACCGCAAGGCGCATTCCGGCTCGCGCCTGCTCTGACGTGAACTGGCGACCGGGGAGGCCTGTGAACGCCCACTTGCCGCCACCTACGTCCATCGCCCGGTGCTCGGTCGCCTCCGACCGCATCACACCCTGATCGACAGTGATCGACGGAATCGCCGGCGCAGCGGCGCGCGCCCACTCGGCGGGACCCCATGCCTTCGGCAGCCTCATCGAGTCACCCCCTGCGGGGCACCGCACTCGGCCGGAACAACAGCCACCTGCCCGGTTCCCGGCTCAGGGCAGACAACGATGGTCGGATCCTGGTTTCCGCCGCGGTCCAACAGCAGCACCGCGGCGTAGAAGCCGGCCGCAAACGCGAGAGCCACTACCAACAGCGCAGCGCGCTGGCGTGCAGTGAGCATCGGTGTCCGCGCGCGCTGTCCCGTACCGAATCCGCCGCCGAGAAGCGAATCTCCAATACCGATCGGCTCACCAGTTCGGTGATCGAATGTGTAGTAATAGCGGTCCATCTCGGTCATCGCCGCGACCCCGATCGGCGGGGACGCCGGCGCCAACCGGCCCACAGCACCACCAGGAACACAACCGCAAGCACCGTGCTCGGCGAAATGAGGAAAAGCAGGATTCCGAGTAGGACGAGGATGCTCAGAAACTCCGTCGCGAGCCTCATGCCGCATCACCGCCGGCGGGCAATTCCAGCACCTGCGCGGTCTTCGCCGCCTGCATGTCGGCGATCCCGGCCGCGAGCAACTCCCGGAGCAGGATTGCCTGATCGAGCGTCAACTGCATTCCGATGTCGCCCGAGCCCAGCTGGCCCCGAACGTCGACACAAACTTTGTAGACGTTGGCGTAGTACTTGACGCGGAACGAGCCTCGAACACTCGCCGTGGCGACGACTTCGTCGACGTCTTCTTGATGGCCGAACTTGTCGACCTTGGATACGTATGCGCCCATGAAGTCCTGCATCACGCCACCTCCAATCGGCGGCTGAGCCGGGCAATCTTGCGCATCGTGCGCAGCTGATCAGCACGCCACGCGCGCTCCTCGGGCGAGAGCAGGCCATCCGGATCCACTGCTCGCTCCAAGCGATTCAGGGACGCAGACCGGGCCTGACCACGGCGCACTCGGGAAATACGGGAGACAGATTTGGCCTTACGGCCAGATACACTGGACATGCTTCGGGGACCTCTCGTCCTGGAAGTGGGAAATTGCTGAAGCGGTTGCACCCGCTTTGGTTCTTGGGCCCTCGGTAGTTGGCGCTACCGGGGGCTTTTCATCTCTCGGCCGAATTTCGGTGCCGAGCAACGTGATTCAGAGACTGTCTCGGTCAGGGCTCCATGCCTGGCCCTCCTTCCCCAACATCACCGATACATACTGAATCATATCAGTCTGTATCAGTTGCAGTCAATGACTGATATGTATCGGTACGCACCGGTCCGTCGTAGACTCGAGCTATGGAGAGTTCGCCGCCCGGATTGGCCAAATACGAGCGTGTAGCTGCCGCAATCAAGCACGACATCCGAAGCGGAGCGCTCCAAGACGAGGACCGCAAGCTTCCTGGCCACCGCGGCCTTGTGGACAGATATGAGGTGTCGCTCGGCACCGTGCAGAAGGCACTTCGTCTGCTCGAGGATCAAGGCTGGCTGACCGCTCGCGCCGCATCTGGCGTCTACGTGAACGATCCCTTGCCGGACGAGAGCGATGTCGCGCCGGCCCGATCCGTGCAAGAAGAACTCGGTCGCCTTCGGAGCACGACCGCCGAGCTTGAAGCCCGAATCGAACGCCTGGAGCGGGCCGTTCACGACTTGACTCCGTCGTGAGGTCGATCTCGTTGCATCGTTCATGTGGTACAGAAAACACCCGCAGAAGCAGGTGAGGGCACTGTGAACACGATGTGCCCACCGACCCACCAAAAGTCACAGGGGGAGCGTCGATGTCCGACGAGATGGCCAACTTCATTGGGGAACTGAAGCGGTGGCGCGAGAACCAGGGCATGTCACAGTCGGCGCTTGCCAAACGGATCCAGTACGACCGATCCTACGTCTCGAAAGTTGAGACCGGACAGGACTTCCCAGCGCCGGACTTCGCGAAGCGAGCTGATGAAGTTCTATCGGCCGGCGGCGCGATCCGGCGCGCCTACAAGGCCGCCGCACAGGCCGCGAATGGCCAACCATCACGGTCCGATCCGGCCACAACTATGAGCGCGCATGACAACGGTCTGGTAGTTGAACTCGAGGAAGCGGAGCTGCACTACGACCACATCATCGGCAACTACCGTGCTTCCCAGCGGAGAAGGATCCGAAATTGCGGTACTGCGCCGATCTATCGCTACTTGATCCGCATATCCGTAGATCGGCATCCCGGTTCACCGGAGTACTCGAACGAGCTGTATCGGAACGATCCTCTTACCTGGGAAGAACTCAACCTGGTCGCGCACTGTGACGATGAGCCGATGACCTGGCACGTCCAGCACGATCGGGACGCGTTCAAGGAGCTTTGGCTGCTGTTCGAGAATGAAGAGTCCCGATTCCCCCTGTATCCAGGCGAGTCGACCGTGATCGACTATTCGTACACGGTCGGCGACGACAAGTGGGGGCAGTGGTTCCAGCGGGCTATCCGGTTGCCGACGGATCGGATCGTGGTCCGCCTCGATTTCCCGGTGGAGTGCCGCCCGAACGTCTGGGGCATGGAAACGTCGATGAGCGCGGAAGCGCTGCCGTTCCGCGATCCGATCCAGCGGACTGAATCCGGTGACCGCGTACAGTTTTGCTGGAGCACAGACAACCCTCCGCTTCATGCGCGATACCGGCTCGAATGGCGTTTCAAAAACCATCACCCGAAGGATGAGATGCCCACTTCCGAGGTACTTCCAAGCGAGCGAATGTCGGCCATCGGGATCGTCCAGGAAGGCGATCCGGTGCTGTCCGGCTCCACGCAGCCATTCGACCTACCTCGTGAGGCCGATGACGCCCGGCGCGTCATCGCTGAACTGCAATCCGCGATGACGCGAGTCGCCGATACCCATACGTTCAGCAAGGGCATGGGCATCGCCGCACCGCAGATCGGGATACCTCGGTCGGCTGCAGTTGTCCGCGCTCCCGATCAAACGCTGATCACGCTGCTGAATCCGACCATCATCGACCAATCCGTGGAAACCGATGTCCAGTACGAGGGCTGCTTGAGCTTCTTCGATGTCCGCGGCAAGGTGCCGCGCCCGCTGGCCATACACGTAGAGCACGTCGACATCGACGGAAATGAGCAGATCACGGTGTTCGAGCGCGGTCTGGCGCGGCTGGTGGCGCACGAGATCGATCATCTGAATGGACTTCTGTATCGGTCGCGGATGCTGCCCGGCACACAACCGATTCCAGTGGCGCAATACCGCGGTACCGGTCAGCAGTGGAACTATCCAGCCTGATGGATAGCGTTGCCGGGCGCCGGTTCGTCGTCATCGGCGCGTACGTCGTGGATTGCATCGCTCGAACGAGCGAGCTGCCGGCCTGGGAGTCCGCAACCTTGGCCGAGTCGATCACGCTTGTACCCGGCGGAAAAGCGCTCAACCAAGCGATTGCCCTCTCACGGCTCGGTGCCGACGTCCAGGCACTCGGGGTCGTCGGGCGGGATCCAGCCGGCGGCATCGTGATCGAAGCGCTCGAACGCAATCGGGTGGATACCACCCTGATCCGTTGCCAGGACAACGCGAACACCCCGGTCTGCATGTGCTTCGCCAACAACTCTGGCGAAACGTCGTTCCTCTGGCGCATCTCCGAGGAAACCGCAATCACACCAACCGATATCGACCGTGCCGAAAACGAACTGGCCTCGGCGGACGCGGTGCTGATGACGTACGAGTTGCCCTTGGACACCGCGCGTCACGCACTCTCGACGCTCCGGAGTTCCTCGGCCACCGTGGTCGTGCAGCCCTCGCCTCCGCTCGCTGACGCACACACCTTGCCCTACGACGGGGTCGACGCGTTGCTCCCGAATCTCGCCGAGGCACGCGCGCTCCTAGCCGGCCGCCAAAGCGCAGCCACTTCGAGCCCTTCCGACGTGCCGGTCATGCTGCACAAGGCAACTGGCGTCCCTCGCATCATCGTCACCTGCGGCGCGGACGGCTGCCACGCCTTTGCAGACAGCATGGCCGGGCATTTCCCCGCACATCCGGTCCCGCAAGTGGTCGATACCACAGGAGCAAGCGACGCGTTCGCCGCGTACTTTGCCGCATCGACGGTATCCGGCTCCCCCATCGAGACGGCCATCAACGACGCCCTCGCCGCGGCGGCGCACTCGATTCAGCGCGCCGGCGGATCCGCCTCGATGCCTCCAGGACCCGGCCTCTAATTCGCCCACCTCGGCCGCCGCCCGGTCACCCGACGTCGCCCGAATCGAAACCTTCCCCGGTGCCGGTCCCCCACCCGACCAACTACCCACCGCAACCCGGAAACTCGAAATCTCCACGCACCCAAACCCACCCAGTGCCGGTTATCTACCCCGTGCCGGTCCTCCTCGGTCCAGTCTTCTCCCATCCAGTCACTCTCTTCTCCCCGGTTTGCCCCGCCGACCAGCCCCATGCATTCAACTGTCTGGCTGCCTGCCGCAGGGACACTAAATGCGCCCGCAGGGTGTGTTTAGTGTCCCTGCGGCAGGCAGCCAGACACCACCTCGAAAACCGCTGGTCGGCGGGGCAAACCGGGGCGGACGGCAGGATGCGGACAGCGATCCGCCATCCCAAGTCCGGTACTTTGCGGCCCCGATCCCACCGATCGCCGGTGGGCATGGCCGAACACAGGAGCTGTCACCTGCAGCCCCGATAGGATCAGAATCAACGAGAACCAACAACTAACGGGGACAACGTGACTGACGTTGACAGCTGGACGCCCGGCACTCGGGTCTGGTGGTACGAAGACGTGTTCGCAGTGAGCAAACATCTGGATCCAAACTTCCAGTTCGGAATCATCATGCCGTTAGGTACACCCGCAATCGTCCCCGACGCCGGGGAACCGGGAGAGCCAGAGGTGAAGTCGACCGAACCACCATCTCCCGGGATGTTGCCGGTCCACTGGAACACGACCTGCAAGTGTCGCTGGGAATCACCCGACGACCTTCTCGCCACCGTGCACCCGGACGTGCGGGAACGAATGGACGATCTTCGCGCACAGCATCGGCGAGACACAATGCGACTCGTCGCACCGAATCGAAAGCGCGACCGCAATCCCAGTTTGACTGTCTCCGTAGACAGCGAGTTGAAGGACCGGGTTGAGCAGGCATTAAATGCGGTGGACTCAACTTACAAGGATCACGTCCTCGCCTTTCTGCGATGGTTCATTCGCGAAACAGATGAGTTGCCCAGTCGGCCCGACT
Source organism: Nocardia sp. MDA0666 (assembly GCF_003023875.1). NCBI lineage: Bacteria > Bacillati > Actinomycetota > Actinomycetes > Mycobacteriales > Nocardiaceae > Nocardia > Nocardia sp. MDA0666. The sequence goes on from NZ_PYHT01000023.1 coordinate 21,554, forward strand.
ATCGTATCCCGTACTTCCCTTACGGCGAATAGCCCGCGGATAATCATTGTCGACGACTCTCCGCTCCAACTATAGAGCCTCGCGCCAACTGCGCCGCGAACGACTAAGCGCGCCAGCACTCCGTAGCATTCACGAAGGAACATTCAAATGAATGATCGCCTCGATCAGAACCACGGTTATTCAAGCGAAGGCGAGTCCGTATCCGCGGGCCAGACCAAAATTCCCATCGCAGACGCCGTGGAACTAACACCATCCGAAATTCGCGCAACGCAACTTTTGAAGCTATTGAAGGTAGATTTTGAAAGAATCCATCCAGATGTTCCAGATCTTCTACAGTTCAAGAACAACAGACTAATTCAAAACACCTCGATATTATTTCCGAGAAGTCGCATCGACCCCTTGCTCAAACAGCTAGATTCCGGCGTAGAGAGCAATTCTAACTGCATTGGCATCACGATCCCGCAGTCCGGGTATGTCGAGGTCGTTCTCGCAGTGAACAACCAGCGCCTCTTGAGAGACGTCATGGAAATATTCTCAAGAAGGAAAATCACTGGAGATCAATTCGATTGCCCGGCCGGTCGCGAATTGCACAACCCAGCCGTTACAATCGCCCCTGGTTACAGATTCAGACTAACTGACGATAATAAGGTTTGGTCGAATGTTCCCAAACCTTGGGATACGCTAGCCATTGACCTACATGGCGAGGACTGCTGTATTTCAATATCTCGCCCGTCCCCGGCGTGCCACCTGCTTGCCTCTCCAACCACGACCATTCCGGGTTCAATGCGGTACACCGCATCAGCCAAAATCACATATGGGCGACCATTTCAGAAGACGAAATTGGAATCCGCGGCGGAGGAGATACTAGGATCGCTGCTGTATGAACTAGATGTGCGTAACAATGTTAGTGTACGCACAGTTGGCTGGCACACCACCGACAGTCGCCGAGCGAGAATCAGCCGAGGCCGATCGTCTCCAACGGTCAGATTTCCGGAAACGAGAATCGAGCCTCAAGTTTCGTCCATGTTTGGATTCGCGAGCGCGCTTCACGATAATCCTCCGCTAAGATTTCTGTCCTACTACCAGGTGCTTGAAGCACACTTTTCAATTGCGGTCAAAAGACAAGCCCTACGGGAACTGGAACTCGAGCTCTCCGATCCGATTTTCGATCGGCACAGCAAGAAGTCACTCAACAGAGTGCTGTCTATTGCCGAGAAAGTATCGGAAACTTCAGAAGGCGTCGCAATCAGAACTCTTCTTGAGCATTACGTTCGCACCGATAAGCTGATCGAATTCTTCTCGGAAAACGACTGGGGAAATCACTTCACCAAACAGGGACCAATTGTTGGAATTGGAGACAACATAAATCCTAAGAACAGCAATCTCATACTTCCCCATCAAGTCGCCGATAGGATCTATCGCATCAGGAATCGCATTGTCCACGCAAAGGGTGATGCCAAATATAGGGACACGCCGCCACTTCTTCCGCACACCCCGGAGGCTGATGCGCTTTACCCAGATATTGAACTAGCACGCCTTCTGTGCAGTGAGGTAATCCTGAGCGTATAGCTCCGGGCCTCAAATGTGCTGGATGCGAACGATGCGCAATCACCAGCGAGCTTCCGCGGCGCCCTGCTCGCCACAGACCAAGTGGGGCTACTTCGACTGACGTCTGTCGGTGAGATTTCGGGTGCGGAAATAAACCGATACGGTTCGAGCAAGCGACGCACTCGCCGGGCACTTCGCCACATCGACCGTTTCCGGCTCCCGATCGAAATGTTGATTGGCGACACACCGCAGCCGCAGCGAATTCGGTTCACACACGCCGGCGGACAATTACCGGCTGGCTGACCTCGCGGTCGGCTTGCTACTAAGCATCTTCTAGATCCCACACCACCTCCTTCTTGGTGGCGTCCTCGATCAGTTCGACAATGCCCTTGAGCCGCTCAAGGAGATATTTTTCGAAGTCGTCAGTGCGCAGACCACTGTCCTCCCCCGCGTCTATGGCGTGCGAGGTGAGTACGTCCATGATCTTCTTCTCGCCGTTAGTGTCTAGCATCTTTTCGATGTAGACCGACGGCGCTGACTTCCCGATGATCTTGTTGGTTTCGCTGTCTATGAGAGCGCGGTTGAGCAGCAACTCGCTGGTGGACGTGTTTTTCAAGAATGCTTTCGGGAACACGTGATGTGACTCAATCCGACGTTCCTTGACACTCGCTGCAGTGAGCTTCTGGGACGTATGGAAATCCTTCGCGCCGGATCGAATGGTCAAGGCCATGACGCCGGCGTGGAGGGCCTTACGTCGGACCCCGGCTCGACTGAGTGTCGACGCTGTGAGCTTGAAGTCAGCGACGGCTTCCGGAGCATCCTGCTCAGGATCGAGCAACCACCCCCGCAGACGTGCGAAATCAGCGCCCGCCTGGCTATTGGCGCCCTGCTCGAAGTTCGTCATGAAGGTTGTGCACCAGAAGTACTGGCGCAACCGGTCGAGCGCTCCGCTGCGGTCGAGCGGCTTCAACTGCTTGATGTCCGCCCAGACGGCGGCAGCGGGCACAAGCATCATCGTGTACGGAAGCCATCGTTTGGCGAGCACACCGCACTCGCTCTGCAGTTGGTCAAGCACGCCAGCGAACCCTCCGACGACGTCAAGCCAGTGTTCCTCAACATCAGACGCGTTCAGATTCGCAAGAACATCACTTCGCTGTGCCGAGTTTCTTGCGCGAAGAGTCACTGACTGCAGAACCGAGTACGGTTCGACCGCAAAGTCCTCCAGCAAACTGTATTCGGATTTCGCCTCTTCCCACAGGTCTCGAAGGCGGACATCTTTCGGAAACAGACGCGCCGTAACCAGGTCAAAGGCACCCAAGGGCTTGCCGGTGCGATTTATGGTTTCGAATATATTGCAAACAGCAACTATTGGCGTAGTCGACGGCAGAGTCACAACTGGGAAACCATAGCTGCGCAACGGAACGAAATAAGTATCCCGCACTGCGCGCATTTGCTTTTTGATGCGACCCTCATCCCGAATTAGGGTCGCCTTGCGAGGGGCGTACTCGTCGAGCCACTCGTCGAAGTTGTTCAATTGAGCTAGCGGGAACAGATCCTCCGAGAATTGGTACTCACGGTCGTCGGGATCAAAGCGCAGGCGGTCGGATCGTGGATATGTAACGATTGCTTTGTCGAAATCGACATCGTCGACCTGAAGGATCTCATCAGCTTCCTCGTCGACGAAACGTGAGAGCCGAGCATAAAAACGATCGTCTCCCACCCCCGACAAGGCACTGTACAGTGCGGTTAACCGCTGCTGTCCGTCTAGGATGAGCTCATCGGGCTGTTTGCCGCCAAGTTTAGGAGCTCCTTCGATTTCACGTGCCGCGAAACCTTCAGTCTCTGTGCCTTGCTTCCACACGAGTAACGTCCCGGCAGGGAAACGGGACATGATACTTCGTAGCAGTTCCGCAGTTTTCGCAGTTTCCCAAACGAAGTCCCGCTGAAAATCCGGCAGCGCCAGCTCACGGTCGTGTATGCGTTGAAGTAGGTAACTAATAAGTCGTCCGTTTGCTTCGAATACGGGATCTGCTGAATATGCTGAACTCATTCTTCCTCGGACTCTTGACTTGATGCCCCCAGCGAGGGCACTCGGTAGCGGAACGAAACCGGCGTTAGATCTTCTGACTCGATCTGCCATTTGCGATGCACCACGACGGTACCGCCGGACGCGGATGGGATCGGACCTGAGCGATCGAGTCGTATCGAATGCACGACCACGAGGGCATTGCAAGGGTAATGCTGTCGATGATGCTCGACCTCGCCGCGGGTGAGAATAACCTCTTCTCCCAAAGAAGTCGTTCCCTTCACCTCAACATAGATCTTCTCCGCCTTTCTGGTCGCCAGAAGGTCATATGGCCTGGTGCTACCCGTGTCTCGCACGGTATAGCGATCATTCTGGAAGACTTTCTTTGCTAGCTCGACCGCATGCCTCTCGATCGCCAGCTTTTCGGCGGTATTGAGCCGATAACCTTGCCCACCCTTCGGTCGGTGCCGAATATTGCCGGCAGCCTCGTCGAGGGCTTGATCCGCATCAGCGATCTCTGGAGCCTCGTCCCCAGGCAGATAAGCGGTCGCCGCTTCTTCGGCATATACCTTCGCAAGCAGCTCACCCATGCTGATGAGATCGGCTCGAAGTTTGTCGTCAGGAGGCATCGCGTTGGCGGCATACTCGATCGCATGCACGTTGCCGGCCATGTATCCACGCGCAAGTCTCTGCTTGCCAAGAGCCGAAATGTCCGTGAAGCCATCGGGTTCCGAGCCCGCCCGTTCGAGCGCCGACCGTGCCCAAGCGACTCGGCGATGAAGATCCGCGGTATCCCGGAAGACGAAATCTCTGATCGCCGTGCTCCAGGTGGTCGTTCCCTGCATCAGCGACAGATACACCGCGGTGCCCTTCGCATTGAACAAGTAGACCAGGTACCAACCGACCGTCGCGCGAGGGCTGCGATCAGGTTGGAACACTCGACTCCACGGCACCTCTGACGCACTGCCCTTACCGCCGCTACCTTCGGTACTCCATCGCGGGAAACTTCCTGTCACCCACGGCCGGATCACGTCTGGGATGTCATGCTCTACGACTTGCGAGCGACGCCGCATCGGCGAATCCGACAAGGCTGCAGAATGGATGGTCTGCAGTTTCAGAACCTCATTGAGCAAGTCCCCCAACATGGTTCGGAACAGTACACCGCGGTCCCGACACATCCGATCGTTATCTTTGGTTCGTTGCTGATCATCGCCTCATTGCAGGGCGGACCACATCTAGCGGACTGGTACGCCCCTCCAGGGCGCCTACCGCAGGCAGGGACTGCCCGAGCAGCGGAAAGCTCGTACTTCCCAGCGGCCCAGGCGAAGTCACCTCATACTGGTCTGGGTTGGCCGCATATGTCAGCCGTTCGTCGCCGGGAGGGGTGGATGCCATGTCGACAGGCACAACAGGAGGGCTGCTGGACAAGGTCCACGCACAGTCAGTGTTCAAGCATCAGATCCTGGACAGCTACATCACGCCCTTCGTGATGATGACAGGAAGCAAACCGCAAGCCCACTCATCACCAGGAGGACAAAACCGGGTTGTCCTCCTGGACGGGTTCGCCGGCCGCGGACGATACGCGGACGGAACACCCGCATCGGCCGAGTACATGCTCCTTGCGGCGCAGAAGGCGAAGAACCGTCTGTCAGTCGAAGTCGAGCTCGTTGAGAAGTACCGACCCTCGTTTGAGAACCTCGCGCGTGTCACTGCCGAGTACCGTGCCCGCGGGATCGTGGCGGAAGCCCATCACGGTCAGGTGGAGAATTATCTAGACAGTGTGATCGATCGGGCCACCGGTGTGCCGCTGTTCCTGTTCCTGGACCCTTGTGGTCGCAACATTCCGTTTGAGGTCTTAGCTGGGGCTTTAAGGAGACGCCGGTCCAAGTGGCCGCCGACTGAAGCTCTGCTGAACATAAGTGCAGACCTCACCCGCAGAGCTGCCGGCGTTGCGGTCAAGGAAGAGTTGGGCAGCCACGCCGTGCTTGGTCACGTTGACACAATGTGCGGTGGAAATTGGTGGCGTGAGCGTGCTTTGGAAGCGCGCGCCGCCTCGGGGTCGGATTCGTGGGAGCCAGCTGCCGAAGCAGTTGTTCAGGGATACGCGTCCCTAATAGGAGCGACCGCACAGATGCACTCAGTGGTCGTGCCGGTCAGACGGCAGCAACACCATCAACCGATCTACCACCTAGTCTTCCTGACCAGGAGCGATTACGGGCTTTGGGTGTTCGGCGATGCCTTGGCGACGGCGCGACAGAAATGGCTAGAGGTACTTGGTCCCTCGAACGAACAACTAGAGCAGATGCTCTTTGACGTGGGAGTCGACTACCAGCTGAAAACCGAGCAGGAGGCAGGACTACAGGCGATCAGAGCCAACTTGTTGGCACTGGCGAGTCAGCATCACCGTGCAACGCTAGTCGAACACACGAAGTTCGTGTTCGGATCCTATTATGGCGTGATACAGGAGAAACTCGTACGGAAGGCCGTACGCCAACTCGAAAAGGAGGGCTCGATCTACCTTGATGCGAGCCCCCGTCACCTTCGGGACTGGATAGTCGGAACTCCGTGAACTATCGACATCGGGAACTAACGCAACAATTCGGGAGTGCTAACCGCGTGCGGCAGGAGCTAGTTACACGGCCGGCACGCTCATACAGCGGCGTTGGCCAAGACCGGCATGTCATCCCACAGCCGTCCATCAAGCTCACGGCCGAGGGCCTTTGGCGTCCTTCCACCCCACTGCTTGAAGAAGAACGGAACCTGAGCGAGTTCGCATGCGTCCCGTACACCGCGAACCCACTCAGGGTCCACGGGCCGGTGGCCGACGCCCGACTCACCGCCAGCAATCACCCATCCGATCCCGTCGAGTACCAAAGGTTCCAAGGCGCCGAGCAACGGTTCGCAGGAGAGAAAGCGAACCTTGGCCGGAACCTCCCGTAAATGATCGACTCTGTCGAGTTGCTCCGAGCTTTCAACCGAGACACCCATCCACACATTCGTGGGCCACTCCAGCTTGTCGGCGATCCGGCGAAGCCGCAGTGACCTTTTCGTCAGCACCTGATAGGTGTGCTGGGGCGTATCGCGCATCACGTCGAACACGTCCCGTATGAAGCCGATAGGAACCCTGGCATGAAAAAGGTCCGACATGCTGTTAACGAATACGACTCTGGGCTGGCGCCAGCGTAGCGGGATGTTCAACGACTCCGGATGGATCGTTACTCCAAAACCGGGGCCAGAGGTTCGCGGATCTCCGTCGTTTTGGTACTTCTCAGCGCCCATCGCCTTGAGGCGCTTCGCCAGCGTCATCGCATAGCAGTGGTCACATCCGGCCGAAACCCGGTCACAACCTGTGACCGGGTTCCAGGTGGCCTCGGTCCACTCGATGGTCGACTTGTCTGCCATATACCTCCCCTCTCACGTGTCACCGACCCTACTTCGCTACGACGTTGAATACGGAACGATCCATCTGTAAGACGCCGCTACTCAAAGCGTTTCATGGATCAACCAGACAAATTCGAAAGCGTGTTCGAGTTCCATCCTACCCACGTTCGCCGAGCAGGAGCAGCAGGAACCTCAAGACTCCTATCGCTGAGCTCATGTGCCCGAGGGCTTCCGATAGCTCATGCACCTACGCACCAGATGATGACTTCTGGGCCGACCTGCGCTTCCTTGAAAAGCTGGCTCGAAAACCCCACTAGCAGCGACAATCTGGCTATGGAATTCACAGCCCTTCACCGCGCACTCGGCCTGAGCCTGGCCACACCGCTCAGTGATGAGATGATCGATGACTTGGTCACTCGTGAGATCGCAGAGGCTGACGACCTAGATTTCAAATCGGTGCTGCCCCCGACCAAGAACCTGAACGAGCACGACTTCGTCAAGGACGTGGCCGCGATGGCCAACAGCGGCGGCGGCGTAATCGTTTTCGGGCTCAAGGAGGCCCAAAAGGCGGCAAGCGCACGCTGTGACGCCGGAGAACTGACCGAAAAGCATGAGCGAACCCTTCGGAGCGTCGCGGTTACTGCAGTGAGTCCACCTGTGTTCAATCTTGGCGTCTACAGACTCGGGCAACCAGATATGCGCAGCGTCGTGATTGTCGTTCCTGCCAGCGTCGACGGACCGCATCTCATCTACAGGGGTGAGTACTTCGGGGCCCCTGTACGCAACGACGCAGACACCGTCTGGATGAAGGAGCGTCAGATCGAGGCGATGTATAGAGCGCGCTTTGAGGAACGACGTCATGCGACTGAAGCACTGAAGAACCTGTACGACGAACTGAAAGCCGGCCAGGATCTCACGGAACGAGCCTGGCTGTTCGCCGTCGCCCGTCCACGTCTGCCATCGTCACGGCCGACAAGGGTCACCCGGGAGGAAGCACGCGAACTCTTCATCGCGGGAACGGCTGGCTGGCGAGACTATGCGCCTTCCGGCTTCCACCCTCTTCAGTTCGTAGAGGGGCCCGACCCGAGACCAGGACTTCGCCGCTGGGTTGCCCGCAATACCGCTACCAACGGCTGGCAAGCTGCGCGCGCAAGCATCCATGACGACGGCTCGGTGTGCCTCGGCGCGGCCGTCGGTGGCGAGCTTCAACGCGACGGCCAAAAGTACTGGCCAGGGGAATATGTCCAGTCCAGCGCTGTCGAAGTTGCCCTAGTCGATCTGTTTGCTCTGGTCAGGCCGGTTAGCGAAGCGCTCGGTACAAGTGAGTATGAGATACGAGTCGGAATCGAATGGGCAGGCTCCAACCATCTGCACATCCTGACCATCGACAACTTTGGGCGGCCGTACGAAGACGCGACGATTCCGCTCGCTCAGTACACCCCAGTCACCGCCACGATTGACGCGAGCGTCGATAAAGAGCGCTATCTCGGCCAACTGCGCAGCCTCGCGGAAGACTGCATCAACCAGGGCGGAATCATGTACCTACAGACGATCAAGAAGCCGTCGAGCGACTCCGAAGCCCCGGCTCAGGGCGAATCGACGGAGATTTAACCGGCCCTGATCACGAACTTCATAGACAAAGCGGGCCTGGGATGCTCTAGCCATCCCGGGCCTGCACTCGCCTACCAGACGAGGGATCGCGCCACCTGCGGGTCGCTCTGCCCAGTGATCGACTCAGCCCCGCATCAGGTTACGGCGACTCCTCAGGTACGAATCACCAGCGGTGAGCGGTGCGAAGAACTCGATCAGGTACGGGACATGGTCGCGCGCGTGGTCACTGGCCAGCGCCTCCCTGGAAAGCGCATCGAGAACCTTCGCCAGCCAGCGTCCCAACTGGAGGGCGTACATGCGGCCCCAGGGGTTCATGCTCCGATACAAGTCCCTGAGGAACTCCCCTGTGGGCAAGTCGGTGTGGATTTCACCGCTGACACCGTGGCGAATCGCGAGAACGGTGAACTCGTTGGCTCCGATGAACGCTCCCAGGAACCCCGCCTTCCGGAACATCTTCTGCTGCATCCGGGTTGTAAGGTGCTTCTCAGTCAGTAGGGGCAGGACTCTTTTGTCCCACTCCTGCTCAGCGTCTTTGGACGTGACTGCGGGCGAGCCGAGAGTGTCGAGGTGGTTATAGCGCCCTGTCGTCGCGAACTCGCTCAGGATCGACAGGATAGCCTCGTGAATGGGCTCCTCCGGCCGCGCAAAGTTGTACCCCCGGCGCTCGCAAACCTCTGCTACGCGCCTGAACAGCTCATCTAGACGATGGCCGATCTCGTTTCTCATCATCTTCGTCGAGATGAAGTCGCCGGTAGCGATCTTGTTGTCTACTTGCAGAGCAATTTTCGCCATACGCTCGTACCCGATGGCGAGCGGGAAGAACGCGGCGTAGAAGGACCCGACTCGGGTGGGATCGAGGTCTTCGAGAGCTGGCCCGCGGCGGCGACTTGCTGAGCTGCGAGCGTGGATTCAGCCGTGATCGCTCGCCAGTACGGCGAACTCGGCGCGACGCGCCGCAAACCATTTACCGAAGTGTCCTTCACGACAAGACAATACGGCTCAGACGACCTCCACCGCAGCCGAATATCTGCGCACAAAAGCCGCCAGCGCATCACCACGCGACGTATCGGAGTGTCCCGCAAGACAGGATTTGGAAACCACGGCGTCCATGCGGTTGGTGACCGTGTGGGTTGGAACGTTGGGGTCGTAGACCTTGCCGAACGGCACCCGCCGGCGGGCACGACAGTGTCCTTCTCCTGAGCGGCATCGGCGCGGTGCCGCCAGCACCCGGTCGAGGAGGTAGTTCGGCGGCGCCGGAGTTGACGTACGAAACGGCGTCGGATGCTGCTGCGCCCGCAAACGGCCCGCAGCAGCGTCCGACGCCGCCAATCTCCCCAACGCGCCCAGCGAAGAAATCGCCTGGTCAGCTCACGTCGCCAACACACCCCTTAATAGCCAAAACGCGCCAAACGACGAGACCGACGACCTTGAAAACCGTCGTGGTTCACGCCACCGTGGGTTCAAATCCCACACCCACCGCAGGTGAAGGGTCCGTCACCAGGGCACTGGTCCGGCGTCGGAGAAGAATCCGCCGGTCGGTCCGTCGTCGGGGAGGGTGGCGAGGTGGATCGCGATCGCCGCGCCCTGTTGGGGGGTTCGGACGCCGCGGAAACCGTTGAGGTCGGTGGCGGTGAAACCGGGGCAGCCGGCGTTGATCAGGATGTCGGTGTCGGCGAGTTCCTTGACGTACTGGATGGTGACCGCGTTCAGGAACGTCTTCGAGGCCGAGTACGCAGCGGAGATGGGGCCGGTGTCCGTGCCGGGCGTGGTCTGCAGCGTGAGAGAGCCGACGCTGCTGGACATGTTCACGATCCTCGGTGCTACCGAACGGCGCAGCATGGGGAGCATCGCGTTGGTGACGCGGATGACTCCGATCACGTTGGTTTCCACGGCTTCTCGCACGGTCGCGGGATCGACCAGGGTGGGTTCCTGTGGCATGCCGCCGGTGATCGCGGCGTTGTTGACCAGGACATCGAGCCCTCCGGCGTGGTCGGCGATCACATCGGCCGCGGCTGTCACGCTCGCGTCGTCGGTGACGTCGAGCGGAACGCCGAATGCGTCGATCCCGGCCGCGCGCAATTTCTCCACCGCGGTCTCGCGGCGTTGCTCGTCGCGCGCGCCCACACCGATTCGCCAGCCGAGGGCGCCAAGACCCGCCGCGATCTCGTATCCGATTCCCTTGTTCGCGCCGGTAACCAGCGCGATCGTCTGTTCACTCATACCGTCGATCCTGGTTCGGTCTCGGATGATGCGTCCAACACCGGCTGGGTGGCCATTGATACCGCACGGGTATTGGTAGCGGTCAGCGACGGATACGATGGTCCGGTGGAGACGCGGGAGTTGCGGTACTTCGTCGCCGTCGCCGAAGAGTTGCATTTCGGGCGGGCGGCACAGCGACTCGCCATGGCGCAACCACCGCTCTCACGGGCGATCCGACAGCTCGAGCGGCGGCTCGGCGTGGTTCTGCTGCAGCGCACCACTCGCTCGATCGCCCTGACCGAGGCCGGCGCGGTGCTGCTGCGGGAGGCCCGCGCCGCGCTCGACGCGGTCGAAGCCGCGGAGCGCCGTACCCGCCGCGCCGCCGCCCATCGGCCCGGGATGGTGCTGGCCACGAAGGCCGGAGCATCCAGCGAACTGCTGTCGAAACTGCTGGACGCCTACGCTGCCGAACCGGGCGCGGTCCCCGTCGAGGTGATCCTGTGCGGCCCCGGAGAACAGGAGGGGCTGCTGCGCGACGGTCGTGCCGACGTCGCCCTGCTCCACCGGCCCTTCGACACGACCGCCGGATTCGACACAGAGGATCTGCACACCGAACAGCAGGTTCTGGTCCTGCCCGCGGGCCACCCCCTCGCCTCCCGGACCCATGTCTCGTCGGCCGAGGTCTCCGCCCTGACGGATCTGCCCCTACCGCGCTGGCCACGGCGGGACGGAAGCTATCCCGACGGCCCCGGTCCGCAGGTTCGCGACCACACCCAACTGGCCCAACTGATCGCGCTCGGGCGAACCTGCGCGGTCATGCCCGAGTCGGTCCGAACCCACCTGCGCGACGGTCACGCGATCGTGCCGGTGCCGGACGCACCGGCGGTCACGACCGTCATCGCCTGGCCACCGCACAGCAAATCCAGAGCCGTCGCCGACCTCGTCCGCACCGCGACACGTCTCTAGCCGACACCGCGGTACGCGGCCCCCGCATCCACGACGATGGCGCCGACCGGCGGATCCGTCGGCGCCACCATCGTTTCGGTATCGATTCGAACGGCCGGGCCCAGGTTCAGAAGCACCACACCCAATCGGCGGATCCCGGCAGCGGGATGGTGATGCAGATGGCGATCGGTTTCGCCGTGGTATCGGAAGCGCTGTCGGCGGAGGCGATGGGCGCCGCCACGGCGCCGAGCGACAAGATGATCGCGGTGGTGGCGAGAGCTTTCGCTGACTTCCTGTGCATGGTTCGTACCTTTCGACGTCACCCTTCGAAGGAAAACCGGAAACCCCGGTCCCGGACCTAGCGCCCTAATGGTCGCGGCCGCGAACAGCCAGCAACAAGGGACCAATGTCCCTGATCGAGTGCTGCGCGCTTCGGATCAGGTTCGGCGGGGGTCGGTTTTGGCGTTGACTCGGTCGAAGGCGTCGCCGATGGCGGTGAGCTCTTCGGGGCTGAGGAGGTCGACGAAGGTGCGGCGGACTGCGGCTACGTGGCCGGGGGCGGCGGCGCGGAGGCGGCGCATACCTTCGTCGGTGAGGTGGGCGCGGACGCCGCGGCCGTCCTCTTCGCAGCTGGTGCGGCGGACCATGCCCTCGTCCTCCATGCGGCGGATCTGGTGGGTGAGACGGCTGCGCGAGGACAGCACGCCGTCGGCGAGATCGCTCATCCGCAGCGAACCGCCCGGGGCCTCGGACAGCATCACGAGGATGCGGTATTCGGGCAGGCTCATATCGCTGTCGGCCTGGAGCTGGCGGTTGAGTTCCACCATCAGGCGCTGATGCCCGTCCATGAACGCACGCCATGCCCGCTGCTGTGCCGAGCTCAACCACGGCGGGGAGGCCGGGTGACCGCTCGGTTCGTAAGCCATGGCGCCATTCTATTGGGCCCGAATGGAAGGAATGTCGGCTGGTCAGGGACCTGCGGACAAGATCACCCGGATCGGCCGCACAGCCGCACCCGTTCCAGCGCGGCGAGCACCTAGAGTCGAGGCATGTACGCGGCGACGTTGGACGGTTTCGGTGGGCCCGAGGTGATCCGCTGGGCGGAGGTGCCGGATCTGCCGCCGCCCGGACCGGGCGAGGTGGCGATCGACGTCGTGGCGGCCGGGGTCAATCGCGCGGATCTGTTGCAGCGCCAGGGTTTCTATCCGCCGCCGCCGGGCGCCAGCGACATCCTGGGCCTCGAGGTGTCGGGTGTCGTGGCCGAGGCCGGCGCGGGCGTGCGGGATCTGCGGCCGGGCGATCGGGTGTGCGCGCTGCTGTCCGGCGGCGGCTACGCCCAGCGCGTGGTCGTCGCCGCGAGTCAAGTGCTGCCGGTGCCCGAGGGTCTGGATCTGGCTGCGGCAGCGGCACTTCCGGAGGTCGCCGCCACCGTCTGGTCGAATCTGGTGATGCGGGCCGGATTGCACGCCGGGCAACTGCTGCTCGTCCACGGCGGCGGGAGCGGAATCGGCACCCATGCCATTCAGGTCGCGGTGAATCGCGGTGCACGCGTCGCGGTGACCGCCGGTTCGCAGTACAAATTGGATCGCTGCGCCGAATTGGGCGCGAGCATCGGAATCAATTATCGGGAAAAGGATTTCGTCGAAGTCCTCGGCGAATCGGGTGGCGCCGATATCATTCTCGACAATATGGGCGCGAAATACCTGCCGCGCAACGTTTCCGCACTCGCCGAAGACGGGCAACTGTGTGTGATCGGCATGCAGGGCGGCGTGACGGGCGAACTGAATCTGGCGGAGTTGCTCGGTAAGCGCGGCACCATCCACGCCACGAATCTGCGCAAGCGGCCGGCGACCGGGAAGTCGAGTAAGGCCGAGATCATCGCGGAGCTGCGGCGGCATCTGTGGCCGCTGATCGCGGAGGGCGCGGTGGTGCCGGTGGTCCATGCCGAAGTCCCGGTCACGGAGGCGGCACGCGCCCACGAACTGCTCGATTCGGCCGAGACCGTCGGCAAGGTGGTGCTGCGCATCGACGAGGCGTGAGCGACGCGCGGACGGCCGTGAGCTACTTCTCCAGCGAGTTCAGCGCCCGGCCCAGTTGTTCGATCTCGAATTTCGTTGTGTAGGGCGCCAATCCGAGAGTGACGGCGCCGCCCTCGTCGTTGACGCCCAGTGCGTCGAGCAACCGGCTGCCGCCGTGCGCGCCGCTGACGGTGCCGATGCGGTGGTCGGCGAGTTCGGCGGAGATCTTCTCCGCCTGCATCCCCGCGATGGTGAAGCTGACCGTCGGGATGCGGGTGGAGGCCCGGCCGATCACGGTCAGATCCGGGACGGCGTCGAGCACCTCCATGAGATTTTCGAACAGCTGGTCGTGATAGTCCTGGAGCGAGGTGATCGACACCTCCAGCCGCTCCCGGCGGCTGCCGGTGGCCTGTTCGTCCAGTCCGGCGAGGTAGTCGATGGAGGTGGTCAGCCCCGCGAGCAACGCGTACTGATGTCCGCCGACCTCGAGCCGCTCGGCGCCCTTGGCGTAGGGGTTCAGCGACATCGAGGGGATGCGGTCGAGGAATGCCGGATCGCGAAACACCAGCGCCCCGATCTGCGGACCACCCCAGGCCGGTGCGGACAGGGCGACGACGTCGGCATTGAGTTCATCGATGTCGATCAGGGCGTACGGCGCCGCGCCGAAGCAGTCGGCGACCAGCAGTCCACCCACCTCGTGCACCCGGTCGGCGGCGACCCGGACCGCGGGCGCGGAGCCGACGATCGGCGAGGCGGCGGTGACCGCGACCAGTCGCGCGGTCGGGCCGATCAGTTCCTCGAATTGCCAGGCCGGCATCTCGCAGGTTTCGATCTCCACCTCGGCCCAGCGCACGTGGGCGCCGTAGCGGTTGGCGATGCGCAGCCACGGGGCCACGTTGGCCTCGTCGTCCAGACGCGAGAGCACGATGCCGGTGCCGAGGCCGAGCCGTGAACTCAGCGATTCGGCCAGCCAGGCCAGCAGCACCGCCCGATCCGGACCGAGTACGACGCCTGCCGGATCGCCACCGACGAGATCGGCGACCGCCTCCCGGGCCGCGTCGAGAATCGCGCCACTGCGGCGCGCGGCGGCATGACGATTGGTGTGCGAAAAAGCAGAGGTCCGGAAACCGGTTGATACGGCGCGCGATACCGAATCCGGGACCAGCATCCCTGCTTGGGGGTCCAGGTGGATCCAGCCGTCGCCCAGGGACGGTATCAACCCCCGAACCCTCGCGACGTCGTAAGTCATGCTCGCCACTCTAAGGGCAGCGGGCAAGTCGGCGGAACCGTGCGCCGACCCAATGCGATATCACGCGACATGGCAACCGACTTTCACAAACCGAACCACACACGAGGCGGACAGAACCGCAACAGAATACTTCCGACCGAAATCGGACCGCGTACCCCGTTCCGGCACCGGGCCCTCACCGGGCGATGCGTCGTTCACTTAGCGCTCCGCGCGGGAAGCAGACATCATGGATGCCATGACGCAATCGGACGGAGCACCGGATTCCATCGTGGTGATCGGACCCGAGGGGCGCCCGCTGGTCATTCCGGCCGGCGCCCAGGGTGAGGCGCCGTTCGCCGGACAGGTGGTCGGCGAAGGCGACACCGGCGCCGAGGGCGCGCAGACCGCCGGTGGCGAGGAATCGCTCGCCGATATGGTCGAGCAGCCGGCGAAGGTGATGCGGATCGGCACCATGATCAAGCAGCTGCTCGAGGAGGTACGCGCGGCTCCGCTGGACGACGCCAGCCGTAACCGGCTCAAGGAGATCCACAAGACCTCGGTGCACGAGCTCGAGCAGGGACTCTCTCCGGAGTTGCGCGACGAACTCGAGCGGCTCGCCCTGCCGTTCGGCGAGGATTCCGTGCCGTCCGACGCGGAACTGCGGATCGCCCAGGCCCAGCTGGTCGGCTGGCTGGAGGGTCTGTTCCACGGTATTCAGACCGCGTTGTTCGCCCAGCAGATGGCGGCCCGCGCGCAGCTCGAGCAGATGCGCCACGCGCTGCCGCCGGGTGCGGCCATCCCGCGCGAGGGCGGGCAGGGCGGATCGGTGACCGGAGGCGGTCAGTACCTCTGAACACCGCTGATCCTCGGATAGCCTCGAGCCCCCACCGGCGGGGACCGGCTCTGCGCTACAGTCGTGCACTGTGCCAGCAGCTGCCCCTGCCGATTCGGCCACAGCCGAACGCCCGGCCGACGCCACGGTGCCCCTGATGTCGGATGCGCAAACGTTTCCGCGGGCCTTCAAAGACCTCCGCGAGGGGTTCTCTCAGCGTGAGCTGTGGCTGCAGCTGGGCTGGCAGGACATCAAGCAGCGCTACCGGCGATCGGTGATCGGCCCGTTCTGGATCACCATCGCCACCGGCGTGCAGGCCGCCGCGATGGGTGTCCTCTACGCGGCGATCCTGAATCAGGACCTGTGGACGTATCTGCCGTACGTGACCGTCGGCCTGATCGTCTGGAATGTGATCAACGCCAGCATCCTCGAGGGTTCGGACGTGTTCATCGCCAACGAGGGGCTGATCAAACAGCTGCCCTCGGCGCTGAGCGTGCACGTGTATCGGCTGGTGTGGCGGCAGTTCCTGTTCTTCGCGCACAACATCGTGATCTATCTGGTCATGCTGGTGGCCTTCGGCGTCTGGGAACATCTGGACTGGACTGTCCTGCTGGCGATTCCGGCGATCGCGCTGGTGTTCCTGAATTCGGCGTGGGTGTCGATCGTGTTCGGCATCTTCTCCACTCGCTACCGCGACATCGCCCCGATTCTGGGCAGTATGACGCTGATGCTGTTCGTGCTGACCCCGGTCATGTGGACCACGAAGTCGCTGCACGATCAGGGCGGTGCGGTGAGCGAGCGGGCCAAGCTGGTCGAGTTGGTGCCGACCTACCACTATCTCGAGATCGTGCGCGCGCCCCTGCTCGGCGATCCGGTGCAGGTGCGGTCGTGGCTGGTCGTCGGTGTGATCACCGTGGTCGGCTGGACGGTGGCGATCCTGGCGTTGAAGCAATACCGTTCCCGCGTGCCGTACTGGGTGTAGAGGACGATATGACCGGAGTAAGTATCGAAACCCACCAGGCGTGGGTGGAGTTCCCCATCTTCGACGCCAAGTCACGGTCGCTGAAGAAGGCTTTCCTGGGCAAGGCCGGCGGATCCATCGGGCGCAATCAGTCCGATGTGGTCGTCGTCGAGGCCCTGCGCGACATCACGCTGTCGCTGAAGGAGGGTGACCGGGTCGGCCTGGTCGGCCACAACGGCGCCGGAAAGTCGACGCTGCTGCGGCTGCTCTCGGGTATCTACGAGCCCACCCGCGGCACTGCGCGGGTGCGCGGCCGGGTGGCGCCGGTGTTCGACCTCGGTGTCGGCATGGATCCGGAGATCTCCGGCTACGAGAACATCATCATCCGCGGGCTGTTCCTCGGTCAGACCCGCAAGCAGATGCTGGCCAAGGTCGACGAGATCGCCGACTTCACCGAACTCGGCGAATATCTGAACATGCCGCTGCGCACCTATTCGACCGGTATGCGGGTGCGGCTGGCGATGGGCGTGGTGACCTCGATCGATCCGGAGATCCTGCTGCTGGACGAGGGTATCGGCGCGGTCGACGCGGAATTCATGAAGAAGGCCCGCAACCGGCTGCGTGATCTGGTGGCGCGCTCCGGAATCCTGGTGTTCTGCAGCCATTCCAACGAATTCCTGGCCCAATTGTGCGACACCGCAATGTGGATCGACCACGGCACGCTGCGCATGCAGGGTGATATCGAGGATGTGGTGCGCGCCTACGAGGGTCCGGAGGCGGGCGATCACGTGAAGCAGATCCTGCGTGAGCTCGAACTCGAACGCAATCCCGCATGACGACGGCGGCAGAAGACAAGGACACGATCATGAGTGATCAGGCGGCCCCGTCCGCGGACAGCGGAGTGGCCCGGATCATCGCGGTGGTCGTGACTCACAAACGCCGGGAACTGCTGAGCGAATCGCTGAAGGTGCTCGCCTCGCAGACCCGCCCGATCGACCATCTGATCGTCATCGACAACGGCAACGAGCCCGAGGTCGGCGAGATGGTGGAAGAACAGCCGATCGAATCCACCTATCTGGGTTCGGAACACAATCTCGGTGGTGCCGGCGGTTTCGCCCTCGGCATGTTGCACGCGCTGACCATGGGCGCGGACTGGGTGTGGCTGGCCGACGACGACGGCCGCCCCGAAGGTCCGGACGTGCTGGAGAAGTTGCTCGATTGCGCCGGGCGCCACGGTCTTTCGGAAGTCTCGCCGGTGGTCGCCGATATCGACGATCCCGATCGGCTGGCCTTTCCGCTGCGCCGCGGCGTGGTGTGGCGGCGGCTGCGGTCCGAGCTCGGCGACGAAGACTTCCTGCCCGGCATCGCGTCGCTGTTCAACGGCGCCCTGATCTCCGCCGAGGCGCTCGAGGTGATCGGCGTGCCCGATCTGCGACTGTTCGTGCGCGGCGACGAGGTCGAGGTGCACCGGCGGCTGGTGCGTTCGGGCCTGCCGTTCGGAACCTGTTTGCAGACGGCGTATCTGCACCCGAACGGGTCGGCGGAATTCAAGCCGATTCTGGGTGGGCGGATGCACACCCAGTATCCGGACGATCCGGTCAAACGCTATTTCACCTACCGCAACCGTGGCTATTTGATGGCACAGCCCGGTATGCGCAAACTGCTCCCCCAGGAGTGGGCGCGGTTCTCCTGGTTCTTCCTCGTACAGCAAAAAGATCCGGCCGGTCTGCGAGAATGGTTGCGGCTGCGGCGTCTGGGGCGACGCGAGCAGTTCCATAAACCCGGTTAGATCAGTGCTTTTGGCATGAGGAGGTACGGCTGTGAGCAACCCCTACGGTGGGCAGCCACCCTATGGGCAACCATTCCCACCGAACGGTGGACAGCCGTATCCGCCGGCGCAGCCGTATCCCGGCGCGCCGCAGCCCAACGGTCCCTACGGCGCGCCACCGCCGCACGGCGGTAGCGGAGCCGTTGCCGCGCCGGGACATCCGCAGCCGCACGCGGGCTCGCAGCCGCATATCCCCCAGCCGCACAACATCTCCCAGCCGCACCACGCGCCGGGTTGGGGTGCGCCCCAGGCTCCGCCGCAGCCCTACGGTCAGCCGTCGGCGAATCCCTATGGGGCACAGCCGTATCCGGGTCAGCAGCCGTTCAACGGCGGGCCGGCGCCTTACGGTGCGCCTGGTGCACCGCAGGGCCAATACGGCGCCTACGGCCCGGCGGTACAGTTCCAGCCGCAACCGGGGCCGCAGGGCATCGTCGTCGACGCCTCGTACTTCCCGCTGGGTTTCCTGCTCGCGCTGACCGGCCCGAAGATTCTCGTCGACGGCATGGAGGTGCCGATGGCGAAGTGGGGACAGACCCACATTCCGGTCGGCCCCGGCCAGCATCATGTGCGCGTGGCGACCAAGTGGCTGTGGGATATGGGTCCGGCCGAGACGACCGTGCCGGTCGCGGAGGGCCACAGCACCCACGTCTACTACAAGTCGCCTGCCATCGCCTTCATCAACGGCGCCATCGGGCCGGTACCGCAGGCCGCACCCGGTGCGATCGTTTCCTACATCAGCCTCGGCGTGGTCGGGGTGTTCATCCTGCTGCAGTTGCTGATCGCCTGCACGATCTGATCGAGCGGCCCGGGACGAAGTAGGCCCGGGAAAATACGTTGCGGCCCGCGCGGCGGGCTGTCATTGTTTATCCATCCGGTCGCGGAGGCGACCGAACCGAGTATCGAGACACGAGAGGGTCGAGGAGGTGGAATACGTGAACGTCGGCAGTCGGATTGTCGCGGACGGAGCCCGGTATCAGACCGAAAAGCGCTCCGCCGCACGTATTTCCACTCTCCTCCCCATGCACTGAGCCCTTCGCGGGCTCGGTGCCCGACGAAGGATGTCTCCCCTCATGGTCGATTACGACCGTCTCCTTCCCTACGGCTGGACCGCCGACCTCTCCGCCGCGTACGCAGGGCTGCTCGATACCGGCTGGGTCCCGGCCCGCGTGATCCGGATGGATCGCAGTGAATGCGATGTCGCGACGCCCGACGGGCTCGCACGCGCTTCCTGTCCGCGGGCGGATACCAACATCAACGGCCTGTGTACCGGTGACTGGGTCGCCGTCGCACCGGCCGAAACGTCCGCCGGCCCGGCGTTCACGGTACGAAAGTTGTTGCCGCGCCGCACGATTCTGCAGCGCGCGACGGTATCAGGCCGCTCCGACGCACAGGTGCTGGCCACCAATGTGGACACCGTCGCGATCTGTGTCGCCGCCGACGGTGAGATCGACCTGGGCCGCATCGAACGGATGCTGGCTCTGGTCTGGGAGTCCGGTGCGCAGCCGATCGTGGTGCTGACGAAATGCGATCTGGCGCCGGATGTTCCACTGCCCGACGTGCGCGCCGCGGCGCCGGGTGCGGCGGTGGTGCCGGTCTCGGCGACCACCGGCGCCGGGATGGATGTGCTGCGCGCGGTGGCGGCCGGCACGGTCGCACTGATCGGATCGTCCGGCGCCGGCAAGTCGACTCTGGCCAATGCGCTGCTGGGCGAGGAGGTTTTCGCGACGGACCGGGTCCGCGTCTCGGACAAGCGGGGGCGCCACACCACGGTGCATCGCGAGTTGCGGCCGATCCCCGGCGGCGGCACCCTGATCGACACCCCCGGCCTCCGGGCGATCGGGCTCTGGGCTGCCGAACAGGGTCTGGCCCGGACCTTCACCGATATCGAATCGCTCGCGGCGCAATGCCGATTCTCCGACTGCGAACACCGCACCGAACCCGGATGCGCGATTCTCGCAGCCCTCGACACCGGCGAGCTGCCGCAGCGACGACTGGACAGCTACCGCAAACTGCAGCGCGAGAACGACCGGCTCGCCGCCCGCAGCGACGCGCGGTTGCGCGCCGAACGGGAGCGGCTCTGGCGCGAGATCAGCAAATCGCAGCGGCGGATGTACAAGGAACGTGATCCTCGTCGCCATCGTCGCTGACCGACTATGCAACTGGTTGCATAGCTCGGTGCGGTGCCCTACTGTGCGAATCGGGTAGTTCAGCACCCCGGCTCCTTCGGATCGCCGATCATGGAGCCGGGGTGATCGCACAGATGGGAGCAGGGATATGACCGAAGCTGGTAAGCCACTGGCCGGCCGCACCATGATCATGTCGGGCGGCAGCCGCGGCATCGGCCTGGAGATCGCCAAGCGGGCCGCCGCCGACGGTGCGAACATCACGCTGATCGCCAAGACCGATCAGCCGCATCCGAAACTTCCGGGCACGATCCACACCGCCGCCGAGGAGCTCGAGGCCGCGGGCGGCCGGGTGCACAAATTCGTCGGCGATGTGCGCGACGACGAGGGCGTCGCCGAAGCCGTGCGACAGACCGTGGAGCGGTTCGGCGGCATCGATATCGTCGTCAACAACGCCTCGGCGATCGATCTGTCACCGACCGAGACGCTGTCGATGAAGAAGTACGACCTGATGCAGGACATCAACTGCCGCGGCAGTTTCCTGCTGTCGAAGACCAGCATCCCGGCACTGAAGGAATCGGCCGAGGCCGGGCGCAACCCGCATATCCTCACCCTGTCGCCGCCGCTGAACCTCGACCCGAAATGGGCGGGCAGCTCGCTGGGCTACACCATCGCCAAGTACGGAATGTCGCTCACCACGCTGGGTTTGGCCGAGGAACTGCGCAAGTATGGCATCGGCGTGAACTCGCTGTGGCCGCGCACCACCATCGCCACCGCCGCGGTCCGCAACCTGCTCGGCGGTGAGGACATGGTCCAGACCTCCCGCACCCCCGACATCTACGCCGACGCCGCCTACCTGGTCCTCACCTCCCCCGCCAAGGACACCACCGGCAACTTCTTCATCGACGACGAGGTGCTGAACTCGCACGGCGTCACCGATCTGGACAAGTACCGTGTGGTCCCCGGTGACAGCCCGCTGACCACGGACCTGTTCCTCTAGGCGGTCCGCACTCCCCGCCACAGTGGTGTTGCCACTACCGACAGCCCGATCCGACGCCGATACATTGGCACCCGGGTCGGGCTGTCGACAGGAGTGCGAAGATGGTCAACGCGTGCCGCGTGGAAGCGGCATTATCGGTGCCACAACGGTTTTCGGCCGTAGGGGTAGAGTTCACGGCAGCGATATCGAGGGGAGTTGATTCGCGATGGGACACCGCTGGATTTTCGGCGTGACGGTCGTGTCGGCCGTCGCCGCGAGCACACTGTTCGGGGGTGCGGCCGGCGCATCGGCCGTCGAGGTCTCACCCGGAGTGTTCTGCGAGTGGGCCGGCTGCCACAACGACAACGACGACACCTACCGGGTGGACGCCGAGATCGTCTGCTCGGGCCTGGGTGGCACGGTCCGGGGTACGGCATGGGTGCCGCCGCACGGTGACGCCCGCATCAACGACGCGTGCCCGATGGAGAGCGGTCCCGGCCACTTCGAGACCCCGCCGCCCGATATGCAGCCCGACGGCACCTGGAACCAGCAGCCGCCGCGGTTCGTCCCGGACCTTCCGCAACCGACCTACCCGACCTCGTTCCGATATCTCGGCGCGGTGGTCGACAACAATCCGCCGCCGCCTCCGACCGGCTCGTTCGGCCACTGATCTGCGGCGGCCCGCCCGGTGACGTACCGGGCGGGCCCGCGGATCAGATGCCGTACAGTCGTTCCCAGTTCTCGCGGCTGGTCAATTCCGGTGCCGCGGCCCGGTACTGGCGGCTCAGCTCCGGAAGTTCGCGGCGCAGCCGGCGCAGGGCCCGGACGGTGCGCAGCAGCAGGGCACGGGCTTTCTCCTTGTCCCGCTGCCGGATTCGCACGCCGGACTGGGAGGCGTCGGTCACCACGACGTGATCGAACAGGGCCAGATGCCACCAGTGCGCATCCTCGCGGGTGACGCCCACGACGCCGTGCTGGGTGCGTCCGGTCCACTGCTGGATCGCACGCTTGACCAGCACCAGCAGCGGGCGGCTCGGTTCGCCGCCGGCGCGGCGGAGCTGGATGTCGGACTGCCGGACCGGTGCGGTGGCGGCCGCGTGCTTCGTGGTCTCGCCGTACTCACCGCGGCTGGTGCGGGCGGCCGCCAGGGCCTGAATTCCCCCGTCGCGCAGGATCTTCGGGCCTTGCAGGAAATCCTCGATGCCCTGCAGTGTCGTGTGCGCGAGACCGTACTGCATACCCACCAGATATTCCGCGATCTCACGGAACAGCTTGCGGGTCACCGCCTTCGCGTCCAGATCGGTGTGCATGGAGCTGACGATGAGCGAATTGCGCATGCTGAAGTAGCGCGCCCAGTCGTCGAAGTCCTTCCAGTAGAAGTCCGCGTGCCAGACCGCCGCATTCGGCAGCGTCACGGTCACGAATCCCGCCTCGCGGGCGCGGACACCGTATTCGACGTCGTCCCACTGGAAGAAGATCGGCAGCGGCAGTCCGATCCGGGCCACCACCTCGGCCGGGATCAGGCAGGTCCACCAGGCGTTGTAGCCGGCGTCGACGCGGCGCTCCTGATTGCGCTTGAGCATGCTGGTGTTGCGCAACGCCTTGGGCACCTTCTGACCGTGCCGCAGCTCGTTCAGGTGCACCTCCTCGGCGCCGACGTTGAGATAGTCGGGGTTCAGCAGGAACAGCATCTGCGCGCCGACCAGGGTCGGTTCCACCGTGAGATTGGCAAAGGCGTTGAGCCGCAACACCGTTTCGGGCTCGCAGAGAATGTCGTCGTCCATCAGGATGACGTCGGCGTGCTCGTTCGCCGCCGACACCTCGTACAACCCGCGGGTGAAGCCGCCCGCCCCGCCGAGATTCGGCTGCCGGATGTAGCGCAGCTTGTCACCGAAACGCGGCTGCGTCTGCTGGAACAGCTCCCGGTCCGACACCAGGTCGGTGCCCTGGTCGACCACGTAGACCGCGTCGATGGCCGCCAGCACCTCCGGATCCGAGGCGAGGGCGGCGACGGTGTGCGCGCAGTCCTCGGCCCGGTTGAAGGTGCAGATCGCGATCGCGACCGGGCGGACGCGATCCGGCGCGGGCGCGGTCCAGGTCAGCTCACCGATCGCGAGTTCGCCTCCGACAGCATCGAATTCGACCCACAGCGCCCCGCCGTCCACATACTGATCCAGCGGCGCCCGCAGGGTGACCACCCCGTCGGAATGCACATCCGCGGAGTCGATGATGCGCCGGTGCCCGGCGATATCGGAGGCGGCCAGCCGGATCCGGGCCCGGTCGCCGACCGCGACCCGCATCGAGACCTCGACCTCGGTCACCGTCGTCCAGCGCTGCCAGTAACTGGCCGCGAATCGGCCGAAATAGGTATTGGTGTGGGCGTGCGCGCCCTTTTCCAGCCGCAGCGACAGCCGTTCGCGGTGCGATTTGCCCTTGACCACCGCATAGAGTTCGTCGCTGATCTTCGGCGCCGGGCCGGTGAAGATGCCCCGGGCCAGAACCAGGCGGTCGGGGGCGCGGTGCTCGGTCCGCAGGGCGCCGGGTGCGGGCTCGGCGATCCGCGGGTCGTTCTCGGTGGCGGTCACGGCCTGGCCAGCCGACTGATCCATGGTGGAATCCCTCGTAAACAGTGTCCGATGGCGCCGAATCCGGCGCGGGCGCGGTCAAGTGCGGGCTCGGTGCGAGCGATACCCATTATGTCCGTCTCATGTCGCGGCGTCCGACCGACCCGAGCGCGACTCGGCGAAGACGAAAGTGTCGTAGGCCCAGTAGCGGAAAACCACCGCCACGATCTGGCCGATCAGGGTGCCGGAGATGTTGTCCGCCAGCGGCGAGGACAGGTGCAGGACATATCGGGAGAATGCCAGACACCCCAGCTGCAATCCGATGGCAACCACATTGAAAACGGCATACAGCAGATATTCGCGGGCGGGACTGCCGCCCTGCTTGTGCGCGAAAGTCCACCATTTGTTGCCGAAATACGTGACCACCGTGGCCACCAGAATCGAGATGATCTTCGCGACCAGCGGCGCGTGATTCAGAACTCCGTCGCCGCCCCAGAAGACCAGCAGATTGTAGGTTCCGGCGTCGACGAGAAATCCGATCGCGCCGACCACCAGAAAAGCCGATCCCTGCCGCAGGGCGGTGACGACCTTGTGTCGCAAGGTATCGCCGGTTCGATCGACCGGTTCGGTCGCCGTCTCACTGCTGGCCACCCGGCGACGGTACCGCACCCCGGTTCCCCACCGCGTGATGCCGGTGGGAGCGCGGCTCGCCGCGGGTGCGATCGGGCGGCTCACAGCGGGCGCAAAGGGCGCGAGGTCGCGGCGGGTGCACCGGCCCGCACCGGACACAGTGAGGGTTAGCGGGCGCGAGTCCGGCCCCGGCCTGTACCCTCCCGGTGTTCCGTATTTCATCGGCCGATCAAATGAGGGATTGACGGGGTGAACCCCACCGAGCTTCGCATCGCCGCAGTCGTGCCCTGCCACAACGAGGAGGCTGCGGTCGCCAAGGTCGTCACGGACCTCAAGGCTGCCGTGCCGGGCATCGACGTCTACGTCTACGACAACCGCAGCACGGACGCCACCGCCGAACGTGCCCGGGAGGCGGGCGCGATCGTGCGCACCGAGACCGTCAAGGGCAAGGGCAATGTCGTCCGGCGCGCATTCGCCGATATCGAGGCAGACGTCTACCTGATGATCGACGGCGACGACACCTATGACGCCTTCGCCGCCCCGAAGATGATCGAGGCGTTGCTGTCGGGCCCCTACGACCATGTCCTCGGCGTGCGCAAAGAGGACGAAGGCTCGCAGGCGTACCGCGCGGGCCACGAAGCCGGCAACCGCGTCCTCAACGGCGTGGTCGGCAAGGTATTCGGTGAGAACGTCGAAGATATGCTCTCCGGGTACCGGGTGTTCTCCCGCCGCTTCGTGAAGAGTTTCCCCGCGGTGTCGCGCGAATTCGAGATCGAAACCGAATTGACCGTGCATTCGCTGCATCTGCGCGTACCGCAGACCTCGGTGCGGGTGGGATTCCGCGACCGGCCGGAGGGCAGTGAATCCAAACTGCGCACCTACCACGACGGCTTCAAGATTCTGGGCCTGATCTTCGGTCTGGCCCGGCACGAACGCCCGGTCGCGTTCTACGGACTGTTCGGCACGCTGGCCTGGTTGATCTCGATCATTCTGATCGTGCCGATAGTGATCCAGTTCTACGAAATCCACCAGGTGCCGCGCTTCCCGACATTGTTCCTCGGCTTCACCCTGCTGCTGCTGGGCAGCCTGGCGTGGACCGCCGGTCTGATCCTCGACGGCATCCGCCGATCCCGGCACGAGGCCGCCCGCCTGATGTACCTGCGGTATTCGGCCGTCGGCGTCGAAACGCCCGAGCAGGTCCGGCAGGCACACTGATGACGACCCAGGCCGACAAGGAGGCCGCCGATAGGCGGGCCTCCGACCGCGAGGCCGTGACCGGCGAAGCCGACGCCGAGCAGCCGAACCGCGACGAGTCGAACCGCGAGAGCGGCGACGCGGGCGTCGGCGCCGAGCAGCGGCAGCCCTCGGACCTGTTCCGGCGCACCCGATCCGGTATCGCGCACCACCTGGGCCCGGCCGCGGCGGTCTTCGTCCTGGTGGCCGGCGTCTTCGGCATCGTGTTCGCGACCATCATCCCGCCGTTCTGGGGTCACGACGAGATCACCCAGTTCGGACGCGCGTACCAGGTGGCGCACGGCGGATTCACCCCCGAGCGGATCACCGACGACCGCGGCGTCTCCTACGGCGGGCAGATCCCGTTGAGTGTCGACGGCCTGATGGGTTACGCCTTCACCGACTACAACCGTCATCCGACCGAGCCGGCCCCGCTGGCCGCCGACGAGACCGCCTACGACCGGCTGGGCTCGGCGCCGGTGACCACCACCGCGACCAAGCAGATGTGGTTCACCAATACCGCCGCCTACTCACCGGTGCCGTATGTGCCCGCGGCCGTGGGCATCCGGCTGGCCCAGGCGATCGGCCTCGACGTCGGCGATACGGTGCTGCTCACCCGGCTCGCGGGACTGCTCGCCTATCTGGTGATCGTGGCGTTCGCGCTGCGGGCGCTGCGGACGTTCCGCATCCAGTGGCTGGTGTTCACGATCGCGGTGCTGCCCATCGCGCTGTTCCAGGCGGGCACGGTCACCGCCGACACCGTCACCAACGCCCTGGCCGTCCTGGTGTCGTGCCTGGTGGTGAAGGGCGTTTTCCTCGACACCCGGCTGACGAAGGCGGAGGTGGTCGCCGCACTGGCGGCGACGCTGGCGCTGCCGCTGAGCAAGCCGACCTACGTCATCCTCGCCATGCTGGTGGTGCTGATTCCGGCCCGGCAGTACGGCTTCGGGAGGGTGCTGCGCTGGCTGCCGTGGTGCTTCGCGGCGCTGGGCGCGATCCTGTTCGCGGTGTGGATGAAGATCGCCGCACCGACGGGCGACGGCATGGGCCTGATGCGTAAGCCGTCGGAATGGCGTTCGGTGCGCCCCGGCGACCAACTGCACGGAATTCTTTCCGATCCGGTGCATTTCGCCAATACTTTCGGCGACAGCATCTGGTATCGGGACGAGAAATGGTTCATCCAATTCTTCGGCGAGCTGGGATTCGCCTATGTGGACGTTCCCGCGCTGTCGATCCTGGCCTGCCTGCTGGCGCTGGCGGTGAGCGCCGGAATCGCGGATCGGCTGACCGGTAACCGGTGGCGCACCTGGATCGTCGCGCTCACCGTGCTGGCCAGTGTGGCGATGATCTACGTGACGCTCTACATGTCGTTCACACCGGTGGGCTACTGGATGATCGACGGCGTACAGGGGCGCTATTTCGTGCCGCTCGCGATTGCCGGGTTCGCGGTGCTGCTGCGGTGGATGCCGTTGCGGCTCAGCGATTCCCGCGGCGTGACGCCGGTACGCGGGCCCGCGATCACGGTGGTGGTCGCGACCGTGGTGGCTTTGGCCGCGGCCGCGATCAAATACAACGTCCTGATCTGGGGTTAGAGCACCTTTTCGCCGGCCGCCGCATATGCGCGTTCGGTGTGTTCCTTCTGCGGGCGCCACCACGCCTCGTTGTCGCGGTACCAGGCGACCGTCGCGGCCAGCCCGGCGCGGAAATCGCCGTACCGGGGGCGCCAGCCGAGTTCGCCGCGCAGCAGGGTGGCGTCGATGGCGTAGCGCTGATCGTGTCCGGGCCGATCGGTGACGTGATCGAAATCGCCAGGGTCGCGGCCGAATTCGGCGAGCAGCAACTCCACCACCGTCCGGTTGTCCAGTTCACCGTCGGCGCCGATCAGATACGTCTGCCCGATGCGCCCGCGGTCGAGAATGTCCCACACCGCGCGGTTGTGATCGGCGACGTGAATCCAGTCCCGGATCTGATGTCCGGCGCCGTAGAGGCGCGGTCGCACCCCGTCGATCAGATTGGTGATCTGGCGCGGGATGAATTTCTCCACATGCTGATACGGGCCGTAATTGTTACTGCAGTTGGAGATCGTCGCCCGCACCCCGAACGACCGCACCCAGGCACGGACCAGCAGATCGCTGGAGGCCTTGGTGGCCGAATACGGGCTGGACGGTTGATAAGGGGTGTTCTCGGTGAATGCCGGATCGTCGGCCTCGAGGTCGCCGTAGACCTCGTCGGTCGAGATGTGGTGGTAGCGCACATCGTATTTGCGGACGGCCTCGAGCAGAGTGAAGGTGCCGACGATATTGGTCTGCACGAACGCCCGGGGCCGCGCCAGCGAATTGTCGTTATGGGATTCGGCCGCGAAATGCACCACGGCGTCGGTTCCGGAGACCAAGCGGTCCACCAGGCCGGAATCGGCGATATCGCCGTGTACGAACTCGATCCGATCGGCGATCGGCGCCAGCGAGTCGCGATTTCCGGCATAGGTCAGTGCGTCGAGCACGGTGACGCGGACGTCGGGTCGATCCGCCACGGTCTGATGGACGAAGTTCGCGCCGATGAATCCGGCTCCGCCGGTTACGAGCAATCGCACCGTGCCACCCTAACGTGGGCGCGCATACGGACTTTGAATCACCTGCGAGTCACACCGACCCTACAGCGTAGTGTGACCTTCATCACACTACGGTCGGGATGTCCTATTTGTTCGAATTGTTGGTGGTGTCCGAAAACCGCACGCATACTGCATGTTTCCACAACCTGACAATCGGCAAGAACCCGATGGTGAACAGAATTTGAATGAACGGACACAACAGGTTCACCGCTCGTTAGCTGTCGTCGATTTCTATTTCTCATGTCCCAGAACCACTCTGTATCGAGGTTCCGCAGAAAATGATGATGAGGAAATTCGTCGCGACCGCCGCCATGCTGGTCGCCGCCGTCGGTGTCGCGGCCGGTACCGCCACGGCCGACCCTGCCGCCCCCGCGGCACCCGAAAGCGTCTACTACAAGGCCAGCGTCGTCGACAACGACAAAGCCGTCATCCAGACCGACGGTGGCTCGATCGTCAACGAAGACGGCATGCTGAAGATCAAGGCCGCCAACGGCACCGTGCTCGCCGGCACCCCCCTGAACTTCCGGGTCGACGACTTCGAGTTCCCGATCGCCGCCGACATCTCCGGTAACACCGCCACCCTGACCCCGCAGTTCGACGAGCAGCACGCGGTCTACAAGCCGGTCGCGCTGCCCTTCGAGGAGTCGGCTCCCTGGAAGACCCCGTACGACCGTGAGGTCGCGGCCTTCACCCGCCTGAAGGACACCATCGCCACCGGCGCCACCATCGGCACCCTGGCCGGTGGTATCGGCGGCGCGGCCATCGGCTGCATCGCGGGCGCTGCCCTCGGTGTCGTCGCCACCGGTGCGCTGGCCACCCTGTTCGGCCTCGGCCCGCTCGGCGGCTGCGTCGCCGGTGCCGCCGCCGTCGGCTTCCTGGGTTTGCTCGCCGGCCAGATCTTCATCACCGCTCCCGTCGCCATCGGCGCCGCGATCCAGTACTTCGCGACCGTCAACGCCCCGTTCAACCCGCCGGCGCCGGCCAAGTAATTCCGCAGGCCGCCTGTCGCACCCCTGAGCGGGCGGATTCCTCGGATCAGAGACAGTGCCCCGCCCACCGTTCGGTGGGCGGGGCACTGTCGTTTCGCCTCCTGTCAGGCGGTCCGCGCGGCCTCTTCCGGCTCGACCCGCGCCCGCACGAATCGCGCCACCCGGGCCAGGGCGGCGCGGCTCTCCGGCATATTCGGCAGGATGCTCATGAAGGCGTGGACCTGCCCGCGCCACAACTCCAGCGAATTCGGCACACCGGCCGCGGTGAGCCGGCGGGCCATCAATTCGCTGTCGCAGCGCAGCAATTCGTCCTCACCGACGATCAGCAGCGCCGGCGGCAGGCCGGTGAGCGACCCGTTCACCGGCGACAAGGCCGGGTCGAGCGGCCGCTCCGCCTCGGCCCCGTAACGCACCATCTGCCGCACCGCCGCCATCGGGATGTAGGCGTCGCGACCGACGTTCATGTACTCACCCTTGAGCCGGTAATCGAGATCCAGCAGCGGCGACAGGCCGACCAGGCCGGCCGGGCCGGGCAGTCCGGCCTGCGCCGCCCGCAACGCGGTGGCGAAGGTGAGGAAACCGCCCGCCGAATCTCCGGCGAAGACGATGCGTGCCGGATCGGCGCCGTGCCGCAGCAACCAGCGATAGGCCGTGAGGCAGTCCTCGACCGATCCGGCGATATTCGTCCCGGGCAGCTGCCGATAGTCCACGTTCACCACCGGCAGCCCCGTACGGCGGGCCAGGCTGGCCGCCACCGGCCGATGCGAGTCCAGTCCGCACAGGAAGAAGCCGCCGCCGTGCATGTACATCACGGCGCCGTCGCGCAGGGATCGCCGGGCGCCGGCCGGGCGGATGATCTCCATCCGGAAGCCGCTCATCCGCACCTGTTCGCGTTCCACGCCGCGCACCTGCGGCCGCAGCGCCGCCAGCCGGTCGATCAGGACCCGCGCGACGGGCATGGTCATCGGAGTGATCGGATAGCGCCGGATGACGGGGCCGACCACGCCCCGGCAGGTCAGCAGTACCGCCTGCGAATGCAGACTCGCCCGGTCCGGGTTCACCACCACCGGCTCCACGACAACACCGGGTTCGAGCCCCGGCCGGTATTCGGCCTCGCCGATGGGAATCGCCGTCATCGCGCACCTACCTGCCACTCGGCGCCGAGTGACCGGCCACCGGCAGATTCGGTGGCGGAGGTGTCGGCGCTGACATCTCACACACTGGTGTTTCAGAACACCATGGATATGTGACCTACGCAATACTTGATCGCCCGACCAGGGTCCGGCGAAACCATCGTGACCATTTCGCGGTCTACTCGGAACCTCATCGAGCCCGAGCGGGCGGAAGCTGGCAGACTTGCGTCACATGCGCGGAATCATTCTGGCCGGGGGCACCGGGTCCCGGCTGCACCCGATCACGCGCGGGGTCAGCAAGCAACTGGTCCCGGTGTACGACAAGCCGATGGTCTATTACCCGCTCTCCACGTTGATGCTGGCGGGCATTCGCGACATCCTGGTGATCACCACCCCCGAGGATGCCGGGGCCTTCCGCCGGCTGCTCGGCGACGGGACCCAGTTCGGCCTGGCGATCGACTACGTGGTGCAACCCGAACCCGACGGCCTGGCCCGGGCCTTCGTGCTCGGCGCCGACCACATCGGCGGCGAATGCGCGGCGCTGGTGCTCGGCGACAACATTTTTCACGGTCCCGGTCTCGGGACCAGGTTGCGGCGCTTCGACGGCCTCGACGGCGGCGCGGTCTTCGCCTACCGGGTGTCCGATCCCTCGGCCTACGGCGTGATCGAATTCGACCGGGGTAGAGCCGTTTCCATCGAGGAGAAGCCGAAGCTCCCGCGGTCCAACTACGCCATTCCCGGCCTGTACTTCTACGACAACGACGTCGTCGAGATCGCCCGGGGACTGCGGCCGTCCGCGCGCGGCGAATACGAGATCACCGATATCAATCGCACCTATCTGGAACAGGGGCGGTTGCAGGTCGAAACTCTCGCGCGCGGCACCGCCTGGCTCGATACCGGAACCTTCGACTCGCTGCTGGACGCCGCCAACTACGTGCGCACCATCGAGGAACGACAGGGCCTCAAGATCGGCGTGCCCGAGGAGGTGGCCTGGCGGATGGGCTTCATCGACGACGAACAGCTGTGCCGGCTGGCCGAGCCGCTGGTGCGCTCCGGGTACGGGACCTACCTGCTGGACCTGCTGAATCGCGGGCGCGACGATCGCTACGGACAGGACGGTTGACATGCGGATTCGAGAACTGGCGGTCCCCGGTGCGTGGGAGTTCACGCCGGAGTTGCGCGGCGACGAGCGCGGCGTCTTCGCCGAGACGTTCAAGGCCTCGGAATTCGAGAAGGCGACCGGACGGCCCCTGGATCTGCTGCAGATGAACACCTCCACCTCGGCGGCCGGCGTCCTGCGCGGCATCCACTACACCGAGAATCCGCCCGGCCAGGCCAAATACGTCACCTGCATGCGCGGCGCCTTCCTGGATGTCGTGGTGGATCTGCGCCGTGACTCCCCCACCTTCGGCCGCTGGGACAGCGTGGTGATCGACGACGTCACGCGCCGCTCGGTCTTCGTCTCCGAGGGGCTCGGTCATGCCCTGCTGTCGCTGGCCGACGATTCCACCGTCACCTATCTCTGCTCGCTCGAATACTCCCCCGAATTCGACCGGGACCTCGACGCCTTCGATCCGGATCTCGGAATCGACTGGCCCACCGCCGGTTCCGACGGCAGTCCGCTGACCTTCATCCGCTCGCCGAAGGATGCGGCCGCGCCGCGCCTGCGCGAACTTCGCTGAGGGCCGCGCAGACGCCACGCCCGGCTCGAACGGATGAGCCGGGCGTGGCGTGCGGGACGGATCTCAGGCCGCCGCGAGTTCCGGTGCCTGTTCGGTGTCCTCGACCTCCTGCGGCTTCTTGCGGGTGGGCAGGAAGTGGGTGAAGGCGATGAGGGCGCCGATGATCGCCGCGATACCCGCGAAGATCAGGCCGGGACGGTAGCTGTCGAGTACCGCCTGCGGTGAATTACCGTGCGGGCCCGAGGAAATCAGCGCGGTGGTGATGGCGAGGACGATCGCCGCGCCGACCTGCATGGAGGTCTGCAGCACACCGGCCGCCAGGCCCTGTTCCTCGTCCTCGATGCCGTTGGTGGCCTGAATGTTGATGGCCGGGAAGCCGATCCAGCCGATACCGATCAGCAGCACCGCGGGCAGGATCACCGCGACGTAGGACGGAGCGGTATCGATCCGCAGGAACAGCAGGTAGCCGATCGCCATGACGGTGGTGGTGACCGCGATGATCGGGCCGGTGCCGAAGCGGTCCACCAACTTGTCGGAGAACACCGACGACAGCGCCACCAGCACACCCACCGGCAGCAGCGCCATCGCCAGGGTCAGCGGCGACCAGCCCAGGCTGTCCTGCAGGTACAGGGTGACGATGAACTGCCAGCTGAAGTAGGAACCCGCCACCGCGACGATCACCAGACTGGCCCGCACCAGCGTGGCCTTGCGGAGAATGCCCAGGCGGATCAGCGGGTGGCGCACCCGCTTCTCCACCGCGACGAACGCGGCGAACAGGACGAGGACGGCCGCGAACGAGCCCACGGTGCGCGCCGAACCCCAGCCGGCCTGCGGTGCGGACACCACGGTGTAGACGAGCAGCAGCATGGCGGAGGTGGAGAACAGCGCCCCCAGCAGATCGTGTCCGCCCTCGGCGGTGTCGCCCTTGTCCTTCGGCACCAGGATCGCCGCGGAGATCAGGGCGGCCAGCGCGATCGGCACCGGCAGCAGGAAGGTCCAGCGCCAGCCGAAACCGGTCATCAGGCCACCGAAGACCAACCCCATGGAGTAGCCGCCGGCACCGAAGACGGTGTAGATGGACAGCGCCTTGTTGCGTGCCGGCCCCTCGGCGAAATTCGTGGTGATGATCGACAGCCCGGTCGGCGCGGTGAAGGCGGCCGCCAGACCCTTGACGAAGCGAGTCGCGATCAGCAGCGGCCCGGAGCTGACCAGCCCGCCCGCCAGCGAGGCGACCGCGAAGACCGCCAGTGCGATGAGGAAGACCTTGCGCCGCCCCAGCAGATCGGCGGTGCGGCCGCCGAGCAGCAGCAGGCCGCCGTAGCCGAGGACGTATCCGCTGACCAGCCACTGCAGGGTCGAGGTTTCGAGATGGAGTTCGGTACCGATGGACGGCAGCGCGACGCCGACCATCGAAACGTCGAGGCCGTCCAGGAACAGCACGATGCACAGCGTGATGAGCATGCCCCAGAGCCGGATCGGCCACCGAGTGTCGGCCGCCGAGGCGGCCGGAAGTGTTGCTGTGGAAGTCATGACGCGGAACACTACATGCGTGCGCATCTAATGCACAAGCATTTAATGTGGTTGCATGAAACGGACGCAGACACTAGGATGGCGACATGACAAAGGCGTCGACAGCGTTTCCGGCGCATTCGACGGACGCGGTAGCACCGAACACGGCGCTATCCACAGGTCTGCCGTCCGTAGCGCCGAGTGATACCGACACCGGCTGCCCTGTGCCGACCGTCCGGAACGACGGGCCGGGCGGCCTGGTCGGCGAGTGGCGCGATCTACTCGCTCGCCATGCCGCGGTGTCCTGTGCGCTGGAGAAGGATCTACAGCGTGAACACCACATCGGCCTCAGCGAGTTCGAGACGCTGGACCGTCTGGTCGACGCCTCGTGTGACAGCTACCGGATGAGCGATCTGGCGCACGACATCCACCTGAGCCAGAGCGCACTGTCCCGTACGGTGGCACGACTGGAGCGCGACGGACTGGTCGATCGCACCCTGTGCACCGAGGACCGCCGCGCGATCTACGTCTGCCTTACCGACAAGGGCCGCGCGGTCCACACCGCCGCCGCCCCGACGCACCGCGACGTACTGGAACGCACTCTGCACT
This sequence comes from Nocardia sp. MDA0666, assembly GCF_003023875.1. Classification (NCBI taxonomy): domain Bacteria; kingdom Bacillati; phylum Actinomycetota; class Actinomycetes; order Mycobacteriales; family Nocardiaceae; genus Nocardia; species Nocardia sp. MDA0666. Next base: position 56,190 of record NZ_PYHT01000023.1, read on the forward strand.
GAATCCGGCCGCACCGAATCGGGCCGAGCGTCACGCAGCGGCGATGGCCTCGTCCAAGGCCGCTCGCCCGTCCACCGAAGCGGCGCGAATATTCGCGAACGCGCCCCGATAACGGTCGATATCGGAATTTTTGTCGAAATAGGTCGAACCGGCGAAAGTTTCGACATACACCACCGGCGGCTCGGTGGTTTCCGCGCCGGCTTCGCCGAATTCCAGCAGGACGAATCGCCCGGAATCGAGACCCTCGTGGTAGGCGGAATCGTTGGGCACCAGGCGAATATCGATGTTCGGGCACTCGCACATCCGGCGCAGATGATCCAGTTGCCCCGCGATCACGGCTGGATCACCGATCCGCCGCCACAGCAGCGATTCGGCGATGATCGCCACCAACCGCACCGGATCCGGGGTGCGGGTGAGCAGACGCTGCCGCTGCCTGCGCACCTCGATCCGGCGCTCGACCTCGGCCGGGCTGAGATTCGGCCGGGCCGCGGTCAGCAGCGCGCGGGTGTAGTCCTCGGTCTGCAGCAGGCCCGGCACGAATTCGTTCTCGAAGGTGGAGATCTGAGTCGCGGCCTCTTCCAGGCCGATGTACACGTCGAAACCCTCGGCGATCACATCACCGTAGGGCGCCCACCACCCCCTGGCCTTGGTTTCGCGGGCGAGCGCGGTGAGAGGTTCCAGCTCGGCCTCGGGCGCGCCGTAGATCTTGCACATGGCTTCCACATCGAGGCTGCGCAGGGAGGTCTGACCGGTCTCGATCCGCCAGATCTTGGCCTCCGACCATTCCAGCCGGCGGGCGGCCACCCGGGTCGTCATCCGCGCGCGATTACGCAGGTCACGCAGCCGGCGGCCCAATTGCCGCCGCGGCATGGTCGAACCGGTGATCCCCTGCGGTGAAGCCATTTTCCCCCCTCGGCAGAAACCTTCGCGGGCATCGGAACTCGCTCGGACACCCCCGAACGGATTGTCGCACAACAGAACAGCCCCCGACAGCCGCGCCGATCGACCGGGCCGCGCAGACGCTGCTACCTGCGCGGCGGACGTTTGCGGAACCGCCAGAATTGCACGGCACGAACATCTTCCGAAAGCTGGTTCACCGGCTCGGCGACGTCGGACAGCGCGCGGAAGAGATCGTCGGCGAGGGTGTTGATGTGCTCCACCCGAGTCGCCAGTCGCGAGGCGTTGACCAGGAATTCCAGCACCAATCGCACCGATGCCGCGATGGTCAGGCCGAGTGGTATCGCCACCACGACCGCGAAGATCACCCCCAGCAGTGCGGACACCTGCCACAGCACCACGACCAGGACCAGCGGGATGCCGATCGCGAAGGCCAGTCCCAGGAGATAGGCCAGCGGCAGCAGCGTGCGCGTGGCCGATGTGCGGAACTGCACATCCAGCAGCGCGCGGGCGGCCGCACCACACCAGGCGCGGAAGGCGCCGGGACTCCGGAACGGTTCGGGCCGCTCGTCCTCCGCGGTCTCGGCCGGTGACCAGCGGCGCCGGGCGGAGTCCTTCCACGCGAGCCAGCGGGACTCCACGGCGTAGTCGGCCTCACCGTCTTCGCCGGAGCGGTCGTCGACTTCGTCGCGTCCGGTCGATTCGGGCGTCTCGTCCCTATCCCGCGGGCTCCCAGCGGAATCGCGCGCGGCCCCGGTCTCGGAATCCCGGTTCCTGGGTCGCTGCGGGTCTTCGCTCATGATTCGAATCCTCTCCCGGCACAGCGGAAGCGAGCAATCTCCGGGCGGGCTCGAATCCCATCGGTCACATGCGACTCATGTCACACTTTCTCCCCATTTCTTCCCAGCGAGCTGCCAGGGAATCAACAGCGGCAACGCATTCGATTCACAGCGACGCGCACAAAGGTGGTAGTCGTAGCAGTTCACAACGGCGGGGAACGGCGCTCCGAAAGGTTCATAGCCACCGGCGATCACCGCCCGCCCGTGTGACGTATCCGACCATCACGAAGAAATTTCCACCAAGTTGTAACACCGCCGGTAGCGCGGCCCGATACGTCCCATGAACACCGACGCAGGACCCAGATCTACCCGGGGAATGGAGAACACAGTGCGTACAGCGTTTCCGACTTCCGTCCACGCGGCGACGTTGGCCGCTACCGCGCAGGACTACATCCAGCGCGGGTGGACGGTCGCTGAAACGGCCAACGGCATCTGCCTGATCACCGATGCGAATGTTTCGGGTATCGAGGTTGCCGGCGAACTGGCCGCGAACGTGCGCCGATTCCTGCGGGCCAACAACCTGTCCGGACCGGTGATCGAGATCCCGGGCGCCGAGCGCCGCGAGATCCACCTGGTGACCGGACTCGCCAAGGCCGCGATGGCGCTCGAGGCGCTGCGCGCGGCCGGCGCGATCGTCTACACCGACGGTGCGGGCATCCCGCTGCCGCCCACCCAGCTCTCGGCCGGCGAGGCCTGCTGGGGTGTAGCGCCGACCGAGGCCCGCTGGCTGCCGCCGGTCGTCGCGATCGCCGCGGCCGTGCGTTCGGCGAACTCCGGCCGCAAGCCGCAGGTCGCTCGCATCGCCAGCTGAATCGACCATCCGCGAAACCGCGAGAACGACAGTGTTCTCGCGGTTTCGCGGTTTTCGTGCATTTCGGATGAATCCCGGCGCGACGACCGACCGCCGACGATGATGGATCCATGACGCGCGTCACCGCAGAAGCCCGGACCACCTACCGCACCTGCCCGCTGTGCGAGGCCGTCTGCGGACTCGAGATCACCCTGGACGCTCAGGACCGGGTGACGCGTGTGCGCGGCGATCGCGAGGACCCGTTCAGCCGGGGCTTCATCTGCCCCAAGGGCGCGAGCCTCGGGGCGCTGGACGCCGACCCCGATCGGCTGGCCGAACCGATCATCCGTGATCGCGCCACCGACACCTGGCGCCACGCCACCTGGGCCGAGGCCTTCGATCTCATCGCCGAGCGAGCGCCGGCCGTCCTCGACGAATACGGCCGCCAGGCCGCCGCGCTGTATCTGGGCAATCCGAATGCCCACACGATCGCCGGCGCGCTGTACGTGCCGGCACTGATCCGGGCGTTGAGCACGCGCAACCTGTACTCGGCCAGCACCGCCGATCAGATGCCGAAACAGGTGTCGAGCGGGCTCATGTTCGGCGATCCGCTCACGGTCGCCGTGCCCGATCTGGACCGCACCGACTATCTGCTGATGCTCGGCGCCAACCCGCTGGAATCCAACGGCTCGCTGTGTACCGCCCCGGACTATCCGGGCCGGTTGAAGGCGCTGCGCAAGCGCGGCGGGCGGTTGGTCGTGGTCGATCCACGGCGTACCCGCACGGCGGACCTCGCCGACGAGCATCTGTTCATCCGGCCCGGCAGCGACGCGTATCTGCTGTTCGGCATCGTGCACACACTCTTCGCCGAGGATCTGACCGATGTCCGCGTCGAGGTGGCGGGGCTGGAGCAGATCCGTTCGGCCGCACTCCCGTTCACTCCCGAGGCGGTGCAGGCACGCACCGGCATACCGGCCGAGACCGTCGGGCGGCTGGCGCGGGAGCTGGCGGCGGCGCCGACGGCCGCGGTCTATGCGCGCATCGGCACCTGCACCGCCGAATTCGGCACCCTCACGCAGTGGCTGGTGGACGTGATCAACGTGCTCACCGGCAATCTGGACCGGCCCGGCGGCGCGATGTTCGCCACCGCCGCCGCCCTCGGCATCGTGCGGACGCGGCCGTTCCGGCTCGGGCGCTGGGCCAGCCGGGTGCGCGAATTGCCCGAAGCCATGGGCGAATTCCCCGTCGCGACGCTGGCCGACGAAATTCTCACCCCCGGTGAGGGACAGGTCCGGATGCTGGTGACGGTGGCCGGCAATCCGGTGCTCTCGGCTCCCGCGGGCGCGCGGCTCGGCGAAGCGCTGGCCGGACTGGACTTCATGGTCAGTGTGGATCGCTACCTCAACGAGACCACCCGCCATGCCGATGTGATCCTGCCGCCGCCGCGCACACTGCAGGCGCCGCACTACGATTTCGCGCTGCTGCAGTTCGCGGTGCGCAATTACGCCCGCTATTCCCCGCCGGTGGTCGCCCTGCCCGGCGACCGGCCCTCGGAACCGGAAATACTTGCCCGCCTGGCACTTTCCCTGGCGGGTCAGCAGCCGGAGCCGGGAACCGATTCCGTCGCGGCGGTGGACGAGCTGATCATCGCCGGCACCCTGCACAAGGCCGGACTCGGCGCGCGGCGCGGCGAGCTGATCGGCGCGAACAGCACCGAACAGCGCATCGACATGATGCTGCGCCTGGGGCCGCACGGCGAATGGAATCCCGATCGCCGGTCCGCCGACATCGCGCCCGAGGGGCTGAACCTGCAGGTCCTGCTGGACAATCCGCACGGCATCGATCTGGGCGCGCTGCAACCGCGGCTGCCCGGCGTGCTGCGCACGGCCTCACAGAAGGTGGAGCTGGCGCCGCAGCAACTGCTCGACGACACGACCCGGCTGCTGGCCGAAATGTCTGCTGCCCGACCGGATGTGGTGTTGATCGGCCGGCGGCAACTGCGGTCGAACAACAGTTGGATGCACAATGTCCCGGCCCTGGTCGGTGGCTCGAATACCTGCACCCTGCATATTCATCCCGACGACGTGGCGCGCCTCGGGCTGGGCGAGCTGGCCGCGATCGAGTCGGCGACCGGAAAGCTGACCGTGCCGGTGGAACCGAACGATCGGATCATGCCCGGTGTGGTGAGCCTGCCGCACGGCTGGGGACATTCGGGCAGCACCCAGACGGTCGCACGCGAGCACGCCGGCGTGAATGCCAATGCCCTGACCGATGATTCGCGGATCGACGCCGTATCCGGAAACGCGGTGTTCAACGGAGTTCCGGTGACCATCACGCCGGTGTGATTCTCCGATACGTCCGAATCGGTCGGCATCCCCGGGGCAAACGACCTTTCGGCATTGCCGGATTCGCCATCCGAAATACGTTCGTTCCTATAGTATTTCGGCATATTCCAGGTTCGGCGCCGAACCATCCACGTGCGGATCTCAGCTACCCGGAGGGGTGTGGCATGTCCGGTTTCACAGGCGGCAGTGACGGCGAGCGGGAACTGCAACAGCGATTCGGTACCGAGGAGCGTGCGGGGCGTTTCTACGACGAACAGGTGCTCAACGGACTCAACACCCGTATGCGCGACTTCGTCGGCCGGATGGATATGGCCTTCATCGCCACCGCCGATCGGCACGGGGAATGCGATACCAGCTTCCGGGCCGGCAAACCCGGATTCGTGCACGTCATCGACGACCGTACGGTCGCCTATCCGGAATACCGGGGCAACGGGGTGATGGCTTCGCTCGGCAACATCCTGGAGAACCCGCACGTCGGCATCCTGATGATCGACTTCGTGCACGACCTGGTCGGACTGCACATCAACGGATCGGCACGCATCGTCGACGATCAGGCCTTACGGGACCGCGTGCCCGGCCTGCCCGCGGCCGAACGCGGGCGGATCGCCGAGCGGTGGGTGGTCGTGGATGTCGAGGAGGCCTATATCCACTGTCGCAAGCACATCCCGCATCTGGTGCCGGCCGCCCGTGAGGAGCGGGAATGGGGTACCGACAGTCCGCGGGCCAAGGGTGGGGACTACTTCGGCGCCAAGGCGCAGGCGCGGGCCCTCAGCGGATCTTGAAGATCACCGCACGCTGCACGACGAAGTTGATCACGGTGGCCACGCCCTGCGCGATGACGAAGGCGATCAGAACGGCCCCCTTCACCGAATGGCCGGCGATATCCACCGACATCGGCGGCAGGGTGTCGTTGAGCAGGGCGTTGATACCCACCTGCGCCGCGAAGGTCACCGCGTAGAGGATCACCACCGCCACGAAGCGGCTGCGACTCGGCGGCGCCTTGAACGTCCAGCGCCGGTTGATCAGATACGCCGTGGTGGTGCCGACGATGAAACTGCAGGCCTTGGCGAAATCGCGCGGGACTCCGAACAGGGCCATGAGCAGCACGTACAGCCCGAAGTCGACCACCGCCGACAATCCACCGGTGAGGACGAACCGGACAATCTGAGTCTTCAGATCGACATCCGTACCGCCCGGCTCGTCTACCAGGGGTAACTCGGCCGGAAGAGGGAGATGGGGTTCCGCACTCACGGCACGAGAGTAGCGGGTCGCGCCGGCGGCGCCGCGACAGCGGCACTCCACACGGCCGCGACAGCGGCACTCCCACACGGCCGCGACAGTGGCACTCCCGCCCCGGTCGCCGCTGTGAAATCCGCCTCGAGCGGGCCGCGGAGCCGCGACACCCGACCCCTATCCCGGTCATACCTGTAGCCTCTATGCCGATGTCCACGAAAGCTCAGACCTCCACCGCCGCGGGTCCTGCGAACTCCGCGGGCGACGGCGAGGCGTCACAGGCAAGCAGCAACGGCTCCGCCGACAGCTTTTCGCTGCCGACGCGCACCCGCCGACTGACCGGTTGGGGTCGTACCGCGCCCTCCACCTCCGAAGTGCTCTCGACCGGCGATCCGGAACTGATCGCCAAGGCCGTGGCCATGGTCGCAGAGGACAACGAGTCCAAGCCGGCGTACCTGCGGCGCGGTGTGATCGCGCGCGGGCTCGGCCGGTCCTACGGCGACCATGCGCAGAACGGTGGCGGCCTCGTCATCGACATGTCCGCGCTGAACAACATCCACCGGATCGACCGCGACAGCCACCTCGTCGATGTGGATGCCGGCGTCAGCCTCGATCAGCTGATGAAGGCCGCGCTTCCCTTCGGCCTGTGGGTTCCGGTCCTGCCGGGCACCCGTCAGGTGACCGTCGGTGGCGCCATCGCCTCCGATATCCACGGCAAGAACCACCACAGCGCGGGCAGCTTCGGCAACCACGTGCGGTCGATCGATCTGCTGACCGCGGACGGCAAGATTCAGCACATCGGTCCCAAGAAGAACGCCAAGCTGTTCTGGGCGACCGTCGGCGGCAACGGCCTGACCGGCATCATCCTGCGTGCCACGATCGAGATGACGCCGACCGAGACGGCCTACTTCATCGCGGACGGCATCAAGACCACCACGCTGGACGAGACCATCGCCGTGCACAAGGACGGTTCCGAGGAGAACTACACGTACTCCTCGACCTGGTTCGACGTGATCAGCGCACCGCCGAAACTGGGGCGCGCCAACGTATCTCGCGGCCGCTTGGCCAAGCTGGACGAACTGCCGAAGAAACTGCGTGCCAATCCACTGAAGTTCGACGCGCCGAATCTTCTGACGGTGCCGAACGTCTTCCCGAGTTTCGCGGCGAACAAGCTCACGCTCGGCATGGTCGGCGAGGCGTACTACGCGCTCGGCGGCAACTACACCGGCAAGATCATGAACTTGACGCAGTTCTATCACATGCTGGACGTCGTCTCGGAGTGGAATCGTGCCTACGGATCGGCCGGTTTCATCCAGTACCAGTTCGTGTTGCCGCCGGAGGCGCTGGACGAATTCACCAAGATCATCGTCGACATCCAGCGTTCCGGTCACTACTCGGCGCTCAACGTGCTGAAGTTCTTCGGCCCGGGCAACCAGGCGCTGCTGAGCTTCCCCATGGAGGGCTGGAACATCTGCGTCGACTTCCCCGTGCGGCCCGGCCTCAACGAGCTGGTCACCGAACTGGACCGTCGCGTACTGGAATTCGGCGGTCGTCTCTACACCGCGAAGGACTCCCGGACCACCGCGGAGACCTTCCACAAGATGTATCCCAAGATCGACGAGTGGATCAAGGTCCGCCGAAGTGTCGATCCCACAGGCGTTTTCATGTCCGATATGGCGAGAAGGCTGGAGCTGCAGTGATCAACGCGGTAGGTAACCCGCAGAACATTCTGCTTTTGGGCGGTACCTCGGAGATCGGCCTCGCGATCGTCGAGGAGTACCTGAAGAAGGGGCCGGCGCGGGTGGTGCTCGCGGCGCTGCCGAACGATCCGCTGCGGGCCCGGTCGGTGGCTCAGCTGGAGGCCGCGGGCGCGTCGAAGGTCGAGATCGTCGACTTCGACGCGCTGGACACCGGCAGCCACCCCAAGGTGATCGAACAGGCCTGGGCCGACGGCGATATCGATGTCGCGATCGTCGCCTTCGCGCTCGACGGTGATGCCGAGGAGCTGTGGCAGAACCAGCTCAAGGCCGTGCGCGTCGCCGAGGTCAACTACACCGCGGGCGTGTCGGTCGGCGTGCTGGTCGGCGAGAAGATGAAGGCCCAGGGTTTCGGGCGGATCATCGTCATGTCCTCGGTGGCCGGTGAGCGCGTCAAGCGCGCCAACTTCGTCTACGGCTCCACCAAGGCCGGTCTGGACGGTTTCTACCTCGGACTGGGTGAGGCGCTGCGCCCGCACGGTCCGCGCGTCACCGTCGTGCGGCCGGGCCAGGTGCGCACGCAGTTCTCCGCGCACGTCGCCGAGGCGCCGCTCACGGTGAACAAGGAAGACGTTGCGGCGCTGGCGGTTTCGGCGTCCGAGAAGGGTAAGGAACTGGTCTGGGCGCCCGGCACGTTCCGCTGGGTCATGATGATCCTGCGCCACGTTCCGCGCCCGATCTTCCGCAAACTTCCGATCTAGTTCGGCTCGATTTCGAGCCGCGAAGGAGAGTCGCCGCTACCGAGCGCCGGCTCTCCTTCGCATTTTCCGAGGACGGCCGCCGGCGCAGCGCGAGCTTCGCGTCGACGCGAACCGGTTCCACCCGGCTTGTAGGCTCGCGAGCAGATCGGCGGCGAGAGAGGATCCGGAGGCACAGTGCGCGTACTAGTCCGGCAGGTCGGGGGCGGGCTCGGGGAGGCTGTCGTCGGGGCGGTGGTCGCCGCGCTGGTGGCGGCGATCGGGCTGACGGCGATGTCGGCGGTGCAGTGGCCGGCGTTCAACTCCTCCAATGTGACTCGTGCGATGACCACCGTCGGGCAGGCGGGGGCGGCGGTGCTGCTCGTGCTCGCCATCGTGCTGATCCGGTTGCACCGGTGGCCCTGGGTGGCGAAAGTGCTGTCCTGGGCGGGTATTTCCGCCTTCGTCACGGTGACGCTGGGCATGCCGCTCGCGGCGACCAAGCTGTATCTGTTCGGCATTTCGGTGGATCAGGAATTCCGCACCGAATATCTGACGCGACTCACCGATACCGCCGCGCTGCACGATATGACCTACGCCGACATTCCGGCGTACTACCCGGCCGGGTGGTTCTGGATCGGCGGACGCGTCGCGAATCTGCTCGGCCTGGCCGGGTGGGAGGCGTTCAAACCATATGCGATCGTGTCGCTGGCGGTGGCGTCGGTGCTGGCACTCGTGTTGTGGTCCAAGCTGATTCGATGGGATTGGGCGGTCGCGGTCGCGGCGACGACCACTGCGGTGATGGTGGCCTTCGCCTCCCCTGAGGCCTACAGCGCCGTGCTGGTGATCCTGTTCGCACCGGCGATGGTGCTCGCCTGGGGTGCGCTGTACCGGCCCGCCGAGTTCGGGGCGGCGGCGAGATCGGCCGGCGAACCGCGCACCGCGGGCGGCTGGGGTGCGGCGATCGGAGCAGGCGCGTTCCTCGGACTCTCGGCGATGTTCTACACGCTGTTCTTCGTGGTCGCCGTCTTCACCGTGGTCCTGATGGGCCTGGTCGCGTGGGCGACCCTGTGGTGGCAGCAGCGCGAGACCGCGGTGCATCAGCCGCGTGCTCCGCGGCTCGGCGTCTTCCGCCTGCTGTGGCCGATTCTGCTGCGCCTGATCGTCATAGGCGTGATCGCCGCGATACTGGCCCTGATCGTCTGGGGCCCGTACCTGGCGAAGGTGCTGACCGGACATCTGCCGGAATCCAATACCGCCCTGCACTACCTGCCGGAGTCCGGTTCACGACTGGCGTTCCCGATGTTCGACTTCTCCGAACCGCTGCTCGGTGCGCTCTGCCTGCTCGGCACGCTCTGGCTGGTGGTGCGGGCGGCGAGTTCGCGACGAGCGCAGGCGCTGGGCATCTCGGTGGTCGCGATCTATCTGTGGTCGCTGGCCTCCATGCTGGTCACGGCGGCCGGTACGACCGGGCTGGCCTTCCGGCTGGAACCCATCCTGCAGGTGCTGCTCGCCGCGGCGGGCGCGTTCGGATTCGTCGAGGGAGCGCGGGCGATCTACCAGGCCGTCGACGAACCGCGGCGGTTCCGGGCGGCGACCGGAGTGGTCGCGGTGCTGGGTGCGCTGGCTTTCACCCAGAGCATCCCCGGCATCCTGAACGCCGAGATCACCACCGCCTACACCGACACCGACGGCAGCGGGGTGCGCGCGGACAAGCGCAGCCCCTCGGCGGTGTCGTACTACGGGCGCATCGATGCGACCCTCACCGAGCAGACCGGGCGTCCGCGCGACCGGACGGTGGTCCTCACCGCCGACACCAGCTTCCTGTCCTACTATCCGTACTTCGGTTTCCAGGCGCTGACGTCGCACTACGCCAATCCGCTCGCCGATTTCCCGGCCCGGGCCGCCGAGATCAAGCGCTGGAGCGAACTGAAATCACCGGCCGAGTTGATCGACGCGCTGAACCACTCCCCCTGGCGCGCGCCGGACGCCTTCCTGTTCCGCCGCAGCGGCGAGAACTACACCCTGCGCCTGGCCGAGGACGTCTATCCGAACGATCCGAACGTGCGCCGCTACACCGTCGAGTTTCCGGGGACCCTCTTCGCCGATCCACAGTTCCGGATCACCGATATCGGGCCGTTCACCCTGGTCGTACGCCACTGACTCCCCTGTGGATAAGGCTGTGGAATTCCCCCACTCCTGTGGATAACCAACGTTCACTCAGCGCTGATTCGCCCCGGATGGGTACGGTGGGTGGCTGATTGTCGGCCGAAGGAGTGTTTTTCCAGTGGTGCAGGGCGGGCCAGCGGTTCCGAACGAGCAGCGTCCGGGGGTGAGCGCGGCCGTCCTGTCCGAGGGGCCGGAGCTGGGCACCCCGGAGCCGAGACTCGCGGACAGAGCCTCCCGTGGCGCGCGCCTGCGCGACCGTCTCCTCACTTCCCGAGCGGATCTCGTGGTCGCGGCCGTCTACCTGACCGCCGCCGTCTACGTCCTGTCCGGGCAGTGGCGCGACACCGCGCACGGATATCTGATCGCGAGCGGCGAGGACCAGTCGATGTGGGAGTGGTTCTTCGCCGAAACCGCGCATGCGGTGATCCATCTGCACAATCCGCTGGGCACGAATCTGCAGAACTATCCCGACGGCGTGAACATGATGGCCAACACCGCCATGTTCGGCGTCGGTATTCCACTGACTCCGGTGACGGTCCTGTTCGGCCCGACCGTCACCTTCGCCCTGGTGCTGACCCTGGGCCTGGCCGGAACCGGTTTCGCCTGGTACTGGCTGTTCTCCCGGGAGTTGGTGTCGTCCCGTTTCGCCGCCGCGCTGGGCGGCGCGTTCTGCGGTTTCGCACCCGCGATGATCTCGCACGCCAACGCCCATCCCAATTTCGTCGGTCTGGCGATTCTGCCGGTGCTCGCGGTCCTGGTGATCCGGATGGCGCGCCGGGCCGTGCGCGGCGAACCGGTGACGCGGGCGGGGCGGGTGCGGGAGGCCGTGGTGCTCGCGGTCCTGGTGGCGCTCCAGATCGCGCTCGGCGAGGAACCGCTGCTGATCTTCGCCCTCGGCTTCGGCCTGTTCGCCCTCGTCTACTACCTGCACCGACCCCGGACCGGCCTGCGGGTGGTGCGTGCCGTGACGCCGACCCTGGCGCTGGCCGCGGTGATCACGGTGGCCGCTACGGCGATTCCGCTGTGGTGGCAGTTCTTCGGACCGCAGAGCTACCGTTCCATCGATCACGGGCCGATGGGCAACGACCTCACGGCGCTGGTCGAATTTCCCTCCCGATCGCTCGGCGGCGTCTTCGCCCCGGGTAAGACCCCCGCGATCAATCCGACCGAGGAGAACGCCTTCTTCGGCTGGCCGCTGCTGGTATTGACCGCGGTGACCGCGGTCTGGCTGTGGCGCTCGCGCAACCGCGAATATCGGGTGATTCGCGCGGCCACGACGGTGATCGTGGTCTACAGCATCCTGTCGCTGGGGATTTCGCTGCGGATCGGCAGGTCCGATACCGGGATCACGCTGCCGTGGCACTGGCTCGACCAGGTGCCGCTGCTGAACACCGTGCTGGAGACCCGCTTCACCATGGCCGCGATTCCGGCGCTCGCGGCGATCCTGGCGCTGGGTACGCAGCGCATCCTCGACTACGCGCGCAGCAGCACGAACGATCTGCGGCCGGTGATCTGGTTCACCGCCGTCGCGCTGGCACTGGTCCCGCTGGTACCGACCGTCCTGCCGGTGACCCATCGCGATCCGACGCCGCGATTCTTCACCGACGGCACGGTCGACCGCTATGTCGGCGACGGGTCGGTCGTGATCGCGCCGCCGCCGACCCGGCTCGACGCCCAGCCACTGAACTGGCAGGTCGACTCACATTTCGGCTTCCCGCTCGCGGGCGGCTACTTCGTCGGGCCGACAGCCGACAAGAAAGGCCGCTACGGACCCGACGACCGGCCGACCGCGACGCTGTTGATGCGGGCGCAGCAGACGGATCGCATCCAGCCGGTCGATGTCCGGGCACGGGCTCGAGCGCTGGCCGATCTCGCCTACTGGCACGCCGATGTGGTGGTGCTGCCGCCGACCGAACACGGCGGGGCGATCCGCGCGACCCTCGACCAGCTGCTCGGCATCCCGGGGCAGGTGGTCGACGGTGTCGTCGTCTGGGATGTGCGCGGACTGGGCTGATTCCACGGCGACCTCCGCCGGGCCCTCCGCGGTTACGCACGCTGCCACCTCCGGGCCCGCCGCCGCGGTCGCTTAGCATCGCTGGGTGCGCGCAGACTCTCCAGCGTTTCCCCGCATCCGTGTGATCGCCCTCCTGTCGGGTCTGATCGCCGTCGCCCTCGCGGTGCTCACACCGCTGCTGCCGGTGCGGGAGGACCGGGCGAGCCTGGATTGGCCGCAGCCGCAATCGGTCCCGGTGAACGCGCCGCTGGTGTCGTATGTGCCGCTCACCGTCGACGCGTCACTGCCGTGCAGCGCGTTGCGCGAACTCCCCAGTGGCACGGTCTTGTCCACGGTGCCCGCCGACGCGCCCAATGCCTCCGCGAAGGGCCTGGTCGCCAAGATCGCCGACGAGCCGGGTGGGCGCGCGCTCTCGGTGCGGCTGCGCGATATTCCGCTGCTGTCGGCGCCGCTGGCCGAGGTCGGTGGCTGCGCACGTTTCGTCGTCACCTCCACCGCGCAGGCCACCACGGCCGAATTCACCGGTGTCACCCGGCAGGACGGCACACCGTTCACCAATACCGTCGGCGGCGATGTGCGGCCCCAGATCGTCGGCGTCTTCACCGATCTGACTCGCGAGCAGCTCGGTGACGCCCATCTGCACGCCGCCATCGACTCGCGCTTCTCGTCGACGCCGAGCCCGCTGAAGCTGGCCGCGATCATCGGCGCGGTCGTCTTCACCGTCATCGCGCTGATCTGCCTGCATCTGATCGATACCGCCGACGGGCGACGGCCACGCCGCTTCCTGCCGGCGCACTGGTGGCGAGTCACCGTCGCGGATGTGGTGGTGCTGGGCACGCTGGTGGTCTGGCATGTGATCGGCGCCAATACCTCCGACGACGGCTACATCCTGAATATGGCCCGAGCGTCGAAACATTCGGGTTATATGGCCAACTACTACCGCTGGTTCGGAGTCGCCGAGGCGCCCTTCGGCTGGCCGTACGAGGTGCTGGCCTGGATGACCCGGGTCAGCGAAGCCGGCTGGTGGATGCGGCTGCCGGCGCTGCTGGCCGGTGTGCTGTGCTGGCTGGTGATCAGCCGGGAAGTGCTGCCGCGCTTGGGTTCTCGCGTCCGCCGCGACACCGTCGCGCTGTGGACGGCGGGGCTGGTGTTCCTGGTCGCCTGGCTGCCCTACGACAACGGCCTGCGCCCGGAACCGCTGATCGCCCTGGGTGCGCTGCTGACCTGGTGCTCGATCGAACGCTCGATCGCGACCCGGCGACTGCTGCCCGCCGCGGTCGCGGTATTGATCGCCGCGTTCTCACTCGCCGCCGGGCCGACCGGCCTGATCTGCATCGCCGCCCTGGTCGCCGGGTCGCGACCGGTCCTGCAGCACATCATTTCCCGCGCCCGCGGCGGCGGTTCGGCCGGCGCGGCGATACTGCGGTACGGCGCCCTGCTCGCGCCGGGCGCGGCCGCCGGAGCGCTGGTCCTGGTGGTGGTCTTCGCCGATCAGACCCTGGCCTCGGTGATGGAGGCGACCCGGGTCCGCAAGATCATCGGACCGAATGTGGCCTGGTTCGACGAACGGACCCGCTGGGATTCGCTGCTGATGCTGGCGCCGGACGGCTCGCTGGCCCGCCGGTTCGGCATTCTCGGCATGCTGCTGTGCCTGCTGGTGTGCGTCCTGGTCATGTTGCGCAAGAACGGCCGGATTCCGGGCACCTCGAAGGGCCCCTCGGCCCGCATCCTCGGCATCGTGTTCATGTCGCTGCTGCTGATGATGTTCACTCCGACCAAGTGGACCCACCACTTCGGCGTCTATGCCGGATTGGCCGGTTCGCTCGCGGCGCTGACCGCGGTAGCGGTGGGTATCAACGGAATCCGGGCCCGCTACAACCGCTCGCTGTTCGCGGCCGCGGTGTTCTTCCTGCTGGCGATCACGTTCACCGGCTCCAACGGCTGGTGGTACGTCTCCAGTTACGGTGTGCCGTGGTACGACAAGGCGCCGCTGATCGCCGGTAAGGGGCTCTCGACGCTGTTCCTCGGACTCGCGGTGCTGAGCCTGCTGCTGGCGGCCTATCAGTACTACCGCGAGCCGTATCGAAAAGCCGACGGCCGCAGGCGGTTCGACACCTGGGCCGTACAGCCGCTGACGATCGCGGCCGCGGCCATGGTCCTGTTCGAGGTCGCCTCGCTCGGCAAGGGCGCCATCACGCAGTATCCGTCCTATTCCATCGCGAAGTCGAATATCCGTGCGCTGGGCGGACATCCGTGTTCCCTGGCCGATGCGGTCCTCACCGAAACCGACACCGCCGATTCCCTGCTGCAGCCGTACTCCGGTTCCGCGGCGGACGCGCTCGGCGCCGACAGTACGGGCTTCGACCCGAACGGCGTGGCCAAGGATCTGACCGCCGACGCCGAGGAGACGACCACCGGCGGCGCGAATTCGGTCAACACCGATTCCGCGAACAAGACCACCCACACCACCACCGCGGGCACCGGCGGCGGTACCACCCAGCAGGTGGGCGTCAACGGCAGCACCGTCGCGCTGCCGTTCGGGTTGGACCCGGCGCGCACCCCGGTGCTGGGCAGTTACACCACCGGCACCAAACAGCAGGCGCACCTGACCTCGGGCTGGTACCGGATGGATCTACCCGGCGCCCGCCAAGACCCGGCTCGCAAAGTTCTGGTGGTCACCGCGGCCGGGCGGATCAAATCGGTGAATGCCGACGGCGTGGTCACCTACGGCCAGGATCTGCGCGTCGAATTCGGCGACCGCGCCGCCGACGGCACCGTGCGGCCGCTGGGCTCGTTCGTACCGCTGGACATCGGCGGCGCGCCGTCGTGGCGGAATATGCGGGTGCCGCTGGACCGCATTCCGGACGGCACCAACGCGGTGCGGATCGTGGCGGTCGCCAACGACCTGACGCCGCGGCAGTGGCTGGCGGTCACGCCGCCCCGGCTGCCGAAGCTCGCCACCCTCGATTCGGTGGTCGGACACACCGATCCGGTCCTCGAGGATTGGCACGTCGGCCTGGCCTTCCCCTGCCAGCGCCCGTTCGACCACAAGGACGGCGTGGCCGAGGTGCCGAAGTGGCGCATCCTGCCGGACCGGGTCGGTTCCGACGCCTCCAACGCCTGGCAGGACGATATCGGCGGCGGTCCACTGGGCTGGACAGGATTGTTGCTGTCGGCCCAGACCATCCCCGCCTATCTGAACGACGACTGGGGCCGGGACTGGGGTTCGCTGGAACGATTCACCCCCTACGTGCCGGAGGCACGCCAGGCCGACGTCGGTGTGACGGTGCAGACGCGCTGGGGCTGGGACAAGGATGCGCCCATCAAGGTGAAGTGAAATAGCGGGGCGTGAACAGCGTCACTCTCAGCGTGGGCAGATAACATCACCATCCGTGCCCGACGCCGCAACAGCTGTCTTGACCAAACCGACGGTCGCCGAACAACCGGTGACGTCGCGCGATTTCCGCACCGCCCGGCTGATCGCCGTGATCGCCGGCCTGCTCGGCGCGATCTTCGCGCTCGCCACCCCGTTTCTGCCGGTCCAGCAGACCACCGCCGAGGTGAACTGGCCGCAGGGCGGGACCATCGGCAATGTCGAGGCGCCGCTGATGTCGCAGGTCCCGGTGGATCTGCGGGCCTCCATCCCGTGTTCGACGGTGGCCCAGCTGCCCCAGGGCGGAATGCTGCTCAACACCGCGCCGCCGCAGGGCGACCGAGCCGCGCTCGAGGGCATGTTCGTGCGTGTCACCAGCGATTCGGTCGACGTGGTGGACCGCAATGCGATCGTCGCCTCGGCGAAGCGCGGTGAGCTCGACGGCTGCACCGCGATCACCATCACCTCCGATATCGACCGCACCTACGCCCACTTCGAGGGCCTGACCACACAAGTCGAACGGCCCGCCGCCGACGGTGGCACCGAAACGGTGACCGTGCCGGTGGACGGCGCCCTGCAGGGTGATCTGCGGCCGCAGGTGGTCGGCGTGTTCTCGGATCTGAAGGGTGTGGCGCCGGCCGGGCTGTCGTTCCACATGACCGTCGATTCCCGCTTCTCGTCGTCGCCGACCGTGATCAAACTGGTCGCGATGCTCGCCGCGGTGCTGTGCACCCTCATCGCGCTGGCCGCGCTCGGCCGCCTCGACACCAGCGACGGCCGCGGTCACCGCCGCTTCTTCCCCGCGCACTGGCTGAAGCCGACCTGGGCCGACGGCGCGGTGCTGAGCATCCTGCTGGCGTGGCATTTCATCGGCGCCAACACCTCCGACGACGGCTACATCCTGACGATGGTGCGCGTGGCGCCGCACGCGGGTTATCTGGCCAACTACTTCCGCTGGTACGGCGTGCCGGAGGCGCCGTTCGGCTGGTACTACGACGTGATCCAGGTCTTCGCGCAGATCTCCACGGCCAGCCCGTGGGTGCGTATCCCCGCGCTGCTGTGCGGAATTCTGTGCTGGATGGTGATCAGCCGCGAGGTGGTGCCGCGGCTGGGCCGCAGCGTGCGGACCTCGAAGGTCGCGCTGTGGACCGGCGGGCTGGTATTCCTCGCCTTCTGGCTGCCCTATGACAACGGCCTGCGCTCGGAGCCGATCGTCGCGCTGGGCGCGCTGCTGACCTGGGTCTCGATCGAACGCGCGATCGCCACCGGACGCCTGTTGCCCGCCGCCGGCGCGGTACTGGTCGCGGCGTTCACGCTCGCGGCGGCGCCGACCGGCCTGATGTGTGTGGCCGCGCTGCTCGCCGGTATCCGTCCGCTGGTGCGAATCGTGGTGCGTCGCAAGCGCGATCTGCAGACACGTGCCGGAAGCGGCTGGCGCGCTTCGGGTTTCGTCTCCTCACTACCGTTGCTGGCGCCGATCGCGGCGGCCGGTTTCCTGGTGCTCACCGTCGTCTACAGCGATCAGACCTTCGCCGGGATCCAGGAAGCCAACCGGGTGCGGCGCCTCACCGGACCGAACCTGGCCTGGTACGAGGACTATCTGCGCTACTACTACCTGTTCGTCCAGACCGTCGACGGTTCGGTCTCGCGCCGGTTCGCGTTCATCGTGATGATCCTGTGCCTGATCACCACCGCCCTGGTGTTGTTGCGGCGCAAGCAGATTCCCGGCATCTCCAGCGGTCCGACCTGGCGGTTGATCGGGGTGGTCTGCGGAACCATCTTCTTCATGATGTTCAACCCGACCAAGTGGACCCACCACTTCGGCGCCTATGCGGGCATCGCGGGTGCGCTCGCGGCGGTGACCGCGGTGGCGGTGTCGGCGACGGCGCTGCGGTCGCGCAAGAACCGCTCGATCTTCCTGGCCGCCTTGCTCTTCGCGCTGGCGCTGTCGTTCTCCGGCACCAACGGCTACTGGTACGTCTCGAGCTACGGCGTGCCGTGGTTCGACAAGACGGTGTCGCTGCACGGACTCCAGTCCAACACGATCATGCTGGTGCTGTTCGGGCTCGCGCTCGCGGTGGTGGCCTGGCAGGCGCTGCGCGAGGGCTACGCCAAACCGCCGGAGAGTTCGAAATCCTCGCGCGGCAAGCGTATTCGCCGGTTCGCGGCCATTCCGCTGACGCTGGTCGCCGCGGCGATGGTGTTGTTCGAGGTGTTGTCGCTGGCCAAGGGCGCGGTGACCCAGTACCCGGCCTACTCGCTGGCCCGCGGCAACGTCGACGCGGTCGACGGCAACCGCTGCGGAATCGCCGACGACGTTCTGGTCGAGTCGAATTCGAACCAGGGCCGGTTGAATCCGATCATCGATCCCGCGCATCCGCCCAAGGACAACGATCCGCTGGCCGGTGCCGACCCGACCGGCTTCGATCCCAACGGTGTGCCGACCGATCTGAAAGCCGATGCGGTGGAGGTGAAGCCGGGCACCGGCAACACCTCCAACCAGTCGGTGGGCGCGAACTTCGCCGAGGGCCAGAACGCCGGCACCGGCGGCGGCACCACCAAGGAAGCCGGTGTCAACGGCTCGACCGTCGCACTGCCCTTCGGCCTCGACCCGAAGACGACGCCGGTGATGGGCAGCTATCAGCAGGGCCTGCAGCAGCCCGCGCATCTGACCTCGAGCTGGTACGAACTGCCCGCTCGTTCGGCGGATTCGCCGCTGGTGGTCATCTCGGCGGCCGGCCGCATCCTGTCCTTCGATCAGACCGGTGCGTTGCAGTACGGCCAGGACCTGAAGCTGGAGTACGGCAAGCGCCAGCCCGACGGTTCGGTGAAATTCGAGGGCAGCTACGTCCCGCGCGATATCGGACCGGCGCCGTCGTGGCGCAACCTGCGCGTTCCGCTGTCGGAGATCGCCGCCGACGCCGATGCGGTGCGGATCTCGGCCAATCGCAATGTGCTGATCGGTGACCAGTGGCTGGCGTTCACACCCCCGCGGGTGCCGAAGATGGTCACGCTGAACACCTTCCTCGGCTCCGAACAGCCGGTGCTCGAGGACTGGGCGGTGGGCCTGCAGTTCCCCTGCCAGAACCCGTTCCCGCACCGGTACGGCGTGGCGACCATGCCGAACTATCGCATCCTGCCCGACCGCCCGCTCGCGGTGAGCTCGACCGATACCTGGCAGGCCGAGGAATTCGGCGGCCCGCTCGGCTTCACCCAGATGCTGGCGGGTTCCACCACGATCCCGACCTATCTGAAGGACAACTGGGCTCGTGACTGGGGCACCCTGGAGCGCTACAACCGGTACTACACCGACGCCACCCCGGCGAAGATCGACACGGGCACCGCGACGCGCTCCGGATTCTGGAGTCCGGGACAACTGCGCGTGTTCTGATCGGTAGTCCCGGCGAACGACGGCGGGCGGCGCACATATCGTGCGCCGCCCGCCGTCGTCGTATGCGGCGATGTGGGGTTGCCTGCCCTACACGTCGACGTGTTCGATCCATTCGTAGACGGGGAGATTGCCTTCAGGGGTGTCCTGGCGGCGTGGTGTGGATTTGAAACGTTCGTAGCCACCGGCGTTCTGCACGCGTAATTCGATGCCGGGTGGGGTGATGGGAACGATGCGGTGCGGCAGGTCGGCCGGCCCGCCCTCGAGTACAGCCTTCGGTGAGCTACCCATAGCTGAAGGCTCTCATATGGCGGCCCGCCGACCGGGCGATTCCACGAAAGACACGCGCTACCCGGCGTTCAACCGGGCGTTACCGCAGGTGCCGCTGACTGCCACCGCCGAACACGACAACGCCACCCGTCCGGATCTCCGGTACGGGTGGCGCCGGGTGCTCGTGCGCCGGTCTACAGCGGCAGCAGGTGATGTTTGCGCGGATTGCGCTGCAGGCGCTTGTCGCGCAGCAGGGTCAGCGCCTTGCGGATCTCCAAGCGGGTCGCCGAGGGCTCGATGACCGCATCGATGTAGCCGCGCTCGGCCGCGGGCCACGGGGTGGCGGCGGTCGCGTTGTAGAAGTCGATCATCTGTTTGCGGATGGCCTCGCGCTGATCCTCCGGCGCCGCCTCGAGCTGGCGACGGCCGACCAGGCCGACCGCCTGCTCCGCACCCATCACCGCGATCCGGGCCGTCGGCCAGGCGAAGTACACATCCGCGCCGAGGGCCTTGGACCCCATGACCGCCCAGCCGCCGCCGTAGGCCTTGCGCACGACGACGGTGACCTTCGGCACCGACGCCTCGACGAAGGAGAACAGGAAGCGACCACCGCGCTTGATGACGCCGGCCTTCTCCTGCTCCAAACCGGGCATGAAGCCGGGCGTATCCACGACCAGCACCAGCGGAATCTCGAACGCGTCGCACATCCGGACGAAATGCGAGGCCTTGTCGGACGCCTTGGCGTCGAGCGCACCCGCCAGATACATCGGCTGGTTGGCGACGACGCCGACCGACCGGCCGTCCACCCGGGCGAATCCGGTGATGATGTTGCGGGCCATATCCGACCCGACCTCGTGGAATCCGCCGTCGTCGAAGATCCGCAGCAACACCTCGTGCATGTCGTAGCTGGCGTTGTCGGAGTCCGGAACGAAGCTGTTCAGTTCCAGATCGGTTTCGGTGATCTCGGGCTCGAGGCCCGGATTGACGATCGGTGGTTCCTCCTGGCAGCTCGACGGCAGGAAGCTCAGATATTCGCGCGCCCACTCGAACGCCGCCTTCTCGTCCTTGGCGACGTGGTGGATATTGCCCCAGTCGGCCTGCCGGTAGGCGCCGCCCAGTTCGTCGGCGGTCACGTCCTCACCGGTGGCCTCGCGCGTGATCTGCGGGCCGGTGACGAACATGTGCGCGGATTCGGTCGCGATGACGACATCGGTGCAGATCGGCTGATACACCGCACCCGCGGCACAGTTGCCGAGGATCAGCGACACCATCGGCACCGCACCCGAGAGTGCTTCCATGGCGATCGCCATCTCGCCGTACCAGCGCAGCGAGGTCACCGCCTCCTGCACGCGCGCGCCACCGGAGTCGTTGATGCCGACCAGCGGGCAGCCCATCTTGGCGGCGAAGCGCATGAGCGAGGCGACCTTCTGGCCGAACATCTCGCCGACCGTTCCGCCGTACACGGTCTGATCGTGGGAGAACACCGCCACCGGGCGGCCCTCCACCAACCCGTGGCCGGTGACCACACCGTCGCTGTAGAGGGAGTTCTTGTCCGCCGGATTGCGTACCAGCGCACCGATTTCCACGAAGGTCCCCGGGTCCAGCAGCATGTTGATCCGCTCGCGCGGCGAGGGAATACCCTTCTTGGCCCGCTTGGCCACCCCCGCTTCGCCGGCCGGCTCCTGCGCGAGTTCCAGCTTCTTCCGCAGGTCGGCAAGCCTCTCGGCGGTCGTACTCACTGCTCTCCCTTCCCGGGTGCATCGTCGCCTTCGGTGCCGATCGCGGCCAGTTTCCGGGTGAGGTCGGCACCGATCTGCGCGACGCGCGGTTCATCGATGATCTGGAGGTGGTCACCCGGGATGTGGATGACTTCCAGGTTGGGGATGTAGTCGTCCCATCCGCCGTTCGGCTTGCGTTCGGCGAAACGTGGCTCGAGCTCGATCATGCCGTCGTGATAGCGGTCGGCCAGATAGAGCACGACATCACCCTCATAGTGAGACGGCTGCGCCTTCTCCAACTCACGGCTTTCGATCCACGAGTAACGCTGGTGCTCGATGACACCACCCGGGATTTTCACATCAGCGAATTTCAGCAAATCCGTGACGATCTTGAACTGCTCCTCGTCGGACGCCTCCGCGAGTTCCTGCAGCATCTCGTCGTCCAGTTCGCCTTGAATGCCGTAAGTCTTCTGCGCAAAGGCTTGGAAGCGCTCGATGCGGCCGCGTCGTCCCTGAGGACTGTTGTCCTCATCCTGGGTAGGCAGAGCCAAGTCGATCAGCCCGACCAGACGCACATCCGCACCCTCCGAACGAAGGATCTGTGCCACCTGCAAAGCCAGGACCGCACCCAGCGACCACCCGTAGAACACGTACGGGCCAGCGGGCTCGATTTCCCGAATCTTGGTGACGTACTGGCGCGCACGTTCCTCGATGGAACCGTCGACCCGCTCGAAGCCATACATCGGAGTACTTTCCGGCAGCCGCTTCAGCAGGGGTTCGTAAACGAGCGTGTTACCGCCGGAGGGATGGAATACGAAGACCGGCACCGCTTTCGAGCCTTCGGCTCGCGGGCGCAGGGGCCGTACGAATCCCTCGACGTCGCCACTGTTGTCCTGGTGCACCCGAACGACATCCGACAGTTGCTCGATGGTTTCACAATCGAGCACATCTTCGACGTCGATCTTCGCGCCGACCCGGTCCGACAGGCGCGCGGCCAGCTTCTCCGCGGTGTCCTCGTCGAGGATCGGCAGGGTGTTGAAGATGCCACCGGCCGACTTGCCGGTCACCATCGCCCACGCGGCGAAGGTCAACCGCTCGGCCGCATCACGCGGCGGCACATCGGCTTCCGGCTCCTTGGTGCCCGCGCCCTGGCCGCCGCCGAACACGGCCGCCGCGGCGCTTGCCTTCTGATCCGCATCGGCCACGTCCGCCACCGCACCGGCGGTTCCGGCGGGAGCAGCCGCCGCCGGCTCGGCCGGTTTCGGCTCGGCGGCCGCCACCTGCTGCTGCACCGCCGCGGCCGGATCCTCCCCGGCCTCCATCGCGGCCCGCGCGGCGGCGACGAAGTTGTCGTCCACGGTGAGCGAACCACCATCGGCAGCTTGCTTTTCCGCCATCGCGGCGACCTCGTCGCGGTGCTCGATGGCGTAGCGGAGCACCTTGCCCACCTCGTTGAGGCTGGCATCGCGCACCGCGGAGACCTGCAGCGAGGGGATGTCGAATTCGTATTCGACGCGGTTCTTGATCCGCATCGCCATCAGCGAGTCGAGCCCCAGCTCCATCAGCGGGATCTCCATCGGCAGATCCTCCACGGCATAACCCATGGATTCCGCCGCGATGGTCGCCAGCCGCTCCTCGACGGTCTGCGTACCGTTCGGATCCCAGCGGTCGCCGAAACTCTCGGCGACGACGAGATCGGCTGCGCCGCTGTCGGTTTCGGCCGGAGCGGGAGCGGGCTGGACGGCGGGTACCGAGGTTCCGTTGGTGGACCGCGCGCTCGCGGTCACCACCGCATCGAACAGCAGCCGGAACGCTGTGCCCTCACGGACGTGCACCTGGACCGAGGCTCCCCCCGGATGCGGGGTCAGCGTCGTGGTCAGGGTGCCGGATGCCGGCAGCGGGGAATGTGCGACGGTCGCGCCCAGCGCGACGTCCGACAACACCTGCGCCGCAGCCGCATTCACCAGACCGGCGAGATCGGTGACCGCAGAGGCCGCGACCTCCCAGGCGTGGCGGCCGTCGGGCAGCGCCACGTGCGCACCGGGCGCGCGGCCACTGCCCGAACCCGACGCGATGCTGACCTTGGGCCAGTATTCCTTGCGCAGGAAGGCGGTTCGCGGCACGTCGGCGTAGTCACCGGCGGGCAGCAGCGACACCAGGTCGACCGGATGACCCTGCACATACAGCTGGGCCAGCGCGGAGATGACGCCCGCGGCCTCGTCCTCCTTGCGCTTCAGCGTGGGGATCAGAGCCGCATTGTGCACACCGGCGGCGAAGGTAGTACCCATGACCTGCATGAGCGCAACGGAATTCGGCGCCAGTTCCAGATAGGTGGTGATGCCGGCGTCGACCGCTCGGCGGATCGCGTTGGTGAAGTACACCGAGCCGCGCATATTGGTCACCCAGTAGTCGACATCGTGCACCGGATCCGAACCGGCCTTGTACACGGTCGCCTTGTGCACGGTCGAGTAGAGATCCGTGGTCACCTTGGTCGGCTCGATACCGGCCAGCTCCGCGGCCAGCTCACCCAGCAGCGGATCCATCTGCGAGGTGTGCCCGGCGCCGCGGGTCTGCAGCACCCGCGCGAATTTGCCCTCGGCTTCGGCGCGCGCCACGATCGCGTGCACCTGATCCGGCGGGCCGCCGATCACGGTGTTGGTCGGCGCGGCGTACACCGCGACCTCGAGATCCGGGTAATCCGGCAGCACCTTCTCGATATCTTCGGCGCTGTATTCGACCAGGGCCATATTGCGCACCTGGTCGTCGGTGATCATCTGTTCGCCCTCGCCCATCAGCCGCGACCGCGCGCAGATCACGCGCACCGCGTCCTCGAGCGGCAGACCGCCGGAGATGTACGCACCGGCCGCCTCACCCTGCGAATGCCCGACCACGCCGTGCGGTTCGGCGCCGTGCGCACGCAGCAGCGCGGCGAGACCGAGCTGGATCGTGAATACGCCGACCTGCGAGGTGCCCACATCCCAGTCCTGGGCGTCGTCGAGGATCATCTCCTTGACCGAATATCCGGCCTCGTCGACAACCAGCTCGTCGACCTCGTCCACGGTCCGGGCGAAGATCGAATTCTCCAGGTAGAGCTGCTTACCCATCTTCCGGTGGTGCGAGCCGAATCCGGCCAGCACCCACATCGGTCCCTGGGCGGCCGGGGAGTCGGCGGTGAACACACCCGGCCCCGGCTTACCGGCGGCGATGGCCCGCAATCCGGCCACGGCCTCCTCGTGGGTCTTCGCCAGCACCACGCCGCGCGAACGGCCGTGGTTGCGCTTGGCCAGCGACCGTGCCACATCCTCGAGCGGAGTCGCCTGTCCCGCTTCGGATTCCAGCCAGTCGGCGAGGTCGCTCGCGGCCCGGCGGCGGCGCGACGGCAGATAGGCCGACACCGGCAGAATCACCGGCAGCGGCTCGGTGCGTTCCTGCGTCCACTCGGCCACCTCGGCGACGGGCCCGGGTGCGGCCAGCGGATCGCTGCCCTCGACGATCGCCTCGACACCGGCGAGCACATCGGTCGCCTCGTTGTCGAGTTCGGCGTCGAGCGTCTCGGTGTCCGCCGAAGCGCCCTGCGCGGCATCATCTTTCGCCTCGTCGGCCGCGGCCGGGACGTATTCCTGGATGACCACGTGCGCGTTGGTGCCACCGAATCCGAATCCGGAGACGCCGATGGTGGCGGTACCGCTGTAGCGCGGAAATTCGGTGGGCTCGTCGACGACCTTCAGGTGCGCCTGATCGAACGGGATGAAGGGACTCGGGCCCGCGTAGCCGATATTCGGCGGAATGACGTTGTGCTGCAACGCCAGAATCACCTTGGCCAGGGCGGCGGCGCCGGCACCGGATTCGAGATGTCCGAAGTTGGTCTTCGCCGAACCCAGCAGCGCCGGCTTGTCGTCTTCGCGCCCGCGGCCGATCACCCGGCCGAGCGCGTCGGCCTCGATGGGATCGCCGATCGGGGTACCGGTGCCGTGTGCCTCGATGTAGTCGACGGTCGAGGGCGCGATACCGGCATCCCGGTACGCGCGGCGCAGGACATCGACCTGCGCCTCGGGATTCGGTGCCGCCAGTCCGTTGGAACGACCGTCGGAGTTGACGGCAGTGCCCTTCACGACCGCGAGAATGCGGTCCCCGTCGCGCTCGGCGTCGGCCAGGCGCTTGAGCACCACCATGCCGGCGCCTTCACTGCGGACCATGCCGTCCGCATCGGACGAGAACGCTTTGATGTGGCCGTCTTTCGCGACCGCGCCGACGGAATCGAATCCGAGGGTGATCGCGGGGGCCAGCAGCATGTTCACACCACCGGCCAGCGCCACGTCGGCGTCGCCGTTACGCAGTGCGCGCACCGCGTCGTGCACCGCCACCAGGGTCGACGAGCATGCGGTGTCCACGGCTACCGAGGGACCGCGGAAGTCGTAGAAGTACGACACCCGGTTGGCGACGATCGCGGTGGAGCCGCCGGTGAGGGCATAGGCGTCGGCCGAGGCCGGCGCGTCGGCGTCCGACTTGCCCAGTCCCAGTGCGGCGAGCAACGAGAAATCGTTGGTCGAGGTACCGATGAACACGCCGACCGATTCGCCCTTGAGGGTATTCGCCGGAATTCGCGCGTGCTCCAACGCTTCCCAGGTCAGCTCCATCATGAGCCGCTGCTGCGGATCGACGCGCTCGACCTCGACGGGCGACATCGCGAAGAATTCCGCGTCGAAGCCCTTGATCACGTCCTGGTCGAGGTAGCCGCCGAGGGTATTGCCGTTCTCGACGGCCGCCGCGATATCCGGATCGGCCAGGAATTCCGACCACCGGCCCTCGGGCAGGTCCCGGATGCCGTCACCCCGGTTGATCAGGAAGTCCCAGGTCGACTCCGGTGTATCGCCGGCTCCGGGCAAGCGCGTGGAGAGACCGACGATGGCGATATCGTGCGCCGCCCCCGGCTGATAGCCGGCGGTGTAGAAGGCGTCGTCCGCCGCCTCCTCCGGCGTCTCCGGCTCACCGTTGATGATCCGCTCGGCGAGCGCCGCGATCGTCGGATGCTGATACACGATCGTCGCGTTCAGCAGTACGCCGGTGAGCTCTTCGATATCACCGCCCAGGGCGATGGCGTCACGGGAGGCCAGGCCGAATTCCTCCATCGGCCGGTCCACCGTGATCTGCTCCACCGGCTGGCCGGTGGCGTCGGCGACCCAGCGCTGCAGCCACTCGCGCAGCTCGGCCACCGACATATCGGTGCCGCCGGATTTCACCGCACCGCCCGGCTCGGTCACACTCTGTTCGGTCGCAGTGGTCTGCTCCACCTCGGCGTTCGCGTCGCCGGTGATTGCCGTCGTCTGGGTGCCCTCGTTGTCAGCCATCAATTCCTCAAGCTACCTGTGTGCGAATGTTGCGCGGGCGGGGATTGACAGCCGATTCGCCGTCATGTGGATAAGTGGCGGGTTGTGGACAACTCGCCACGAAGCGCACGTCCCCCGGCGAGTTCCGCACCACCGCCGGCTGCCGGTCGGCCCGCCGAACGGGCACGGCACAGCGACCAACGGACCGGCCAGGGCGACGAGAAACCCCGATCTCGGCACGGTGGGAAATCACCGGGAGCACGACTTACTCTTCGTCCGGTGCGTCGGGGAAGGCCTGCTGCTGGTAGCCACCGCGCAGCGTGCCCTCCAGATACGCGGCCCGGCACGCCCGGCGCGCCAGCTTGCCGCTCGAGGTACGCGGAATCGAACCCGCGGGCACCAGCAGCACATCGCGCACGGTTACGCCGTGCCGCTGCGACAGCGCGCCGCGCACCGCGTCGGCGATCGGCTGCGGGTCGGCCTTGTGCGCGCCCGGCCCACGCTCGGCCACGATCACCAACTGCTCGGAGGCATCGTCGGCGTCGTACTTCAGACCGGCGTGGCTGTCGGCGGCGAAGACCTCGGCCGGCAGCTGGTTGGCCGGCACCGAGAACGCCGCGATGAAGCCCGGGCGCAGCATCTTGCTGGCCTCCTGCGCGGAGAACTCCAGGTCCTGCGGGTAGTGGTTGCGGCCGTCGACGATCACCAGGTCCTTGACGCGGCCGGTGATGTACAACTCGCCGTCGACGTAGACGCCGTAATCACCGGTGCGCAGCCAGATCGCGTCGTCGGGGGTGCCCGCGGCATGCGAGCCCTCGGCCTGGCGGTTGGTCAGCAGGTTCTTGAAGGTCTTGCGAGTTTCCTCCTCGCGACCCCAGTAGCCGATGCCGATGTTGTTGCCGTGCAACCAGATTTCGCCGACGCGGCCCTCGGGCAGCTCCTGCGCGCCCTCGGGGTCGTCGATCGATTCCGGGTCGACGATCGCGGCCCACTGCGACAGCGCGATGTAGCCACAGCTCACCTGCGCGATGGCGTTCGGCGCGCCCTGGTCGACCTTCACCACACGTCCGGCGTTGAGTTCGTTGCGGTCGACGTAGATGACCTTGGCCTCGTCCTCGGCCCGCGTCGCGGAGACGAACAGCGTCGCCTCGGCCATGCCGTAGCAGGGCTTGATCGCGGTCTTCGGCAGCCCGTAGGGAGCGAAGGCCTCGTTGAACTTCTTCATCGACGAGGTGGTCACCGGCTCACTGCCGTTGATCAGGCCGATCACGTTCGACAGATCCAGCGTTTCGCCGTTCTTCGGCAGACCGCGCGCCGCGGCGTGCTCGAAGGCGAAGTTCGGCGCGGCGGCGAAGGTGCCGGCGCCGTCGGACACCGCGGCGAGCTCGGAGATCCAGCGGCCCGGACGCCGGACGAAGGCGCTCGGCGACATGATGGTGATGTACTTGCCGCCGATGGCCGGCAGGATCACGCACAGCAGGCCCATGTCGTGGTACAGCGGCAGCCAGGTGACACCGCGCGAATTCCAGTCCAGGTTGATGGCGTTGACCATCTGCAGCAGGTTGGTGCCGACCGCGCGATGGGTGATCTCCACACCGGCCGGGGTCCGGGTCGAACCCGAGGTGTACTGCAGGTAGGCGATGTCGTCGACGGCCAGATCCGGCCGCACCCAGGACTCGCCGAGGGTGTCGGGCACCGCGTCGACGGCGATGATGCGCGGACGCTGCGCAGCCGGCAGCGGCCGGAAGAACTGGCGCACGCCGGCGGCCGAGGAACTGGCCGTCAGAATCGCCGACGGCTTGCAGTCGCCCAGTACGGCGTGCAGCCGGTCGGTGTGGCCCGGCTCGTCCGGATCGAACAGCGGCACGGCGATGGTGCCGGCGTAGATGGCGGCGAAGAAGGAGATCACATAGTCCAGGCCCTGCGGCGCCAGAATCGCCACCCGGTCGCCCGGTTTGGTCACCTGTTGCAGGCGAGCGGCCACCGCGCGCAGCCGGACGCCGAATTCCTTCCAGGTCAGGTCCTGGTACTCCCCGTCGCGCTCGCGGGAGTAGTCGATATAGCGATACGCAAGATCGTTCGCATCGTTGCGGGTGTGCTTCTCGACGTAATCGACCAGGGTGCGGCCCTCGGGAATTCTGATGTTCCCGGTTTCGTCCAGGTAATCGTCGAAAGTCTCGTCCGTCATTCCTTCTCCTCCGAGGCACACGCAGCACGGCGACATGGCCGCTGTTACCTGTGAGGCCCCGACTCTCTTTCACCCGCGGGCGCTCTGTGGTGCGAGAGCTTGCCTGCAGCTTTTTCCGGTGGTCTGCGCGGTGACCACCTATCGGCTAGATGTACTCGAGCCAGGGACATGTTACAGAGCAGGCCCCGAAGCGGTCTCCGGAGCGAGCCGAACGATTCCCCGGCGTGCACGGTGGCGAGTCGCTACGGCTCCTCTCGCAGCAAGGGGATCACCGGTGCGAAAGCATCCATCTGGGTCGGAAACACTCCGACATAGGACATCGATGTCAATCGCCGCACGTTACGGATCTGCTCGGCGATCTCCTCGAATGTGCCGATGGCCACATAGGGCGAATTCAGGATGTCTTCCACCGACAGCTGGACATCGACCTCGAGATCCGGGTGCAAACCCTTGTCGAGGGCGGCCAACGCCATCTCGGCCGTACGCTCGCGATCGTCGGTGATCACGACGGCGGTGACGGTCCAGTTGAGTTCGATCTCGGGGAACCGGTCCCCGGCGGCCTCCTTGATGAGATTCACCTTCTCGATGGTCTTCTCGAGGGTGATTCCCGACAGCAGGCCCTTACCGGTCTTGGTCGTGCGCGGCACCACCGAGATGATGTCGGCGTGCTTGGCGGCCAGCCGCAACATCTTGGGGCCGCCACCACCGGTCACCAGCGGCGGGCGGGGACCCTGCCGCGGCCGCGGCGTGCCCTTGATGCCACGCACCTGATAGTGCTTGCCCTCGAAATGGCATTCCTGCCCGCGCAGGAGCACATCGAGAATGGTCAGCGCCTCGTCCAGCTTCTCCAACCGCACGCCTGGCGATTCGTAGGGCAGACCGGCGGCGTCGAATTCGCTCTTGATCCAGCCCGCGCCGACACCGAGTTCGAGCCGTCCGCGCGAGAGCACGTCGATCGTCGCGGCATCCTTGGCCAGCACCACCGGATGCCGGAAACCGTTGGCCAGCACCGAGGTTCCGATCCGGATACGGTCGGTGGCCACGGCGAGCGCGCCGAGTGCGGCGATCGGCCCGACCTGGGGGCCGAGGTGGTCCGGAATCGCGAAGGAGTCGTATCCGTATTCCTCGGCCTGCTGGGCGAGCTTGACGAATTTCCGCGCACCGCCCTCCTGCTGATTTCCCTCACCTGCAGCAGCGAATCGGAACGCGCGCGCCGGAACACCCAGCGCTGTCATCTCGACACCGCTGGTCGCGCCGGCGGCGGCGGCTTCTGTCATGAACTCTCTGCTCCTGGCTGTGCGGATGTGCGCTGTGGCGCGATCATCGCTGCACTTTACAGCCTTCACCAAAATCTGAGTGACCCTCGGGTTTACTTTTTTTCCGGGACCTCCGGCGACCGCGGTCACCGCTGGTTGTCAGCTGTGCGGCGGGTGGGGGGCGTCCTTGATCAGACCCTCGGCCCAGGCGGTCGCCCACTGGGTGGCGGTGGTGCCCTGATCGTCCACCTGGAAGGTGTTGTAGAGACTGTGCACCGGATTGCCGACGGCATGCACCAGGGTCATCAGGCTGGGCACGATATTCAGCGGATTCAGCGCCTGCGGCGGGGCGTCGCAGATCAGATCCCCGGGAGCGCAGATGGTGTTCGTGCGCCCGGCCAGCGCACCGAACCCGCCGCGCGGCCCGGTCATCGTGATGCCCGGAACCGACAGGCCCTTCAGCGCGACCTCCGCGCCCACGCCGGGCGGGGAAACCCCGATCTCACCGGGCTGCCCGGGACCGTTCACGCGACGGCCGTCGGCGATCAGCGTGACGCCGAGCACCCGGTCGGCAGCGACCGGACCCTGCCCGGCGCCGATCTGAGCCGCGATATCACCGGCGATCACGGCGCCCTGGGAGAATCCGGCGATCACATAGTTGGTGAGCGGGCAGTTCTTCGACATATCGGTCAGCTCCGCCAGCGCACGCTGGGTGCCCTCGGACCGGCTGTTGTTGTAGGACGACTGGCCGTCCGGCGGAATCGCGATCGGATTCGAGAATTGCGCGACGTAGGGAACGGTGTAGACGTCGAGCCGGGACTCCGGGAACTGCTGCCGCACGGGGTTGGTCACATGCAGCATCAACGACGCCGGATTGGCCGTCGGATCGTGCGGATCGTCGTTGCTGTTCGACTCCCAGGTGCCGGGAATCGCCAGTAACTGCACATCCGGGCAGGACGCCGGCTGGCTGGTGGGTTCACCCGGCTTCGGCGGTCCCGGCTTCGGGACGTGCAACCGGCCCGCGAGCACGAACCACAGCACCAGCGCCACGATCGCCACCAGGACCGCGATCAGCACGAACAGCAGACAACCCGGCCGCCGGTTGCGGCCGCGACCGCCCCCGGCATATCCGGAACGACGTCGCGCGTTCACTTGTTGCAGTAGGACTGGGTCGCGACGTCGATGTAGATCTGGCCCGCCTGTTCAACCGACATCTTCTGCGGATCGAAGGACGGGTCGGTGCCCGCCATCGCGTTCACGAACGTCTTGACCTCTTGATCGGAGGCGCCGCTCGCCTTGCTCTGGCAGACGTAGTTGGCCGCGGTGATCGCGATGTCCGGGCTGGACGGATTCACCCCGCGCTTCTTCAACTCGTCCAGATAGGCCTGATCCTTCGCCGACAGCTGCGTGGTGTCGCCCGAGTTCGGCTGCGCCGGCTCCGGACGCTCGTTCGCGGTGCTGGTGACCGGGGCCTGTTCCTGAGTGGGCTCGGGCGCCGCCTGCGCGCTGCTCGGCGCACTCTGCGCGGGCGCGACCGTGGCGGTCGTGTGGGACGGCTTCAACGTGGGCGTGCTCGACGCCGTGGAATCGTTACCGCCGCAGGCGGCCAGTAATCCGGTGGCCGCCAGCGCGACCACGATGCCGGCGACCTTGCCACCAGCGATGTACCGTTCTCCGACCGGACGGGTCCGAAGCATGAATCGTATCCTCGATCTAGTTCGCTAAAGGCTAGAGCTTGTTCCAAGGCCTAGCAGGTCGCGCTCCAGGTTAACGGCAACCGGCGCGGACAGGGATCCCATGGCCGGAACCCTCATCAACCACTTAAAGGTGATTTATCGCCCTAGGCCCCGTGCACCTCGGGGGGTTTGCCGTCACGCACGACGACGAATCCGGTCTGGAAATTCTGCTGGACGCCGCCGGGCACCGGGAACTCGTCACTGATCGGATAGCCGAGCTTGCCGTTCTCGAAGCCCTGCTGGCCCCACGCGTCCATCATCGGGCCGTTGCGCACGGCCCACGCCCCGGAGAGCGGACTCCAGTAGATGTTGCCGCCCTCGAATTTGCTGTAGCGGCCCAGATCCTTGGTCGGCTGCTCTTCGGCCGCCGGGAAACCGAGCCAGCTGTTCTCGAAGCCCATCTGCGCGTACTTGCCGAGAATCATGCCCTGCACCCGGTGCGCCCCGGTTCTGTCGCTGAAATACATCGGCCCGCCCTGGAAGCCCTGCACCACGCCGTCCTTGTTCGGCGTCCTGGCCTCCGGCCCGGTCGGATAGCCGGCGGGGCCGCGTTCGAAGCCCTGCCGCTCCCATTCGGCCAGAATCGCCCCGCGAATCACCTGGGCGCCGGTCTGCGGCGTCCAATAGACCGAACCGCCCTGGAAGGTCTGGAAGCGGCCCTGACCATCCGGCAGCGGCTGTTCGGCGGAGGTGGGCAGGCCCAGTGGGCCACCCGGGCCGGCCGTCGCCTGATAGGTGCCGCCGATCGCCCCCGCCACGGCATGGGCGCCGGTGGCCTGCGACCAGAACATCCGGCCACCCTTGAAGTCCTGCGCGCTGCCGTTGGTCACCTGGTACTCGCCGGTGACGCAATCACCCAACCACTTGTCGATCTGCACGGCCGCGGCGACCGCGCCGTTCACCGCGCACGCCGGTTTGTCGGCCTCCACGCCGAGCGCGGCCGCAGCCTGTGGCCACGACTGCCGCATCTCGAAATCCCAGTACGGCCACGAATGTGTGCCGGAGGGGCGGTAATTGGCCTGCACCGGAATCGACAGCTTGTTCAGCTTGTCGACGAAGTTCTGACTGGTCAACCGGGACAGCATCTCCAGGCCCATCCCCGCGTAATTGGTGCTGATGCCCGGGATGTCGGAAGGCTTGTCGTAGGCGCCCGTGGTGCCGCTGCCGGCGGAGACGTACATGCTGATGCCCTTGAGCTTGGGCGCCAGCTGATACGGATCGTGCTCGGACCACTCGGCATTCGTCGGCGGCCCCCACATGGCGTTGGCGTCGAATCCGCCGGCGTCGCGCATCGCGAACATGATCGCCTGGGGCATACCGACACTCGTGGTGGTCAGGAAACCCGAATAGGAGGCCGCGTACTTCACCCAGCCGGGGTTGCGCCCGGCCAGGAACATCGCGGCCGTACCGCCCATCGAAAGACCTTCCACGCCATGCGCATCGGTGGCGCGCCACTGGTTCTCCAGCAGCGGCGGCAGTTCCTTGGTCAGGAAGGTTTCCCACTTGTAGTTCTTGCCGTTGTCCTGCTGCACCCAGTCGGAATAGAAGCTCGACTGGCCGCCGATCGGCAGCACCACAGTGACGTTCTTGTCGGCGTAGAAGTCGACGGCGCCGGCATCCCTGGTCCAGCCGCTCTCGTCGTCCTGGGCACGCAGGCCGTCGAGCATGAACAGCAGCGGGAATCGCGCGTCCGGACGGGAATTCCAGTCCCGGGCCAGCAGCAGTTGCACCTGGACCGGCGCACCCATGGACGGCGAGTTCACCCACAACGCGACGCGACGCTCGGTCAGCCAGACGACCTTCTCGACGGTCGCCCCGGCCGGGGCCGGCACCGCGGCGGGTTCGGCGAATGCCGACAGCGGTGCGACGGCGATCCCGGAGGCGATCGGCACGACGACGGCGGCGGCCAGCATCGCGAGCCGTCGCCTGCCCCAACGGCCGCGACGCAGCGTCCCCCGGCTACCGGAAACCACACCTGCCACAGGAGTGTTGTACCGCGCCGAGGCCGCTCGAGGCGGTAGGACGCGCGGACAGCAAACCTGAGAAATGGCAGCGCACAAGGCAACCTGGGGCCGCCCGCAACACATCGGCGCCGCGCAGATCGGATCTGCGCGGCGCCGAGTTCAGTTGCTGTTGCGGCCCTTGATCAGGCGTTCAGTGCGGCCAGGATGCCCGTGCGAGCCTTGGCCAGCTCGTCCTGCCAGTAGAGCCAGGCGTGGGTGCCGGTGGGCGGGAAGTCGTAGGCGGCCGGGATGCCCAGCGAGTCCAGTCGAGCCTTGAACGAGTGGGTGCTGACCATCGAGATCAACTCGATGCCCATGGCGTTACCGGTGTTGAACGCACCGACAAGGCCGTTCGGGTGGTCGTACTGACCCGGCAGACCACTGGCGGCCGAGATGTACATCGGCAGACCACGCAGCTGCGGCGCGAACACCATCGGGTCCGAACGCAGCCACTGCGGGCTCCACGGCGCGGCCATCGAGTCGACGTTGAAGCGGCCGGCATCGAGCATCATCACGCGAATCGCCTCGCGCATACCCGGAGCGTTCCAGTTCAGCGGGCCCGAGAAGGAGGCCGCGTACTTGAACTGGTCGCGGTGGAATGCCGCCAGGCGCAACGCCGCCGGACCACTCATCGACAGGCCGGCGACCGCGTAGTTGGTCCGCTCCACGCCGTAATTGCTGAGGAAGTCCGGAAGTTCCTTGGTGAGGAAGGTTTCCCACTTGTAGGTGAACTTCTGGCCGTTGGTGTTGCTCGGGCCCTGCCAGTCGGCGTACCAGCTGGACTGGCCACCCACCGGCATCACCAGGGTGACGTTGTCGTTGCCGAACATCTGCTGCGCGTTGGTCTCGAACGACCACGCGTTGCGGTCGTCGCGAGCACGCAGGCCGTCCAGCAGCAGCAGGGCGGCGTTACCGCCGTTGCGCGCCCACTGCACCTGCACCTTGATCGGGCCCATGCTCGACGGAACCATCAGTTCGTCGTAGCCGCCCGCGGGTGTCTGATGCACGGGTGCGTGAACGGGAGCGGCGATGGCGGCCGGAGCCATGATGCCCGCCGCGATCGGGAGTGCCATCGCGGCACCCGCAGCGAGAAGACGTGTGCGCCAACCACGCTGAGCGCCTCGCCGCCCTCTGGGGGCTGACTCCGGCGCGAGCGCCGAATGCGAAACCGGCGCGGCCGACCTGCCGAAACGCATGGATACTGCTCTCTTTCTGCTGCTGTCTGCTGTTGTCGCCGCGCCACGACCACTTCCGTCAGCGACGGCATGATCTGCGCTCACGTCGAACCCGACCTTTCGACATGAGCGACGCCGCGGCTACGAACGGTCACACTTGCGCTCGCTGGACGATATTCGACCGCCCAATCGTTAGCAACACGGACCCCGCCGGGTGGCTGAAATCCGCCCGTGCGCCATTCGTAATCGTGCAGTGACCCTATCGCGTCCGCACGGAAATGACAGCGTGAAATGACGAATCAACTAGTGCGCCGGTGAATTCCACCAGGAAACGCCCAACATGCCACGGGCCCCGGCGGTTTCGGCCGGGGCCCGGGGGTGGAGGATGTTCAGCCGATATTCGCCGAAAGGTCCGGAATCATCCGGTATACCTCGGCCTGCCAGTTGAACCAGTCGTGCACACCGACATTCGGGAACGAATACACCACGTTGGTCGCGCCCAGCGTCATCATCCGTACCTGGAAGGCACGGGTATTCGCCAAGGCCAGCACCTCCAGCGGCGCACCGCGCATGATGTGGTCGGCCGCCGCCGGTAGTGGCAGGCCCAAGTCCTCCTGGGACGGCACACCACTGCCGGCGGCGATCCAGAGCCGGGTGTTGTCGGCGATCAAGCGAGGCGCGAAGACGAAGGGGTCCATCCGCAGCCACTGCGGGCCCCACGGCGGAGCCATCGAGTCGACGTTGTAACCACCGGCGTCGATCATCGCCATCCGAATCGCCTCGCGCATACCGGGGGCGGAATTGTTCAGATATCCCGAGAACGATCCGGCGAAGCTGAACTGGTCCGGGTGATACGCCGCCAGCGTCAACGCGGCGCTACCGCCCATCGACAATCCGAAGGCGCCGTTGCGACTACCCCGGAAGCCGAGCCGATCCCGCAGGGCACTGCGCAACTGACCGGTCAGGAACGTCTCCCAGTCGTAGCGATAGTCCTTCCCCGGCCCGCCTAGGAATGTTTCGGTCGCACCGGATCCGGTGTTGACCGAACCGAAATTGCCCGGCGGGACGCCGAAGAACGAGCTGGGCGCATTCCAGTCCGCGTAGAAACTGGATTGGCCGCCGACCGGCATCACGACGTTGATATTCCAATCGGTCAGGACCTGGGCGACATTCGTCTCGATCTCCCAGCCGTTGAGCGTCTGCGGTGCCCGCAAACCGTCGAGCGCGTAGACCACACGATCGGTGTTGCCGTCCTTCGCCCGGAAAACCCGGGACTTGACCGCACCCATGACCGGCGAATCCACCCAGAAGTCGAACCCCGACGGGTCGAATGCCGCCGACGCGCTCGCGCCGTTGCCGAGAACCGAAACTCCCAGCGGCAGCAACAGGGCCAATGCCATGCCCAACGCCGAGCGCCTGAGCCACAAACCGGACCTACCTCCGAGTGACGGCTTCCTGTGCGCAAATCGCATCGACACGACCTTTCACCTGAAGCGGCGGTCGCACCCGATCCCACACCGCACGAGCCACCGCTCATTCCGGACAACACAGACACAAGCGTTCCGGCGAAGGCACTCGCCGCTGTACTGAGGGTTCTTCGATACCAATCGAGTATCGGTGATCCGGTAGCGCGACCAAATGATTCAACACGGAAATAGTCCGAAAGGTGATCTGCGGCACACGTCTGATACGACGCAGCCCCGCAGCGGAAGTCCGCCGCGGGGCTGCGAGTCGTGCTGAGATCAGCCGATATTGGCCGACATATCCGGGAGCATCCGGTAGACCTCGTCCTCCCAGTTGTGCCAGTTGTGCACACCCACATTCGGGAAGTCGTAGGTGACGTTGCCGGCGCCCAGGGTCATCATGCGGACCTGGAAGGCGCGGGTGTTGGCCAGCGCCAAGGCCTCCAGCGGCGATCCCTGGATGATGTCGAGCGGGGCGACCGCGTCCTGCGCCGACGGAATGCCGCTGCCGGCCGCGACCCACAGTCGAGTGTTGTTGGCCTTCAACCGCGGTGCGAACACGAACGGATCCATCCGCAACCACTGCGGGCCCCACGGCGGAGCCATCGCGTCGATGTTGTATCCACCGGCGCTCAGCATCGCCACGCGCATGGCCTCACGCATACCCGGCGCCGAGATGTTCAGGTAGCCCGAGAACGAGCCGGCGTAGCTGAACTGGTCCGGGTGGTACGCGGCCAGCGTCAGGGCGGCGCTACCACCCATCGACAGGCCGAAGACGCCGTTGCGGTGCGAGCTGAAGCCCATCCGCGCGCTCAGGGCGTTGGGCAGATCCTGGGTGAGGAAGCTTTCCCACTTGTAGGTGTTGACCTTGCCCAGCGTCTCGTTGTAGTTCGAGGAACCGGTCATCGCGGAGCCGGTCGAGGCCGAGCCGGACGAGCCGACCGAGCCGGTATCGATTCCGAAGAAGTTGCTCGGCGCGTTCCAGTCGGCGTAGAAGCTCGACGGACCGCCGACCGGCATCACCACGTTGATGTTGGCGTTGACCAACGCCGGGATGATGTTGGTTTCCTTCTCCCAGCCGCTGATGTCGCCCTGGGCGCGCATACCGTCGAGGGCGTACACCACCCGTCCGGTGTTGCCGTCGGCCGCACGGAAGATGCGCGACTTGATCGGGCCCATCGACGAATCGACCCAGAAGTCGATACCCGTCGGATTGAACGCCGCGGCCGCATGTCCGGCCTCTGCCACCGACACCCCGAACGGCAGCAACGTCGCCAAGGCAACGCCCACCGCGGACCGCTTGAGCCATCCGGTTCGATGAGGCGCCGACGGCTGCTGCGACCGTCTCCGACGTCTCTGCTGCACCCATCGCACAGTCACGCCTCGCATACCCTGTCCGGCCTTTCCCGTAGCGCGGCCCGTCCGACCGCTGTTCTTCTCTGCGAATGATCACCCGTGCGCATGCGGAGATGCGCCCCCGACGGACGTCCGTCACCGAGCGTATCGTGAAATCGATACGTCGGCGTTATCAAACCGAGACTAATACACGACTTCTTCGTTGCCGTCGGCGGTCTAGTTCGGCACCGGAGGCGGTGTCGTCGGGTCCACCAGGTGGCAACGTTGGATCTCGTATTTGGGCACCCGGTCGATGCGGTACTTCGCGAAATGCAGCGACTGGATGACGTTGTGCTTGAACCGATCCCAGGTCAGCGGCGCTCGGTAGGAGGCCAGCAGGTCCTGGGTGGCCGGGCACGACAGCGCGGTCCGCGCCTGGCGTACCCACTTCTCGTCGAGGAACCACGGCATCCACGGATGCTGGTCGACCATACCGGTATCGACCACCACCCAGTCGGGATACAGGTTCTTGTCGTGTCCGATACGTCCGTCGGCCAGCCGGTCGGTATGGGCGGCCAGCGGATAGGCCAGCCCCTCCTGGTCGATGACGCGCACGCTCAGCGGGACGTTCATGCTGGTCATGCCCAGGTTGAGGAAGTAGACGGTGTGTCCGTACCCGCCGGGCGGAATCGGCAGCGGCGGCGGCGCGACGTACCACATCATGAACGACGGCGAGTTGATCAACAGTCCGCCGTCCGGTGTGGCGGCGATGTCCTGCAGCATCGCCCGCATGCGGGGGTAGTCCAGATAGTCCTCGGCCAGTACCGGATGGTCGTGCCCGCTGTTGAGGACGTAGTAGATCCGCTCGTCCACGATGCCCGAGGCGCTGATCTGCCCGCCCGAGGTGTCGGCGGTCGTGTTGGCCGCGAACAGCGCCCAGCCGACCGTCCCCGCCCAGGCGATCAGCGGCAGGGCGAACGACCACCGCAGCCATGCGGAACGTTCGCCGACCGGCAACCGGACCGGCAGCACCGACACCGGCAGCAGCAGGCAGAACAGCTGCGGCAGCAGCATGCGGCCGTGCATGAAGTCGCCGCCGACCCGCATGTTGAACAGCACGAGCAGCAGGCCGCCGCCGACCATCAGGGTCACCACCGCGGCCGGGGAGCGCAGCCACCGCCGCAGCCGGACCCATCGCCCGGCATCGGCGGCAACGGTGGGGCCGGTCGTCCGGTGGCGCCTGCCGCGCAGCAGCACCGCGGCCACCACGACGAGGATCACCAGCGGAATCCACAGGTAGTACGGGCCGATCAGATCCCACAGATATTTCAGGCCCTGACCCCATTTCGCACCGCCGGCCTCCTTGGCCACCGCGGTGTTCGGATAGGGCAGGCCGTAATAGCCCATGCGCCAGATCTGATAACCGACCGGCACCGCGCCGGCGACCGCCACCAGCAGCGCGCGAATCAGCAGCGGGCGCAACCGGGTACGCGGCACCGGCGCGAAGAACAGCATGAGCAGGGCCAGACCGCCGATGACGGTCATCTCCGGCCGGACCACCCAGCACAGACCCGCCCAGAAGCCGGCCACGAGAAGTTGCGCCAGGCCGGGCTTCTCGTCCTGACTCCAGCGCAGCAGCAACCACCACAGCACGCCGAGCCAGAAGATGACCAGGCAGTTCTCCAGGCCCGAGGTGGCGTAGTCGCGAGCCGGCGGCACGGCGATGTAGACCAGCGCACCGGCGGGCAGCAGCAGCGTCGGCGCGGTGGCGGTGAACGGACGCCACAACCGCGCCGAACCCACCATGGCGAAGACGACGGCCAGCAGCGAAAGGGTCAGCGCGACAGCCAGACCGACGTATTCGAGCCGGGCGTCGCTGATCCAGCTGAAGAACCAGATCACATAGGTCCAGGCCGCGCTGGTATTGGTCTCCACCCGCTCGCCGGCGTTGAAGACCGGGCCGTTTCCGGCCAGCAGATTGCGCACGGTGCGCAGGACGATCAGGCCGTCGTCGGCGATCCAGCGCCGTTGCCAGGCACCGATACCGAACAACGCGACGGTGACGAGCACCCCACCGACGAATACCGTGCGGGAGAGCACCGAAAAGCGGCGCGCGGCATCGCCGTCGCGCTGTAGTGCGCGATCGGACGCCTCCGCGTCTGCCCCCTCCCCGTGTTCGTCTCCCGCTACCAGCATCTCGTCAGGTGAGATAGACAGCGACACCTACCGCTCCGATCCAGGCGATGGCCAGGAGCTGCAATATGCGATCCCCCAGCGCGATCTCTTCGGGTTCCCCGGCCTCGCCGCCATCGACGTCGACCGCGTAGCGCAGGACTGCGATGGTAAACGGAATCATCGAGATCGCGAACCACTGGGTGTGCTTGTGATCGGTTTCGAAGGCCCACAGCCCGTAGAAGACCACCACCGCGGTGGCCGACAGGGTCCAGATGAAGCGCAGGTAGGTGGGTGTGTAGTACTGCAGCGACTTGCGGATCTTGGCGCCGGTGTCGAGCGCGATCTTCAACTCCGCGTAGCGCTTACCCGCCGCCATGAACAGCGAGCCGAAGGCCATGATCAGCAGGAACCACTGCGAGAGCCGGATGTCGGCGGCCGCGCCACCGGCGACCGCGCGCAGCAGGAAGCCCGAGGACACGATGCAGATGTCGAGCACCGCTTGATGTTTCAGGCCGAAGCAGTAGGCCAGCTGAATGCCGATGTAGACCGCCATCACGACGGCCAGATGCCAGGACGCCAGGAACGAGCCCGCGATCGAGCCGACCAGCAGCACCGCCGAGAGCGAGTACGCCAGGTTCACCGGCACGATGCCGGCCGCG
Organism: Nocardia sp. MDA0666; assembly: GCF_003023875.1. NCBI lineage: Bacteria > Bacillati > Actinomycetota > Actinomycetes > Mycobacteriales > Nocardiaceae > Nocardia > Nocardia sp. MDA0666. The sequence continues at coordinate 96,977 of NZ_PYHT01000023.1, forward strand.
ATGGGCCGGAATCGCTTGGTGGGGTGGGCGCGGTCGGCCTCGACGTCGAGCGCGTCGTTGACCAGGTAGATACCCGAGGCCGCCATGCAGAACACGATGAACGCGATCGCGATATGGGCGACCACGGTCGCATCCGCCAGCACGTACGCACCGGAGGCCGCATCCTTACCGGCGGCCAGCGGCGCCGCCAGCACGAGGACGTTCTTCACCCACTGCCGTGGCCGCACGGCCTTGACGATTCCGCCGGCCAGCGTCTTCGGCGGACCCTTCAGGACGGCTTCGTCGAGGTCGGTGCCGGTCGGCTCTTCACTCATATCAGCGAGGGTTCTTTCCTGTGCGGTCACTGGCGAATCTCTTTTCGGCGGCTAGCACGGCTGCGGCGGATGCCGCACCCAGAGCGGATCCGGCGAGCACGTCGGAGGGATAGTGCACTCCCAGAACGACCCGGGAGAGCAGCATCGGCGGCACGAGCACCGCAGGCAAGGGTAGCCCGGTCAACTTCCCGAGCAACACGGCCGCCGCCGTCGTGGAGGTGGCGTGCGAGGACGGGAAGCTCAGTTTGCTCGGCGTCGACACGTTGACCTGCACCGACGGGTCGTGCGGGCGCGGGCGGCGGACGATGCGCTTGATGACGACCGAGGCGGCGTGCGCCCCGAAGGCACCGACCGCGACTCCGGCCCACTGGCGCCGGCGGGACTTGTCGACCAGTGCACCCGCGGCGCCGATGGCCATCCAGCCGAGCGCGTGCTCACCGAAATGCGACATCCCGCGCGCGGCCTTGATCACCGGCGGCGTGCCGATGGCGCCCTGCACCGCGTTGAGGATCTTGACCTCCGCGGGTTTGGGCACCTCGGGGTCCGCCACTACCTGCAGATGCGGGGCGCCTGCCGGATCGGAGGAGGCTGGGGCGGTCATTTGTCCTCACTAGTGTCGATTCCGAACGCGTTCTCCCACGCCGCGGTGCTGGTCAAGCGGGCGTGTGCGGCACGGTACCGCTCCCGCAGCTCCGGGAATCGGGCGGCCAGTTCCCGGCGCAACCGCATCGCCTCGGCGAACAACTCCCGGGCCTGACGCGGATCACGCTTGCGGTACACCACACCACGCCCGTCGGCTGTGGTCACGGTAACCCCGTCGACCTGCGAGAGCAGGAACCAACGCGCGTCCAGGGTCGGGACGTTCAACTGGGGGCGGTCGTGATGTTCGGTCTTGGCCTTGCGCAGGTTGTGCACCACGCCCTTGCCGAGCCGGACGACCTTCGCCAGCGGATTCGACGGTTCACCGACCGCACCCACATCGGCGCCGCTGGGCAGCGGCAGGTCCGTCGAGGAGCCGACGATCACCGCGTCGGGGAATTCCTTCCGCATCGTGGCGACCTGCCCCAAGGCGGTGGGCAGCAGTTCGAACAGCTTGTCCGGTCCGGCGAGGAAATCGCGGATCGCCTGGTTCTGAATGGCAACCGTCGAATATTCCAGGCACAGCAGATGTTTCAGCGTCGCCTTGACCGTGTTCACGATCATCGGGCGGCCGTCGTTGCCGAGGTGCAGGGCCGCGACCACCAGGCGATTGCGCAGGTGGAAATAGGCCTGCCAGTCGATGGCGTCGTCCTTGTCGCTCCACGCCATGTGCCACACCGCCGCACCCGGCAGCGTGACCGTCGGATATCCGGCCGCCCGGGCGCGCAGCCCGTATTCCACGTCGTCCCACTTCAGGAACAGCGGCAGCGGCTGACCGATCTGCTCGGCCACCACGCGCGGAATCACGCAGGTCCACCAGCCGTTGAAATCGACATCGATGCGCCGGTGCAGCAGTTTGGAATTGTCGCGGTCGCGCAGCGGATATTTCGAGAAATCGTGGTCGTATTCGACATTCGGCGCCGCGGTCCACATCCAGATACCGCGGTCGACCACCTCGCCCATGGTGTGCAGATGCGAGCGCTCCTGCAGATTCAGCATCTGCCCGCCGACCAGCGTGGGGGTGCGGGAGAAACGGGCGAAGGCCAGTGCGCGCAGAATGCAGTCCGGCTCGATCTCGATATCGTCGTCCATGTAGACGATGTATTGCGCGTCCGTGGTTTTCAGCGCCTCGTACATGACGCGGCTGTAACCGCCGGAACCGCCGAGATTCGGCTGATCGTGAATCGCGAGCCGATCGCCGAGAACCGCGGCCGCCTCGGCGAATCCGGGTTCGTCGATGGCCTTGCGATTGCCCTGATCGGGAATGATCACGGCCGTGATCTTCTCCAGCACCAGCGGATCGGAGCCGAGGGCCGCGAGGGTGTTCACACAGTCGGTGGGCCGGTTGAAGGTCGGCATGCCCACCGCGATGCTGCCCTCACCGGGCGCCTCGATCGGCGCGTACCAACCACCGCTGCGCAATTCGACCGCGGAATCGGTGGTGATGTCGAACCAGATCCAGCCGCCGTCCTCGAACGGCGCCAGCTCGACCTCGAATTCGACCGTGGTCACATCGGCCGGTGCGGTGAGCGATTCACGGCCCGCCGTGGTCGTAGCGAATTCATTGCCGCGCACGTGGATTCGGGAGCCGTCGGCCTTGGAGCGGTACACGTCCACCCGGCCGTGCCCGGACAGGTCCAGGCGCAGCACGACCGATTCCAGAATGGTCCAGCGCCGCCAGTAACTGGCCGGCACCGCATTGAAATAGGTGCAGAACGACACTTCGGATTCGGCGCCGATGGAGAGCGAGGTGCGCGTGGGAGCGTGAGCGCGGCGCGCGTTCGTCGCCGATTCCTCCAGATACAGCGTCCGCACATCCAGCGGCTCGCCGGGGCGAGGCAGGATGATGCGCTGCAGCAGGGATTTCGCGCGGGTCTCGGTGCTCATATCCTCGAGGGTCACTTGTGCGGTCATTTCACTTCCTGCATCCGCGGTACGGGCCGGTGGCACATTACTCGGAATCGCCGGCCGTGAGCGGTGCGCCGGATTCCAGATGCGGGCGCAGCACGTTGTCGAAGGTGCTCAGCGCGCTGCCGATGGCCATATGCATGTCGAGATACTGGTACGTGCCCAGACGCCCGCCGAAAACCACCTTGGCCGTGGCGGTTTCGTTCTTCGCCCGCTCGCGGTAGGCCAGCAGTTTGGCGCGGTCCTCCGGGGTGTTGATCGGGTAGTACGGCTCGTCGCCGGTCTGCGCGAAGCGAGAGAATTCGCGCATGATCACGGTTTTGTCCTCCGGATAGCTGTCACGCTCCGGGTGGAAATGGCGCGGCTCGATGATGCGGGTGAACGGCACATCGGCGTCGTTGTAGTTCATCACCGAGGTGCCCTGGAAGTCGCCGGTCTCGAGCACTTCGGTCTCGAAATCGATGGTGCGCCAGCCCAGTTCGCCCTCGCTGTAGTCGAAGTAACGGTCCAGCGGGCCGGTGTAGACGACGGGCGCGTCCGGATTCTGCGCGCGGATTTCGTCGCGAACCTCGAACCAATCGGTATTCAGGCGCACCTCGATCAGATCCGATTCGGCCATCTTCTCCAGCCAGGCGGTGTAACCGTTGGCCGGCAGACCCTCGTAGGTGTCGTTGAAATAGCGATTGTCGAAGGTGTATCGCACGGGCAGCCGGGTGATATTGCCGGCGGGCAGTTCCTTGGGGTCGGTCTGCCACTGCTTGGCGGTGTAATCGCGGACGAACGCCTCGTAGAGCGGGCGGCCGATCAGCGAGATCGCCTTTTCCTCGAGATTCGCGGCATCTTTGGTCTCGATCTCGGCGGACTGCTCCGCGATGAGCGCGCGCGCCTCCTCGGGACCGAAATAACGTCCGAAGAACTGCGAGATCAGCCCCAGACCCATCGGGAACTGGTAGGCCTGTCCCTTGTGCATCGCGAAGACCCGATGCTGGTAACCGGTGAACTCGGTGAACTGATTGACGTAATCCCACACTCGCTTGTTGGAGGTGTGGAACAGGTGGGCACCGTACTTGTGGATTTCGATTCCGGTTTCGGGGTCCGCCTCCGAATACGCGTTACCGCCCAAGTGGTAGCGGCGCTCGATCACGAGCACCCGCTTACCCAGCAGGTTGGCGGTGCGTTCGGCAACGGTCAGCCCGAAGAATCCGGAGCCGACGACGATCAGATCGAAGGGAGCTGCGACGGTCACGGGAGCCCAGCGTAGCCGTAGCGGGTCACCACGTCTGCACGCCGTAGGTCTCGCCGGCGGGGATGGTGGTCACGGCCGTGCGCGGACCGGGACGGGTAGCGGAATATCGCCGCGAGGGGCCGGGAGGTGTTCACCAAGGTGTCATCGGGGGTTGACGTAGACACCGCCCGGTTTCGGCGGTATCGGCGCGTAGCCGGGCTGTATATACGGAGAAGCCATGTCCGCCGCCCGTGTCAGTACGGGTAGGGCGGCTGACCGTAGTAGGCCACGGGCGGATAGGCGGGCATGCCCACGCCGCACCACCGCTTCGCCGAACCGGACAGCGTCAGGCTCAACATCAGCACCGCGAACAGCAGTCCGATGATTCCGCCGATCGACGCCGCGGGCACGCCGTTGGCCAGCGCCATCACGATTCCCGCGAGACCGCCGAGCAGTCCGAGCGAGGACAGCACGACCAGCATCACCCGCCCGGCATTCTTGTGGTTCATCAGCATGATTCCGCCGACGGCCCACAGCAGCGCGATCAGGCCGTCGACCGCGGCCATGATGTAGAAGATGTCGGCCGAACCGCTGCTGTGCGAACGGTAGGAGCCGTAGGAGTGGCTCACACTGCTCGCCGCACTGAGCAAACCGATGATCCCGAACGCTGCCAGTAGCGCCAGCAGGAGTGCGAAGACTCCCGCGGTGATCGCCGCACCCCCGCTCGGGCGCGGCTCCTGATAACCGTAGGGCGCATAGCCCGGCGCCGGATATCCCGCGGGCGGATACCCGGGCGGCGGGTAGCCCGCCGGCGGATAGCCGTTCCCCCCGTAGCCGGGCCCGTACGGATAGCTCATCGGCCTCCCCCTTCTCTCGGGCAGGCACTCTACCGCCTGCCGACGACGTCGGTACGAGGTGAACCCGCATCACGGGGGAAGCCGGCTCACCGATGTCACCTATCGTCGCCGGAGCGGTTGGCTGATCCTTATGGGTGGGATAAGGCCATGTCCGAGAACGTGTTCGGTCCGGTACTTCAGTAGGCGACGGTGAAGCGGGTGCGGGTGTGGCGCTGCTCCTCGGCCTCGTCGAGGAGAGCGACGGCGAGGTCTTCCATCGAGATGTGCGAGGCGCCCGTGCTGTCGGTGACCAGTTCGTCGGCGCCGACCCGGTAGGTTCCGCGGCGTTCGCCGGGCTCGAGCAGTGCGGGTGGGCTGAGATAGGTCCAGTCGACATCGGTTGTCGCGCTGCGGAACACCTCTCGTTGCGCGTGGCAGGCCAGGGCGATCGGACGCCAGTCCGGCGGGAAATCCGGCCGTTGCATGACTGTCGTGCCGGTGCCGGGCACGATCAGATCGCCCGCGCCGCCGACGACCAGCAGGCGAATTCCGGTGCCGCGCAATCCGTCCAGCAGCGCCGCGGCCACATCCGCCAATTCGTATTCGCGCCCGGGGCGCGGCCGCGTCGCGCTGATGACCACATCGCTACCGGCGGTGACATCCTTCACCTGGGCCGGGTCGGTAGCGTCGGCGGTGCGGAAGCTCGCCGCGGCGGGCAGATCGCCCGAACGCTCGCCGCGGCCGACCGCGGTGACCTCGTGGCCGCGCGACAGCGCCTCGCGCACGATGCGGCTGCCCGCGATGCCCGCTGCGCCGAAAACGGTGATACGCATGGTTTTTCACTCCTCGATCGATGAAAGTTGCCGGGGGTCGGCGAGTTCGGGCGCGTCGGTGACCGACGGCGAGAGCGGCTCCGAGTGCTCAGACGGCGGCTTCGCGTGATCGCCCACCTGCCCCAGCACCGTGCCGCCCAGGGCGATCACCATGCCCAGCACCTGCAGCGGAGTCAGCGACTGCCCGAGCGCGAGCCAGCCGATCACCGCCGCGGACAGCGGACTCAACAGGCCCAGGAAGGCGACCGATGTGGCCGGTACCCGAGCCAGGCCACGGAACCAGAGGGCATACGCGGCCGCGGTGCCGAGCACGCCGAGATAGAGATATCCGCCGATCGCCGGGGCGTCCAGCGCGGGCGGCGCGCCCTCGGTGATCAGGGCCAACGGCAGCAACACCACCCCGCCCGCGGTCAGTTGCCAGCTCGTGAACGCCAGCGGGCCGACACCTTCGGGCCGTCCCCAATGACCGGTCAGCACGGTTCCCGCGGCCATCGATGCCGCACCCGCCAGCCCGGCCAGCACGCCGATCGTGTCCAGGGCGGCATTCGCCCGCAGCACCACCAGCGCCACCCCGAGCATGCCGATCGCTCCGGCCAGCACCTTGCGACCGCTCGGCCGCAACCGCAACAGCACCGCCGCGAAGCCGAGCGCGAACAGCGGTGCGGCCGAACCCAATACGGCCGCCACGCCGCCGGGCAGCCGGTACGCGGCGAGGAACAGCAGCGGGAAGAAGGCGCCGATGTTGAGCACGCCGAGCAGGGCGGCACGGCCGATCCAGCGGCCGCGCGGCAGCACCCGGGTCGCGCCCAGCAGCACCAATCCGGCCGGGAGGGCTCGCATCAGCGCGGTGAACATCGGCCGCTCCGGCGGCAGGAATTCGGTGGTGACGGCGTACGTCGTCCCCCACACCAGCGGCGCCAGACCGGTGATCGCGAGGATCGCGGCAGTCGAGCCGCGGGCGGCGGCGGTACCTGTCATGACGGTATCTCCTCATTGATAATCTCAACGTTGAGATAATCGGACACCAGAGAGTGTCTTGATGTCAAGTATCTGAACGTTGAGATATTCGCACGGGAGGAGAGCGCTGTGAGCGACGCCGTGGACCGGATCGTCGCGGACTGGGGTCGCGTCCGCCCCGACCTCGATGTCTGGCCGACCCACGTCATCGGCCGGTTGAAGCGCATGGGCCGCCGGCTCGAGCGTGAGATGAAGGAGTTCTTCGCCCGCTACGGACTCGAATACGGGGAGTTCGACGTGCTGTCCACGCTGCGCCGCTCCGGTGGGCCCGACGGCCTCACGGCCGGTGACTTGATCAAAGCCACCATGGTGACCTCGGGTGCGATCACCAATCGCATCGACCGCATGGCCGCCAAGGATCTGGTCCGCCGGGTTCCCGATGCGAGGGACCGGCGAACCATTCGCGTCCAGCTGACCGACCACGGCCGTGACGTGATCGACGAGGTCATGCCGCTGCACGTCGACAACGAGATCCGCCTGCTGTCCGGGATGAGCCGAACCGAACTGGACCAACTCGCCGACCTGCTCCGCCGGCTCTCCGAATCACTGGACGACACCTCGCTGGGTTGAGCGAGGGGGTGACCACACGTTGCGCCCCGCTCCGGCCGGGACGACGGCATACCCGGCTGTGTCACATCCGGCGAGCGACGCGGCAGCGGTCCGCCGCTTATTCGGGTCGGGAAGCCGGTGGTGTTGCGGTGTGGTCCGGCGCCGCGATCCCCGCGGCGGGCGGGCCGACGGGTGATCCGGTCGCGGCAGCCGGAGTACCGGCCGCGTCCGCCGGGCCCGGGCGGGTCTGCACATCCTGCCCGCTAGGAGCCGGTGGCGGGGTGGGAGTCGCCGCCGTCCCCGGAGGGTGGGTGCCGCCGGGAGCCGCGGCCTGCGCTCCGGCGTCCTCCCCCGCGCTCTGGCTCACCTGCGGCGCGATCTGCAGGAGGCGGGCGTAATCGACGATCTGGGCGCCGAGGGTCGGGGTGGCGATGATGACACCGCCCTTGTACAGGCGGAAGGTTCCGACCTTGCCGGGCAGCAACGACTCCGGCCCCATCGGGTCGCCCAAAGGCCCTGCCGCGCCGCCGCTTTCGGCGTACTTCACATCGATGGCGGAATTGCCGCGGACCGCTTGTTCGGGGACCGCCGGCGCGGGTGCGGCCGGAGCTTCGGGCACGGCCGGAGCGGCTTCCAGTTCGGCGGGCGTCGGCCCGACCTCGAGGGTGGTGATGTCGATCGGCTGCCCGCCGCCGGGCGCCGCCGAATACTCCGTGCGCAGGATATGGCCGTCGCGCATGAGGACCTGGCCCGCGGTGGCGTGGACCGCGTCGGCCGCGCGCGGATCCTCCTTGTCGGTGCCGGGATACATCTGGCAGTCGGTGGTGTCGCAGGTCTGGGCATACGGGTAGCGGTGTTCGGCCAGAGCGTACGAGCGGGCCGCGATCGCCTGCGCCCGTAGCGCTTCCGCACCACCCTTATCGGCCCATTCGGCCTCCATCTCGGCCGGGACCACACCGAGCAGATAGTCCTCGACGTCGAGCTGGTTCACCGTCGCCGGCTGTCCGTTGTCCTGCGTAACGCCCAGTGCCCCGCGGAAACTCGAGCCGTCGCACACCTTCAGATGTTCGGCCTCGGGACGGTCGGATCCCGGGTCGGCGGGGTAGGCCCAGGGGTCGTCGGTGGAACCCTGCCACAGCACATCACCGTCACAACCGATGGTGACCACGACGTTCGCGCCGCCGTCGGGCGTCGGGGTCAGGTGCGCGGCCTGTCCCGCCACCACCCGACGGCCGGCGACGGTCAGCCCGGAATCGGAGTACACGTCGAGGGTTTCGTTGTCGTAGACCGTGAGCCGCACCCGCACCGTGGTCGGCCCGATCGTCCCGAGCTGGGCGCCCGGGTAGTAGTGGGCCAGGATGCCGTCGGCCGTCGCGCCCGCGGTGGCCTGGTCGAACGCGCCGACCTGACTCATCCCGCGCCCGTGCCCGGGACCCGCGGCCGCCTGATAGGCGGCGTTGCGAGTACCGGAACCGAACATCGGCACCGCGAAGGCGACGACGATTCCGCCGGTCACCGGAACCACGACCAAGCCGATCAGCGCACCGCGCCGCATTCGCCGCCGACGCAGCAGTCCACCGCGCCGGCGCCGGAGTCGGCTCGTGAATCCGCCCGCCACCCCGTCCGCGGGTGTGGTGCTCGGGCGATCCGGCGGTGCGGAGCCGGTCCGAGGGGCTTCGGTCCGGGTCATCGAACCCTCCTATGGTGTGCGGACAGCGCCGATCGGCCGTCCCGGCGCACACTCGGGCGGGGGTGAGCCATCGTGCCTCCCAACGGGTTCGGCGAGCCGGGTGGTTGATCGAACGCACCGCTCGCTCGGCATGTCCGGACCTTGCGTGGCTACTGGAAAGTTACATTCGAGCTATCCTAGCTCTAATCCTCAACCAAAGGTTTAGATCTGAGGCATTTGGGACTAGTGTGACCATCGATCCGTCAGGAATCAACCCCGCGCCCCACCCCTGTTCCCCGCTGACGGTCACCGGTTCTACCTGAATGGGAGATGCTCGTGCCGTACCGCCGCCCGAAACGTTCCGTCGTCCTGCCCGTGGTCGCGACTCTCGCGGTTGCCGCCCCACTCGCGACGCTGACACTGCGCGACGCTCCCGGCTATCGCCCAGCGGGTGACAGCGACCTCGCCGCGATACCCGCGCAACTCGCCGAGGTGGCCTTGGCGTCCGCCCCCGACATCGTGTTGCCACTGCGCGAACTCACCGGATTGAACCTGCCGGATCTGCGGCTGTCCGACCTGCGGAAGCTCCCGCTGCCGAAGTCGATTCCCGTGCCGCCCGGCCTACCCGCCCCGCCGGGGGTGCGACTACCCAGCGAGATTCCACTACCCCAATTCGGTGATCGAACGACCACCACACCGACCCCGACGCCGTACGCCGGCCCGGTCACCCCGCAGGCTCCCGCCCCCGCCGCGTCCCCAGCGCACGCCGGCCC
>NZ_PYHT01000024.1:0-106254 GCF_003023875.1 Nocardia sp. MDA0666
AGATGTGTATAAGAGACAGGTCGTCGGGGGGCCCGGCTGCGGCACCGGACTGCTCGGGCTGGAGGGTGCGGGTGGCTGCGTCGGGTCCGGCGAGGTGGGGGCGGAAGAGGTCGGCGGCGCCGGGGTCGGCGCGGGGCCCGGATCGTGCGTCGGCGCGGCGGGTGCCGGGGCCGACGAACTCGGTGCCGGATTGCCGGGTGCGGGCTGCGGCGATGCGGGTGTGCCGGGCACAGTGGCCGAGTTCGGAGCTTGGGCCGGTGTCGAGGGCTCCGACTCGGACGACGGTGGGGCCGTTGGACTTTGGAGCGCTTGCGGACGGTCGCCGTTCGGGCGCGCGGGAGCGCTGGGCCGCGGTCCGGCCGGATCGGCTTGTGCCGGGGGTTCGGGCAGCGCCGGGACCGCGGTGCCCGCCGCGGAGTAGGCCGGTTTGTAGATCATGTTCATCGCCAGAATCGCCTCCTGACGCATGACCTCCTCGGCGATGCGCGCATCGAGCACGTGCGCGGCCTCCAACACTCGGGCGATGGCGCCCACCGGCCCGGAATCGCCCGGTGGCGGCACCGCCAGTTTGACCGCCTCCGCGGCGCCGGCGACCGCACCGAGCCGCGCGCCGACCTCGCCGAAGACGGCGGCCAATTCGTCGACGGAGGCGGCGAAACTGTGCGCGCTCGCGGCGGCGGCCTCGGCGGCCGGGCCCTGCCAACCGGCATGGTCCATGATTCGTTCGACCTGTGAGCGGGTGGCCGGCATGGAACCCGTCAGCGTGGCGGCCGCCTCCAGCCAGATCAGGGAGGCCTGCAGAATCTCACCGGCCTCGATCTTCTCGGTTCCGGTGTGGATCTGTTCGTGTGTCATGGACTCGAAATGTTCCATGGCGCTGACGTATTGGGGGTCGGTGTGCGATGCGGCCGGCCCGTAACGGAATTCGGCGCTCATCGTGACAGTCCGGACGAGATCGCCCGCAGCGCGGCCGCATGCGCGGAATCGGCCTCCTCGTAGAGCCCGGCGCTGGTCAGGAAGGCCTCTTTCATGCGGTAGGCGGCGGCGATGTACTGGTCGAGCAGTTCGGCCGCATCGCGCGCCTTGCGGCCGAATCCGGCCTGCAACTGCTGCGCGGAGAAGAAGCCCCCGAATCCGCTGAGCTGCGCCACCGAATCGAGGCGCTGCTGTAGTTCCCGAAGCCGGTCGGCCTGCTGCTGATAGATCTCCGCGCACCCACGCGCGGCCGCCGGATCGAAGGTGACGGTTCCCCCGCGCGCGGCCTGCAAGAAACGGGTGATATCGGCCTGGCTGGTCTCGATCGTCATGCGCACCCCTGAGATCGGTCGGTCCGATCAGCCTAATGGGGAGGGCCGGAGGCGGCAGCGGAGCATTACCTCGTAGGGCTCCCCCATCGGGCTGCAATCACACAGCCCGACAGGGAACGCCCGGAGGCGGCTTCCCGGTGAGGCTGCAGGTCGACCCAGCTTACTGGTTCCGGCGATGTCCGGTCAGCCCGAGTTGCCCGAATCCGCGCCCGTCACGGTCATCGCGGAATGCGTTTTTGCAGGTGAGTGCCGATCTGCTGCCGGCTCGCGGGCACGATATGGACTTCGTCGCCCGCCTTGATGAGATAGCGCCCGTCCTCGGCGACGTCGATCCACGTGTAGTACAGCGGCGCGGGCGGTGTGGGCCGGTCCAGGCCGGCCTCGATGCGGATATGCCCTTCGGCGCTGTGCGGTTTCAGCAGCAGGCGTCGGATGCGCGGCGCCGGCGGTGAGGCCGGCCGCGGGCAATCGTCGTCGCGTACCGCCTCGGCCGGTGCCGAGCGGGCGGGTTCACCTCCGGCCGGGCAGTCGGGCAGCAGCGCGGCGATGCGGGCGCCCAGTTTGGCGGTATGCCCGATCGACAATCGGATGGATCCGCCGAATCCGGGTGTGCGTCCCGGTTCCTGGATCGCGAGAACGGCGTGGTCGTAGATCGCCGCGGCCACCGCCCGGATCTCGGTCCCGGGACTGTGTGCGCCGCCGATCGCGACCACGCGGGTGTGCGGTGCGGCCAGGATGCGCAGACAGGCGGAAAGGTCCGGGTCCGCGCCGAGCGGCAGCCGTGCCTCGAGGGTTTTGCGCAAGGTGGCCGCCTCGTCCTCGGTGCGCGGGGTTTCGAGGATCCGAAGGGGGAAGGGATGACGATCGAGGTCGGTTTCGCGCCAGATGTGCGCGAACTCGTCCGGTGTGAATGACCAACTCACGCCGAATTACACCCTCCACCGATCGTCACGAGCCTCAACGTAGCGTAGCCGCGCTCCCGGCGGGCGGCCAGCCGATCTTGTTCGGATTTCGGTTAACACCGGCGAGCGCGGCCGGTATATCGAGACAACGCCCCGGTGACCGCCTGCGCACCGCGGCCGGTCGGATATCGATCACCGGTATTCCGAAACGGAAGCATTTCAGATATACCGTTACGAACTCTGCGAGCGACCGCTGGGCAGGCGCACGGTCCGCGATGACAGGAGACCTGGTGCACGAATCCGAAGCGGGCCTTGCCGAAGCGGCGGATGCCGGCGGGAAAGCGGCCGGGCTGCGTCGGTTGCGTGATGCGTCGTTGCCGGTGCCGGATTGGCTGGTCGTCGAGCCGGAGATGTTCGAGCACATGCCCGCCGAGATCGTCGCGGCGGCAGCGGAATTCGTTCGCACGACCGATCTCGACGAGGCGCTGGCCCGCGGTGCGCGGTTACGCGCGAGCATCATGACCGCCACGCCCCCGGATGCCCTCGTCGCGGCGATGGACGAGGTATGGCAGCGCCTGGGCCGTGCCCCGGTGGCGGTCCGGTCCTCGGCGGCGGTGGAGGACGGCACCGCGTATTCGTTTGCCGGGCAGTTCGATTCGTTCCTGAACGTCTCGGGGGCCGAGGCGATCGCGTCGGTGGTGACGGCCTGCTGGGCGTCGGCGCTGTCGCCGCGGGTGATCAACTACTGTTTCGCGCACGGACTGGCACTCCCGGAGATGCCGGCGGTCGTGGTGCAACGCCTGATCGCGGCGGAAACCAGCGGTGTGCTGTTCACCTGCGACCCGAGCACCGGCGCCACGGACCGGATGCTGATCAGCGCCGTCTACGGTCTGGGCGAAGGGCTGGTTTCGGGCGCCGTGGACGCCGATACCCATGTGGTGGACAAATTTTCGGGCACCGTCCTCGATGCGGTCCTGGGCGAGAAGGCGACTCGCTACCGTCCCGACGGCGACCAGGGTTGTATCGCGGTGGACGTCGATCCCGCGCTGCGGGCGCGCCCGGCGCTGACTCCGGAGCAGGTGACCCGGCTGATCGAGCTCGGCCGCCGGATCGAGACGGCGACTAACGCCCCGCAGGACGTCGAGTGGGCCTTCGACGCGGAGGGCCGGCTCTGGGTGCTGCAGGCACGGCCGGTGACCACGGCGGTGGGGGACACGTTGCGCGGCGCCGGTGAAGCGGTGCCCGACGGTGATCTGCGAATCTGGGACAACTCCAACATCATCGAGAGTTTCAGCGGCATCACCTCACCGCTCACCTTCACCACCGCGGCCGATATCTACGGCCGGGTGTACCGCGGATACGCCGAATCCCTGGGGGTGCCGCAGCCGCAGGTCGCGCAGACCGACAGCTGGACTCCGGTGCTGCTCGGCTACTTTCACGGGCGCGTCTACTACAACCTGCTGCACTGGTATCGGATGGTCGGCATCGCGCCGGGCTATCCGCTCAACCGCCGGGTACTCGAGGCCGCGCTCGGCGTGGCCGAACCATTGCCGGACGACATCGCGAAGACGTTGCGCCCGTTCACCTTCGGCAATCCGCTGCGGCGGGTGATGTCCCGGACCCGCACCACCGCGATCTATCTGCGCCGCATCGCCGGGATCGACGCGATGATGCGGCGGTTCCTCGACGAGTTCTACCGCGTCTACGACGATTTCGAGTCCCACGACGACAGCGCCGACACCGGGGCACAGGCCTACGCCCGCTATCGCGAACTCGATCGGGAACTGGTGCACCGCTGGGGTCCGATGATGGTGCTGGACGCGATGCTGCTGACCCTCACCGGTCTGCTGTACGTCCTCACCCGGATATTTCTGCCGAAGGCACCGGAGTGGTTCCTCTACGCCGTCGCCGGGCCCGGTGCCGACGTCGAATCCGCCGAGCCGGCCCGTGCCATGTCGGCGCTCGCCGCGATCGTGCGGCAGAACGACGATCTGCGCAAGCTGCTGGAAAGTACTGCCCCGGAGGGCGTTTACGACGCGCTGGTCACCGCGGGCCAGGACGAATTCCGGGCACGCGTCGACGAGTACATCGACCGCTACGGCTACCGCAGCCTCGACGAACTGAAGCTCGAGACCCCGGATCTGCGGGAGGATCCGTCGGGCCTGTTCGTCATGGTGCTGGCCGCACTGCCGGAACAACAGGACCGCGCCGCCGACGATGCGCAACGGTATCTGGATGCGCATCTGCGCGGTTGGCGCCGCGCGATCTACGAACGGTTGCGGCGCAAGGTGTCTCGCTGTGCGGGGCATCGGGAAAGTCTGCGCTTCTGCCGCACCCGCGCCTTCGGCATGGTCAAACGAACCATCCGAATCATGGGACGAGACCTGGTGCGGCGCAATATCATCGACGAATTCTCCGATGTGTTCTACCTGACGCTGCCGCAACTGCGCAGCTGCTACGAGGGCGGCGAGACGGCCGGTCTGCGGGCGGTGGTCGCCACCCGCAAACAGCAGCGCGCCGCCGACGCGCGCCTGGTCGCACCGGCCCGCTTCGCCACCCACGGCGGCGGTTTCGGCCCGGCCGAACTGGCGGCGGCCGGGTGGGTGCCGATCACCGACACCCCGGCCGCGACAGCGGGTTCGGTCTTCGCCGGTACGCCGTCGGGTGGTGGGGTCGGCACGGGTCCGGCGGTGGTGGTCGACGAGCCGCGCGACGTGGCGGGCGGTGTGCTCGTCACCTATCGAACCGATCCGGGATGGGTGGCGGTGCTGCCCTCGGCGACGGCTCTCGTCGTCGAGCGGGGCAGCCCGCTCACCCATGTCGCCATCGTCGCGCGCGAACTCGGCGTGCCGACGGTGGTGCAGATTCCGGGTGTCACCAGATCCGTCCGGACCGGTATGCCGTTGCGGGTCGACGGCAGCAGCGGAACCGTCACCGTGCTCGAAGAAGGGGAGGCAGCCGATGCCCAGTGAACTGCGGAACACCGACGACGACCAGGCATTGGTGCGCGGCTGGCTGGTGAATCCCGCCACCGCCACCGGCATCCACCTCGCCGACGAAGCCGACGGCTGGCAGTTCCGCAGCTACGCGGAACTCGCCGAACTGACCTGGTCGGTCGCGGGTCGGCTCCGCGAACGAGGCCTCGGGGGCGGTGACGAGGCCGGGGTCTGCGTCGTCATGCCGACCGGATTCCCCTGTGTCGCCGCCTTTTACGCGGTGTGGGCGTGCGGCGGGGTGTTCACGCCCATCGCCCCGCCCATGTTCGCCGATATGGCCCAGTACATCGCACATGTCGCGGCGATACTCGACCAGGCCGCACCTCGCGTGGTCGTGACCTCCGTGGAGCTCGAAACACTGGTCCGTGAGGCGATGACGACGGCCGGACGTGCCGACGAACCGGTCGTCGTCGGCGACACCGGATCGCCCGCCGACCGGACGCTCGCACCCGCGGCCGAGACGGCATTGCTGCAATTCACCTCCGGGTCCACCGGAACCCCGCGCGGCGTGCGGGTGTCGTGGCACAACCTGGCCAACAACATCCGGATGATCAGCCGGCTGATCGACTGGCGACCCGGCGAGGCGATGGTCTCGTGGCTGCCGCTCTACCACGATATGGGCCTGGTCGGCGCATTCCTCACCACCGTCGCCAATCAGGGTGACCTGTATCTGATGCGGCCCGATCAGTTCGTGCGCGATCCGGCGCGCTGGCTGCGGGCGATGGCGCACGCCCAGCACTCGCCGTCGCCGTCGTTCGCGCTCGGTTATGTGGCACATCGGGTTTCGCCGGACGACATCGCCGATCTGGACCTGTCGGGATGGCGGACCCTGGCGGTCGGCTCCGAACCGGTCGAAGTCGAGGATCTGCGGTCCTTCGCCGAACTCACCGGCGCGCGCGGCTTCTCCGCTCGGGCGTACACCCTCGCCTACGGTCTGGCCGAGGCCACGCTGATGGTCACCTCCTCGGCGCGCGACCGGCCGCTCACGGCCCTGCGGGTCGATACCGCGACCCTGCGCCCCGGTGAGCCAGTGCGGATAATCGCGGAGGTCGCACTCGCCGACGACCGGTGGGTGAGCGGCCCGGGCTGGATCACCGGCCTCGGCTATTCCACTCCCGAATCCACGGTTGTGGTGGTGGACGACGACGGCCGCGAACTGCCCGACGGGGTGCTCGGCGAAATGGTGGTGATCGGCGATTCGGTCGCCCTCGGGTATACCGACGGCGCCGGCGGCGCGACCCGCATCACCGACGGCCGCCTCTACACCGGCGACGCCGGATTCCGTTACCACGACGAGGTTTTCGTGCTGGGCCGGATGGGCACGAGCCTGAAGGTGCGGGGGCGGTCGGTGTTCATGGAGGACATCGAATCCCGGGTGGCGCGCGAAACCGGCATTACCAAGGGAAAGCTCGCGGCGGTTTCGCTGACCGGCGGCGCCGCCCCCGGCATCGTCCTCTTCGCCGAAACCGCGCCGGGGGAGTGGATCACCCGGGCCCGGACCGTGGTGCGCGGCGAACTGGGCCCCGCCGGGACCGTCGGCGTCGTCACCGGACCGCGCGGCTTCATCCGCCGCACCTCGAGCGGCAAACCGCGCCGCCGGCACATGTGGCAGCTCTACACCGAGGGGCGATTGGCGGGCGCCGCCGAACATCCCGGCGCCGACACCACCGCGACGAGTGTCTCCACCGCGCCGGCGCTGTCGATCGATCGTGTCGAGCGGTTGCTGGCCGCGGCACTGGAAACGGTCTCGATCCCACCGAATTCCGCCGCCCTGTTCGAGGGGTCGTTGGCGGAGGGATTCGGCAACGAGGGTTCCGATATCGACTTCCTGATCGTGGCGCCCGGTGACGAGCAGATGCCGACGCTACCGACCGTGGTGTTCGCCGACGGCCGCCGCATCGAGATCCGCACCCGATCCGAGGCACAACTGCGCGCGCAACTCGAGCGAGTGACCGGTGCGGGTGGCGATCTCGACGAGGACGTGCTGAACCGCTGCCAGCGGTTCCGCAATGCGACGGTGCTGCGGTCGAGCGCGGCCGTGGATCTGGACGGGTTGCTGGCGCTGCTGCCCGCCGACGGCTTCGCCGAGACCGTATCCGGCTGGTGGGCGCAGCGTAGCCGCCACGCGCTGTGGTTCGCGGTCGCGCTGCGCGCCCTGGGCGCCGACGCGGAAGCCGACGGGTGGGCTCGCGACGGCCTGCTCCAGGCGGTCAAGTCGTGGGCCGCGACGCGCGGGGAAACCTACATCGAAACGAAATGGGTTCCGCGACAGCTCGATCGGATCGTGGCGGCCGATCCCGATATCGCGCAGCAGGTCGACGCCTACCGTGCACTCCCGGCCGATGCGACGCTCGACGAGATGCTCACCCTGGCCCGGCGATTCGGCATCGACGACGTCACCGATGATCCCGATCGGATTCTGCTGGCCCGGGTCGACGGCGTGACCACGTGGCCCATCGGCGACCGGATCCATGTGCTGCGCGACGATCGGGACGTCTTCGCACTCTCCGACCGCGGCGCCGCGGCATGGCGGGGCGTGGTCGCCCGCAAGTCGGTCGCCGACATACTGCGCCGGTCGCCGATCGGCACCGAACTCGCCGAATTCGTCCGCCTGGGCCTCATCGGATTGTCCCTGCGCGGCGGCGAGACATTGCGTCCCGCGCTCGCCATGTGCAAGCCGGTACGCCCGGTCACGCCGATTCCGTCCACGCGGATGCCCGCGCTCGGGCTCGCCGGTGGCGGCGCGGACCGCGAGATCGCGACCCTGTCACCGCTTCCGGCCCAGCGATTCGTCGCCTGCGCGATGGAGGTGGTCTGGTCGAACGTGGTGCTGGAGAACGCCCGCGAGGACCTGATGGGGGCGGTGAAAGCGGGGCAGGGTGCCGTCGCCGACATCGCGGCGCATCGCGTGATCGCGATGTGCGTGCGAATGGCGCTGTCCACCTACGGTATTCACCCGCTGCCCCCGGATGTCGCGCCCGGCCGGACGCTGGCCGCGATGGTGCCGGATACCGGACCGCTACGCGCGCTGGTCGACCGCGCGTCGGCCCTGCGCTTCTCCGCGGTCCTCGGATCGGGCGCGAGCGGCCTGGACGAACTGGCCGTGCTGGACGAACTCGCGGCCGCCGTGCGTGAGATCGCCGGTGGCACACAGTTTCCGGCGTCGTTCGATTCGCGGGAGCAATGGCGGCGCACGCTCGACATCAGCTACGACTGGCTGCGCCCGGCCGCCTATCTCGATACCGAACTGCCGCTCGACGAGGCCCGCGACCTGCTCGGCTCGGGCGGGCGGCAACCCCACCAGCGCGACGGAGGACAGTGATGACGAATGTGGACGGCCCAGTGGCGGAACGGGTGCGCCGGCTCGTCGTCGCGATGGCGCCGGCTCCGCCCGCAGAACCGGGTGACCGGTTGCGGCTGATCGAGGATCTGGGATTCGACTCGCTTCGTCTGATGGAGTTGACCCTGGTCCTCGAACAGGCCTTCGGACTACCGCGTTACCGGCCCGAACAGCTGGCCGGTGTGCGCCGTATCGGGGATGTGGTGGCCCTGATCGAGGAGGTGCGATTGTGACCGGACACGACGCCGTTCTGGTGACCGGCGCGGGCGGCCTGATCGGTGCGGAGGTGGTGGCGCGCCTCGGCGCGGCGGGCCGGCCCGTTGTCGGGTTGGTGCACAGCACTGCGCGGATCATCCGCAACGACGGTTCCGAGATGGACGGCATCGAGACGGTGCGCGGCGACGTCCGGCGGCTGGGTTTCGGCCTCTCCGGGCACGACGCCGCCGAACTGGGCTCCCGCGTCGGCATGATCGTGCACTCGGCCGCGACCACGGCCTTCGACGCCACCGCCGGCGACTACGAGGAACTGAACGTGCGCGGCACCGCGCACGCGATCGAACTGGCGCTGCGCTGGGACGTGCCGCTGGTGTACGTGAGTACCGCCTACGTGTGCGGGATGCGGGCGGGTGTGGTCGCCGAGGCGGAACTCGATGTCGGGCAGGCTTTCGGAAACGGCTACGAGGACAGTAAGTTCCGGGCCGAACGCCAGGTGCGCTGCACCCCGGGGCTGCGCTGGGCGGTCGTTCGCCCCGGCGTCGTCACCGGCGCCACCGACACCGGCGTGATCCGCGATTACAAGAACCTCTACACCGTGGTGAAGCTGATCGTCGAGGGCAAGCTGCGCTCACTGCCCGGCCGCTACGACGCCACGATCGCGCCCGCACCGGTCGACTTCGTCGCCGACGTGATCGCCGCGGCCGCGACCGACTTCGATTCCGCTGCGGGACAGACCTTTCACGCCGTCGGCGCCGATGCGCTCTCGCTGCGTGACATCTCGGACGTCCTCGCCGAATATCCCTCCTTCCAGGTCGCGACCTTCGTGCCCGAGGCCTCGTTCGTGGTGGAGGATCTGGAACCGCTGGAGCGTGAATACTTCCAGCGCATCGGCGCGCTCTACACGAGCTACTTCGCCCGCCGACCGCTGTTCGACACCACGGCGACACATGCCCTGCTCGGGCGGGATTGCCCGCCGAGCGGCAAGCCGTATCTGCGACTGCTCCTCGACCACTGCCTGGAGAGCGGCTACCTCGGCGATCCGCTGCCGTCGGTGACCGAGATCCTGGCGCGTTTCGGCCCGGACGCGACTGTGGGAGGCAGCCGATGAATCTGGCGCAACTGCTGGCGGCGTCGACTCCGCTGCCGGCCAAGGCGGCCGCCTATGCCGAGGACACCTACGTTCAGGAGACGGTCGACGAGCTCGGTGCGGCCGGCCTCGATGCGGCCGACTTCTCTCGCCGATATTCGCTGCTGCTGCTGAAACCGGATGCGATCGTGGCCCGGGCCGTCGAACCGACGCTGCAGTGGTTGCGGGACAACGACTTCCGTATCGTCGCGGCGCGCACCTGCGCGGTGGACCGGCATCTGGTGCGCGCGCTGTGGTACTTCGCGTGGAATATCGCTTCGCCGGAGCGGCGGCGGCTCGCCGATCTGCTGACCGAGATCTCCGATGCGCTGGTCCTCGTCGTCTCCGGCGAACCCACCGCGCTGCCGACCCCGGTGCGGCTCACGGCGGCCAAGGGCCCCACCGATCCGGGCAAGCGGCAGCCCGGTGAATTGCGTTATCTGCTGGGCAGATACAGCTACCTGCTGAATCTGGTGCATTCGCCCGACGATCCGGCCGACGTGCTGCGCGAGTTCGCGATCTACTTCGACACCGACACCCGTGCGCGGGTGCTGCGGGAGATCGAGTCCGGGCGGGACCGCGGTGTCGAAGCCGCCGCCTGCGCCGCGGAGCTGTACTCCCGCACTCCCGCACGGGATTTCGGGCGTTCGGCCGCCGCCGCGCGGCTGGTGGACGACGTCGGTGATGTTCCGGCGGACTTCGATCCGGATCGCGACGAGGACTGTGCGCTGCTGCTGCGTCGCGCCTGGGCCACCGGCCGCGCGATCGATCCCTGGTCGGCCGTCGTCCTCGGTTCCCACGTACTGCCCATGCGCAACGGCGGGCGGCGGCAGACCCTGCCCCCGGTATCCGCACACGACTGGTTGGAGGCACGACCATGACGATCGACACCGCGACCATCCCGACAGCGAGCCACGTGCACACCATCTCCCGCCATCTCGCCCACCGCTGTGCGGTGTCGGAGGTCTTCGTCACCTCGCTGCACGCCGCGCGGTCCGACGAATTCGTGGTCGGTGCCCAGCTTCCCCGCATGCACGCCTTCTACGGCGACCACCTGGCTCCGTGGGACGACACCTACGATCCCATGCTGGTGATGGAGGCCGCCCGGCAGGCGGCGATCGCTCTCACGCACGAATACTTCGGCGTACCACAGGATTTCGGGTTCGTGGTGCGCACCTTCAACGGTGCGGTCGCGGAGAGCGACAGCTGGGTGATCGGGCCCGCGCCCGCGGATCTGGTGATGTCGGTGCAGATTTCGCGCCGGCATCGGCGCGGCGAGGTGCTGCAGGGGGTGGATATGGTGCTCGACATCGAATGCGGTGGTGAGCCGCTGATGATCGTGGACGGATCCTTCACCTGGGTGTCGCCGTCGCGGTGGGAGGTGCTGCGCGGCGGGTTACGCACCGGGCTGGGCCTCGGCGACATCGGCGCGGCGCTGCCGCCCGGGCAGTCGGCCGCGGCGGTCGAGGTGGGCCGGGCCAACGAGCGCAATGTGGTGATCGGCCCGCTGCGGCGAGTCGGCGCGGCCGCGGTCGCCGAGCTGGCGATCGACACCGGCCACCCGATCCTGTTCGACCACGCCGTGGATCACGTGCCCGGCAGTGTGCTGCTCGAGGCGGCACGGCAGACGGTCACCGCGATGTCGGTGTCCGAGCCGAGCCGGCTGATCGGGGTTTCCAGTTCCTTCGAGCAGTTCGTGGAGCTGGACCACCGCGCCGAATGTGTGGCCCGCCCCTCGGATGCCGTTCCGGGACAGGTCGATTGCGAAATCCACCAGTGCGGTGCGGTGGCCGCCCGCATCGGCCTGCGCTACGACACCGACGAGGCGGAATGCTGAGCGGTTCCGCGCCCACCGGCCGGTCCGAGCAGGCCTCGACCCCGGGGCGCCGTCGCGTGGGCGGATCGGCCGTCGCGCGAATCGCGCGCTTCACCGTCGCGCGGTACGAAACACATCATCTGCTCTACGCCGTCATGTTCGTCGCGGCGGTGGAGGGCACCGCGGCGGTGGTGTCGCATCCGGACCTCGCGTGGCGTCCGGGAGGGGCCACGGCGGTGCGGATCGTCGTCGTCGTGGTGCTGCTGCTGTATCTGCGCATGGTGGACGAGATCAAGGACCTCGACTACGACCGGGTACACAACCCGGATCGGCCGCTGGTCACGGGAGCGGTGAGCGTCGGCGAATTGTGGGGTGCGATCGGGGCGCTCGCGGTGATGCTGACAGTGGTGTCGTCGCTGCTGTCGTGGTGGTCGGCGGTGCTCGTCGTCGCGGCGATGGGATACGGCCTCGCGCTGTGGGGGCTGGAGGGCGTATCGGCGCGGATCCGCGGCGATCTGCTGCTGAATCTGGCCGTGACCTACCCGGTGCAGTTGTGGATCATCGCGTACCTCGTGCGTTCGGCGATCGACACCGGTCAGGTCGAGGCCGGGTGGCGGACAGCCTGGGTCGCGCTGATCTTCGCGGGCGCCTTCCTCCATTTCGAATTCGCGCGCAAGACGGCGGCGGACGCACGCCCGGGGCAGTCGTACTACTCGAATGTCCTGGGAGTGCGGAGGAGTGTCGTCGCGATTGTGGGCTGCGCGGCCCTCGCGGTCGGCGCGGAGGTGGCGCTGAGCCGGCCGTGGGACCATCCGCTGCCGTGGGCGACACTGACGTGGATTCCGGTGGGACTGTTGCTACTTCCGGTCCTCGTGGCCGGATCGTTCCTGACTCGCTCGCCGGAGCCGATGCGACCACCGGTTCCGCCGTCCGAGTCCGCGCGAAACGGAGCGGCGTCGCCCGCTGCGGGCGAGTCCGATTCGGCTACCCGCGCGTATCCCGTCGTTCCGGCTGTGGTATTCGTACTGGTGTTGTATCTGATCCTCATCGCCACCGCCGTGACCTGGCGATAGTTCCCATGGCGGGCAGGTCCTCACGCCCAGGGGCATCGGAAGGCCACTGAAAGGGCAGTGACCGGGCCGCCGCGAGCGCGCACGCTTGGAAGTAGCACCCGGCGCCGCAGGATTGCCCCCTTCGCATCGTGCGGCACACCGGATCCGGCGCGGTTTGCCCTTGCCGCGTCGGGCTCGCGGTCCGGTGTCCCGTTCGTGGCGTCGGGTGCAACCACGACCCTTCCGGAGGTATCCGATGTCCGCCGCCTCGCAGCCGTACGGCCGCGCAGCGCGGACCGGCCCGGGCGGGCTGCGCGGCCGGTGCGCCGCCGCGGTGGACCGGGGCGCCGTGGGGACGGGCGCCCCGGGCACGGCCGCTGAACTCCATCCCGAGATACCCGAGGGGCACGAACTTCTCGCCGCCTGCTGCGGCCATATCGGTGACCAGGCCGACGACCATCCGGTCACCCGGGCTGCCCGCGAACTGGCCGAACTTCACCTCGCCCGCCGCCGCTCCCCGGTTCGCGCGGCGGAGATCGACTGCCGCAGAAGGGAAATCGTCGTCCACATCGACCGCTGGGTCAGCGACCGCACCGCCGCCGCGGCCCATGCGCGTTCCCTCGGAGCGGCCGTCGACGGACTCGCCGCCGCCCAGGTCCGCGCCACCGTGCTGCTGCGCGACGCCGAGACGGTCGACGACGAACGAGTCAGGGCCGCATGGTTTCTGGTCGGCTCGCTGGCCAACTGGTGGGGCGAACTGGTCGAGCAGCACGTCGGCATCGCTCGCCCGCGCCGGCGTCCGCGCGGTGCGCGCTAGCGCGGGCGGTCCTACACCGGCCGTGCCTCGATCACGGATTCCGGTGACACCGTCTCGGTGATGCGGGTCAGCGCGAAACCGCAGCGCGCGAGCAGGTCGCGGTAGTCACCGGCGGTGCGCTCGCGGCCGCCACTGTTGATCAGCATCTCCAGGTCGGTGTACTTACCCGGATGCGGGCGATTGTCCTGGGGCAGCACGATTTCCACGATGATCAACCGGGCGTGGGACGTCATCGCGGCGCGCACGGTGCGCAGGATCTGTTCGGCACGCGCATCCGGCCAATCGTGAACCACATGTTTGAGCAGATACGCCTCCGCGCCCGCCGGAACCGATTCGAAGAAGGACCCCGCCGTCACCTCGGCCCGCCCGTCGAATCCCGCGGCTGCGAAGCGCTCCGCCGCACCGGCCACCACATCGGGGAGATCGAACAGCACGCCCCGGGTTTCGGATGCGCGCGAGAGGATTTCGGTGAGCATCGCGCCGTGCCCGCCGCCCACATCGACGATCGTCGAGAAGCGCCCGAAATCGTAAGCGGCGAACAACGATTCCGTGGTGAGCGATCCGATGCTGGTCATCGCGCGGTCGAACAGGTCGCCGAATTGACGGTCGGTGCGGATGTATTCGAAGAAGGGAGCGCCGTCCACCTGCGGCCCTACCGGATTTCCCGTGCGTACCGCGTCGACCACATGCGTCCAATGCGCCCGATGTGTGGCCGACCCGAAGAACAGGGCCGCATCACGCAGCGACTCCGGGGAGTCGCGGCACAGGGCCCGGGCGGGCGGGGTCAGCGCGTAGCGCCCGTCGCGGCGCTGCGCGAAGATGCCGTGACTGATCAGCAGCCGCAACAACCGGCGCAGCGCGTCCTCGTCCGCACCCACCCGCCGCGCCAGTTCCGCACCGGTGAGCGGCCCCTGCGCCAGCTCATCGGCGATCCCCAGTGCCGCCGCCGCATGAATGGCCTGCGCCAACCACCCCGCCGCCAGCAACTCCATCAACGACAGCGGCGCCGGCGCCAACCGCCGATAGGCTTCGCCCAGCGCGTAGCGAACGGTCCCGACGGCCCGCACCAGCGGTAGCGGCGGCAGTTTCGGTAACCCGAACACCATGCACAACTCCTCCGAGAGGCGGACAGGGTCGCGCTCCGCAGCCTACGGCGTCAGCGGGAGTGTCGGCGTATCGCCGGAGAAATCGCTGTTCCTGGCACGGCACCCCCGCATGGGCTAGTGTAGGTATGTACCTACATCAGAGGTTGGTTGCTATGACCACGATGAGCGCTCGTGAGTTCAATCGCGATGTCAGCGCCGCCAAACGAGCTGCGTCCGAGGGGCCGGTCGTGATCACCGATCGCGGGGAGGAAGCGTACGTGTTGCTTTCGATCGAGGAATACCGACGGCTACGCGCGGACAGTCAGGACATCGTGGCGCGGCTGAGTATGGATGACGACGAGATCGACTTCGATCCGCCGGCCCTGAACGTCGGGCTGAAAGTGCCTCCACTGTGACGTTCTTGCTCGATTCGAACGTCGTCAGCGAGTTGCGGAAATCGGTACGTGTGGCCAGCCCTGCGGTTCGGGCTTGGGTCGCGGAGCGGCGCCCGTCGGAGTTGTATCTGAGTGTCGTCACCGTCATGGAAATCGAGCTCGGGATCGGGCTGATCGAGCGCCGTGACGCGGCGCAGGGCAACAGACTGCGGATGTGGTTGGAGGAGGATGTCCTCGACGTCTTCGCGGGCCGAATCCTCGAGCTCGATCTCGCAAGCGCGCGCCGTGCCGCCCGTCTGCACGTGCCCGACCCACGCCCCGAGAGAGACGCGATGATCGGGGCGATCGCCAGTGAACACGCCATGACGATCGTGACGCGCAATACCAAGGATTTCGCGTCGATGGGAGTCGCGACTCTCGACCCGTGGAGCGTGGTACCGGCATGACGCGGACTGCGGAAACTGCCCTGGCCCTTGTGGAACCGCTGTTCGGTCACGTGTTGACGGCGCTGGTGGTCGGGATGAAGTTGAATGCGGGGGCTCCGGCGTCGGTGTTGGTCGGGTCGGGGCCGTCACCGGGGGCCACGGGGGCGATCTCGGGCAGTGTGCGCGGATTCGGGAGCAGTGACGGCATGTCCCGCCATGCGGTGTCCGCGGCCTGCAATTCGAGTCCGATGGCGATGAGATCGGCTTCCGCCCAGGGCTTTCCGCCGAGCTGCACGCCGAACGGCAGACCGGTGGCGGCGGATCGGCCCGCCGGCAGGGCCAGGACCGGTGTGCCGGTGTAGTTGGCCCACATCATCGGGATATCGCAGGGGCCGATGAGGGAAATCGGGCCGATGTCATCGCGTTTCGAGCTGTCGGTGATCGCACCGGGGAGAATCACCGCGTCGAGCCGGTTGTCGGCGAACAACTGGTTGTACCGGCGCTGGAATCGCGCACGGTCGCGTTCCAGCTGCCAGTAGTCGGAGGCGGGCGCGGCCAGCGCCGCCAGTGCCATCGCCACGACCGCGGCGCTCTCGGTCCGATAGAGCGACAGCCTGTCCGACCACTGCCGATGGAACATCCCCAGCTCCACCGCATCACCGGTGGCCAGCGCGAGCGGTGGTGTCGGCATGGTGACCTCCACCGTCTCGCCGCCCAGCGCGGTGACCAGCCCGAGGAAGCCGGTGAACAACGTGCCGAGTGCCGGGGGAAGTGGGTGAACGAATTCCGTCGGCACTCCGAAACGCTTGCCCGACAACGGTGTCACACCACCCGTGGCCGTCAGCGGGAAGCCGTCCTCCGGTGGCGCCGGCGCCACACCGGTCACCGGGTCGTTCGGATCGGGACCCACCATGGCCGACAGCAGCAGGGACGCGTCGGCGACGCTGTGCCCCATCGGACTGGGATGGTCCCTGGTCCACATCACGGGGATGAGGCCATAGCGGCTACATCGGCCGAATGTCGGCTTGATGGCGGTGACTCCGGCCCGGGACGCGGGGATGCGGATCGAACCACCGGTATCGGATCCGATCGACAGCGGGGCGAATCGGGCCGCCAGCGCCGCCGCGCTACCACCCGAGGAGCCGCCGATGGATTCGCTGATATCCCAGGGGTTTCCGACCTGTGGAGTGTCGGTGGCCATCGCGAATTCGGCGGTGTGCACGTGCCCGATCAGGACCGCGCCCGCCTCGCGTAGCCGCCGCCAGACCGTCGCGTCCCCGGCGGCGACATTGCCGTCGAGAACGCGGCTCGACGCGGTGACCGGCAGTCCCGCGGCCGCGTAGATGTCCTTGACCGCGATCGGGAGTCCGCAGACCAGCGGTGCGTTCCCGGCCGCCAGTCGTTGCGCGGCCCGCTTTGCCTGCTGATGGGCGAGCTCGGGATAGGTACGAACCCACGCGGTGGTCGCGCCGTCGTAGGTCGCGCTGCGTCGCAAGCAGGCGTCGAGCAGTTCGGCCGGATGCAGCCGGCGGGTCTGTAGCAGCGCGGATGCCTCCGTAGCGGTCAGCAGTGCCGGATCCGTGGTGGCGATATCGGACGGATTCGGCAGCGGTGCATGCCGGGAGACGGTGCGCGCACCCGCGACCGGCGCGCTACGCGCCACGGTCGCGGCAGCGAGGCCGAAGCCGGCCGCCCGAAAAAGCGCCCTGCGCGAGGAAGCTGCATGCATGATCGTCCGCCCCGGATCCGTGCGGCGATGAATGTGAATCACCACCGTTTCTTATGTGGAAGGCTCGAAATTAGCAGTCCCCCCGTCGTTTTGACCACAGTAGCCGCCGAATCGGCTACCGCAATCCCATGAAATCTGGGTGTCGGCCGAGAGTTGCCGCCGGGTACGGGAGGCGTCGCGCGTCCCCTACCTCACGTTCGGCATGTCGTCGAATCGCGACCCGCCGCATCGGCCGCTGTCGCGCTCGGGCTGCCGGTGGCCACGATGAAGACGCCCCACGTCAGTGAGTGCACTGTCGGCAACGCTCACCGCCGGGTAGTCGAAAGTAGCTGCGCGGCGGCGGCTTCGGCGGTCGAGGCGGCGGCTGTCTCGCCGGTGATGCCGGCGGTGACGATGGCTCCCTCGGCGAGCAGGTAGATCGCGTCGGCGGCGTCGGATCCGGTGGCGGCGACCCAGCCGGCGATCATGTCGTGGAAGGCGGCCTTGTGTGCGCGCACTTCCGCGCGGACGGCCGGTGACTCGGCGCCGAGTTCGCCGTGCATGTTGATCCATGCGCAGCCGCGAAAACCATGCTCGCCGAACCAGTCTCGTAGCCAGTGGAAGACCGCCTCGACACGCCGGATCGGATCGTCGACGCGTTCGACGTACCGGGCCAGCGCCTGGCGCCACCGTTCGTCGCGGCGGCGCAGCATCGCCACGACGAGGTCTTCCTTGGTCGGATACAGGGCGTAGATCCGCTTGAGCGACAGGCCGGACGCGTCGCGGATCCGATCCATTCCGACGGCCTGGACGCCGTGCGCGTACATCAACTCCTCGGCGGCGTCGAGCAGCGCCGCGCGGTCGGACGCATTCCGTTCGGCGCTGAGCGTGGCGGGCATGGCCGGGACTCCCTTGACATCGAGAACGTGCGTTCCCTATCGTAACGCGTCGGTGGAGAACGAACGTTCCCCATGGAGAGGCAGGAATCCGATGTCCGAAGCTCGACCGCCCTATCCGCCGTTCACCCTGGAAACCGCCGCGCAGAAGGTGCAGGCGGCCGAGGATGCGTGGAACACCCGGGATCCGCACCGGGTCGCGCTCGCCTACACCCCCGACTCGACCTGGCGGAACCGGGACGAATTCATCACCGGCCGTGCGCAGATCGTCGAATTCCTGACCGCGAAGTGGGAACGCGAACTCGACTACGCGCTGCGTAAGAGCCTGTGGGGATTTCGCGGAAACCGCATGGCCGTGCGGTTCCAGTACGAATGGCACGACCGTACCGGTCAATGGTGGCGCAGCTATGGCAACGAGCTGTGGGAATTCACCGACCAGGGATTGATGGCACGTCGGGAGGCGAGCATCAACGACGTGCCGATCACCGAGGCGGATCGCCGGATATTCGGCCCGCGCCCGGCCGAGGAGCACGGGGTGGACATCCCCCTGCGGTAGTCACCGGCACGGGCGGTGATCAGTAACCGGCCTCCGGATCGATCCGTGCGAGGAGCTCACGCCCCTGCGTGAAGCGGGTGACGTTCGCGGCGACGTGGTCGGCGAAGGCGGCTGCACGCAGCTGCGGCGGATTGGAATCGTGCGGGGTGATGATCGCATTCGGCAGGTCCCAGAGCGGATGGCCGTCGGGGAGCGGTTCGGGATCGGTGACGTCCAGGCCCGCGCCGCCGACGGCGCCCTCCCGCAGTGCGGCGACCAGGGCTTCGGTGTCGATGAGCGACCCGCGGGCGACATTGATCACCCACGAATGCGGTTTCAGTTGAGTCAGTTCGTCCTTGCCGATCAGGTGGCGGGTGCCCTCGGTCGCGGGCGCGGCGACGACCACGTGATCGGTGCGGGCCCACACCTCCGAAATGCGTTCCGCGGGAATCGTTTCCACCACATTGGGGGCGTCGATCGGGCGGCCGGAGCGGTTGACGGCGATCACCCGGGCTCCGAACGGCTCCAGCATGGCGATGACCTCACGGCCGATCCCGCCCGCGCCGACTACCGCGACGGTCGCCCCGCGCAAGGTGCCGATATGCGGAAAGAACTCGGTCTGCCGCCAACTGTGGGCGCGGATGTGCTCCGGCAGGTAGCGCACGCCCGCGAGCAGCAGCGCCATCGTCGCTTCGGCAACGCTCTTGGCGAAAGCGCCTGCCGCCGAGGTGAATACCACGGTCGGATGGCGTTCGAAGATGCCGGCGTCGAAGAACTCCTCGACCCCGGCCGAGTACAACTGCACCCATTCGATCGACTCGGGCAGGTCGGGAAATCCGTTCGGACCGCCGTCCCACACCAGCGCCCGCGCGTCGCTCAGCTCCGAAATCCGCGCTCCCGCGCCGGTGATCGCCTGTTCCAGCGAGTCATTGGTGAGCGGTGCCAGTGCGATGCGGACTGCGCCGGTCATGCGTCGTGTGCTCCTTCGTCTTCGTCGAGGTCCACCTCGACCCGGTCGCGGTCGGCCCATTCCAGCAGCGTATTCAGGTCGAAGACCGCGTCGTCGATACCCGCGTGCAGATCGCCGAGTTCGGCGTAGCGGGCGGGGACGGTGTTGATGGTGAAGTCGTTCGGTTCGATATCGGGAATTTCGTTCCACCGCACCGGTGTCGAGACCGTGGCGGCGGCATTGCCGCGAACCGAGTAGGCGGCGGCGATCGTATGGTCGCGGGCGTTCTGGTTGTAGTCGACGAACAGCAGTGCCGGATCGCGATCGCGGCGCCACCACGTGGTCGTCACATCGTCGGGGGCGCGGCGCTCGACCTCCTGCGCGAAGGCCAGCGCGGCGCGGCGCACCTGCTGGAAGCCGTGCTCGGGCGCGATGCGCACGTAGATGTGCAGGCCGTGCCCGCCGGAGGTCTTGGGCCAGCCGACCGCACCCAGCTCGTCGAGGACCTCGTGCGCGACCTCCGCGACACGCTGGACCCGCGACCACGGGCAATCCGGCATCGGATCCAGGTCGATGCGCCATTCGTCCGGCTTCTCGGTGTCGAAGCGACGCGAGTTCCACGGATGGAACTCCACCGTCGACATCTGCACCGCCCAGATCACGTCCGCGAGTTCCCGCACGCACAGTTCGTCCGCGTGCCGGTTGTAGCGCGGAAAGTGCACGCGCACGGTGGGAATCCAGTCCGGCGCCCCCGCCGGGAGCCGCTTCTGATGCACCTTCCCGCCCGGCAATCCCTTCGGGAAGCGGTGCAGCATGCACGGCCGGTCCCGCAGGGCGTTGACGATTCCGTCGCCGACGCTCAGGTAGTACTGCACCAGATCGAGTTTGGTCGCCTCGAGCTCCGGGAAGTACACCCGATCCGGATTCGACACCCGCACCGTATGCTCGCCGACCGTCAACTCCACGGCCGGCGTCGACTTACTGGTCACCGGATCGACGATAGTGGGTGATCGATCGCCGGGCACCGCACGCGCCGCGTCCGTACCTCACGTCGGAGTGGCCAGCGCGAAGGGAAGGACCGCGGGGGCGCCGGCGTGGCGGAGGGTGCGGGCGGCGAGAGTGAGGGTCCATCCGGTGTCGGTGTGGGTGTCGACCAGCAGGACCGGGGTGTCGAGGCCGGTGAGGTCGGGGGTCTCCCACGAGTCGAACAGTGCCGCCACGCGGTGGGCGGAGTTGGCCGCCGAGACCGGTGGCCGGTCGGGACGGGTGTGCAGGACACCGAGATCGGTGAGGCGGCCGATGCGGGCCAGGCGGGCGGCCAGGTCGGCGGCGAGTACCGGATGCGTCGCCGATTGCAGGGCCATCACCGCCCCGGGACGTTGCGTCCACTTCCATTCCCGCAGAACGGCGATACAGGCGTCGACGATATGGTCGGGCGCCGGGCCGTCGGGCGCGTCGAGCAGGGTTCGCAAGCGCTGACCCCACCCGAGATCGCTGAGCCGGCCCAGCACCCGGCCCACCTCGGGGCCGTCGGATATCTTGCCGGACAACGGAACTCCCAACTTCGACAGTCCGGTCGGCCATTGTTTGCGGGGGAGTAGATCGATTCCGGGCCGGTCCAGCCGGGCCCGGATGGTGGCCACCTCGTCGGCGTCGACCGCGGTATCGAAACGGCGGCCGGTGCAGTTGTCGCAGCGACCACACCCGGGCGCGTCCGGGGCCAGGCCCGGATCGTCGAGTTGGCGGCGCAGGAAGTTCATCCGGCATTCGGCGGTGCTCTGATACTCGAGCATGGCCTGCTGTTCCGCTTCGCGCGCGCGGTCGAGGCGCTCGTAGCGTTCGGTGTCGTAGGTCCACGGTTCACCGGTGGCGAGCCAGCCGCCGCGCACCCGCCGCACCGCGCCGTCCACATCCAGTACCTTCAGCACCATCTCCAACCGCGACCGGCTCAGTTCCACCAGGGGTTCGAGAGCCACCGTGGACATCGGGCGTTCGTAGTCCAGGGCGGACAGCACCGACCGCACCACCTGCTCACGCGGAAAGGCCACGGACGCAAAGTAATTCCAGATCCGCCGGTCCTCGGGCCCCGGCAACAGGATGACCTCTGCGCGGGCCGCGCGGCCGGAAGGGCTCGAGGCGTCCGGGACCAGTCCGCGTCCGGCGCGGCCGACCTGTTGGTAGTAGGCGATGGGGGAGGAGGGGGCGCCGACGTGGACCACGAAGCCGAGGTCGGGTTTGTCGAAGCCCATGCCGAGCGCCGATGTCGCGACCAGCGCCTTCACATCGTTGTCGAGCAGCGCCTGTTCGAGGGTTTCGCGTTCTCCGGGTTCGGTGCGACCGGTGTAGGCCGCGACCGGGTATCCGTGGTCGGTGAGGACGTCGGCAAGGTCGTGTGCGGCCGCGACGGTGAGTGTGTAGATGATTCCGGAGCCGGGTAGTTCGCCCAGTTGCCGGCTGAGCCAGGTGGTCCGCTGGACGGCGTCGTCGATCCGCACCACGGACAGATGCAGCGATTCCCGGTCCAGGGTGCCGCGCAGCACCAGGGTGTCGGTGCCGATCTGGGTGGCGACATCGGTGACCACGCGGTTGTTGGCGGTGGCGGTGGTCGCCAGCACCGGAATGTCCTCGCCGAGGTCGGCGATCAACGTGCGGATGCGGCGGTAGTCGGGACGGAAATCGTGCCCCCAGTCGGAGATGCAGTGCGCCTCGTCGACCACCACCAGGCCGGCGTCGGCGGCCAGCTTGGGAAGCACCGAATCGCGGAAATCGGGGTTGTTCAATCGTTCCGGGCTGACGAGCAGCACATCGACCTCACCGGCGGCGACGCGCTGATGAATCTCGTCCCATTCGGTCACGTTGCCGGAGTTGATGGTCTCCGCGATCACTCCCGCCCGGCGCGCGGCGGCGACCTGGTTGCGCATCAATGCCAGCAGCGGTGACACGATCACCGTCGGCCCCCGCCCCTGGGACCGCAGCAACCGCGCGGCGATGAAGTACACCGCCGATTTGCCCCAGCCGGTGCGCTGGACCACCAGCGCCCGCCGCCGCTGGACGACCAGCGCCTCGATGGCCGTCCACTGGTCCTCGCGCAGGCGCGCCCCGGGCCCGGCCAGCTCGCGCAGCAGGGATTCGGCGGATTCGCGCAGCTCGGTGGTAGTCACGCGCTCCATCGTGCCCGACCCCTCCGACACCTGGCCACCATCCGGCTACAGCCGCACCCCGTGCACGGAAACACGGTCCCGACACGGGCCCGCGCGTGATCGGAAGACCGGTCGCGGCCCTGTCTAACCGGTTTCGGCGGCCAGCGCCAGCAGCCGATCCCGCACCAGGTCCGGTCGCTCCTCCGGGATGAAATGTCCACAGCCGTGGACGTATTCGACGGTGTAGTCGTCGGCACGCGCGCTCTCCGCGGCCGCCAGCGAGGGGTGGATGGCCGCATCGCCGGTGCCGAACAGCGCACGGATCGGGATCGTGGCGCGGCGGCGTTCCGGATGGCGGGCGGCGGGAAGTTCCCGCAACCAGAACGTGCGGTAGGTGTCGGTGGCCGCGCGGGCCACCGCCGGATCGCGGAACCGGTCGCCGTAGATCCCGGCGAGTTCCGGGGTGAAGGTACGCCGCGCGTCGGCGTTCAGCCGCAACAGGCGATCGACGAACGGTGTGTACCGCTGCAGCGGCACGCCGAAGGTAGCCACCAGCGGCTGATACATCGCGAAACGCCAGGCGTGCGGTGCGAAGGTCCGGGCGGTGATCCACGGGTGCGCGATATTGAGGGGCAGATAACCCTCGAACCGCTCCGGCTCCCGCAGCACCATCAGGAATCCGACGAACCCGCCCCAGTCGTGACCGGCGAGCAACAGCCGCGGCAGTTCGAGCTCGTCGACCAGCGCGAGCAGGTCGGAGGCGACGTCCTCCTTGGCCCAGCGATGCGGCGGCGGACCGGACCAGCCGTAACCCGGCAGGTCCGGGGCGATGAGGCGCAGCCCGGCGGGGGGATCGGCGAGCAGATGCCGGTAGGCGTAGTGGTGCTGCGGCCATCCGTGCAGCAACAGCACCGGCCGGCCGTCGGGCACCCCGGCTTCGGTGACATGGAATCGCACGCCGCGGGCCTCGATGAAACTGCGGCGCACTCCGGGAATTTCGGGCGGCCGGGCAGATCCTGATGTCGAGGGCATAGCCGATGCTAACCACCGGCAACCCGGGACCGCCACGCCACGAACGTTTTCCGCCCGGCGTCGGGCATTTTCGGCCACGAGGCAGGACAATGAGGGCGATCGGACTGCGAGGTCCGCTGGCATGCGCGGGAATGCGGGAGGAACGGGCGATGGCCAAGAAGTTCGAATCACCTGCGGATTGGGCCCCACCGGGCGCGCAGTTCCAAAGTCGCGGGGTCACCAGCCGGACCCTCTCGGGTGTGCTGTTCGGGCTCATTGTGACGCCCATCGGAATCGCGTTCGCCGCCAAGGGGGGAGCCGATATCCGGTACTGGGTCATCGTGGGTGCGGTGACCGACCGCTGGACCGCGGCGCTGGAGATCTTCGGCGGCTCCCTGCTGCTGTTGTTCGTCGCGGCGATGGCCGCGTTCTCGCCGGTGGGCACGATCGTGGCCAGCCTGGTGTGGGGGATCTTTCCCGGCGTGCTGCATCTGCTGTACCCGGACGACACCTTCCGCCTGATCGGCGATCTGCCCTTCACCGATGCCACGATGCAGGTGGCACTGCACTCCTGGGTGACCTACGGCTTCGCCCTGATCTCGGGCATGATGCTGCTGGGCGCGGGCATGGTGGGTGTGCTGCGCAAATAGACGCGGCCGTTCCGGCACGCCCATCGCCGGCATGCCGGAACGAATCCGCCTTCAGCCCTTCACACACAGCACCTGACGCAGTGTCGCGACCACATCGACCAGATCGCTCTGGGCCGCGATGACGGCGTCGATGTCCTTGTAGGCCGCGGGGATCTCGTCGATCACCCCGGCGTCCTTGCGGGACTCCACACCGTCGGTCTGCGCGATCAGATCCGCGACGCTGAACTGCCGCTTGGCCGCATTGCGGCTCATGCGGCGGCCCGCACCGTGCGAGGCCGACTGGAACGAGGCGGGATTTCCCTTGCCCCGCACCACATACGAGCGGGTACCCATCGATCCGGGGATCAGGGCGAGGTCACCGGCTCCGGCCCGGACCGCGCCCTTGCGGGTCACCAGCATCGGCATGTCGTCGACCATCTCCTCCGACACGTAGTTGTGGTGGCAGGAGATCGGCTCATCGAAACGTACTGCCAGCGAGTCGAATTCGTCACGCACGGCACCGCACACCAGGTCCAGCATCACCGCCCGGTTGCGGGCCGCGTACTCCTGCGCCCAGCTGAGATCGCGCCGGTAGGCGTCCATTTCCGGTGTGCCGGCGAGGAATACGGCCAAATCGCGATCGGGCAGGTCCCGGTTCTGCGGGAGCGTGCGGGCCACGGCGATATGCCGCTCCGCCAACTCCTTGCCGATATTGCGGCTTCCGGAGTGCAGCAGAATCCACACGTGCTGTTCGGTGTCGAGGCAGACCTCGATGAAGTGGTTCCCGCCGCCGAGCGTGCCCATCTGCTTGTGCGCCTTGGACTCTCGCTGCTGCACGGCGGGATCGAGATCGCCGAACCGGCTCCAGAAGGCGGACCATCCGGCTCGCAACGTGGCGCCGGCCGCCCGGCGGCCGTGCACATCCAGCTGCAGGCGGGTGACCTTCACCGGCTCCTTGTGCGCGTTGAATCCGACCGGTACGGCGGCCTCGATGCGCGACCGCAGCGAATGCAGATCGTCCGGCAGATCGGAGGCGGTCAGCGAGGTCTTGACGGCCTCCATCCCGCAGCCGATATCGACGCCCACGGCGGCCGGGGCGACCGCGTCCTTCATGGCGATGACGGACCCGACCGTGGCTCCCTTGCCGAGGTGCACGTCGGGCATCACGCGGACGCCGTAGACCCATTCCAGTTGGGCGAGGGTGCGCAGCTGCTGCAGCGCGGCCGGCTCGACCTCGTGCTCGTGGGCCCACATGAGCGTCTGCGCCTTGGTGCCGCGCAGCTCGACGGGAAACATGATCTCGATCCTTTCGTGAACAACTCTCCCTGTTCACGGTAGGGATCACGGGCCGTCGGCGCACCCTAATATCGGCCGGGCCGGCACAGCGAAGGCCCGGCGCAGTGCCGCGAAGGCGCGTTCGTTCGCGACGCCGGTTTCCGGCAGCACATCGCCCATGGTCATGAACCCGTGGAACATGCCCTCGTAGCGATGCACCTCGACGGGGATACCGGTCGCGGCCAGGTGCGCCCCGTAGGCCTCGCCCTCGTCGCGCAGCGGGTCGTACTCGGCGGTGGCGATATGCGCCGGTGGTAGCCCGGCGGCGTCGGCCAGCAGGGGCGCCGCATACGGATCGGTGCCGTCGGCGTCGCCGAGGTATTGCTCCCAGTACCAGCGCAGATGGTCGTCGGTGACGAAATAACCCTGCGCGTTGTCCCGGTACGACGCGCTCGCGCGAGCCGGATCCAGCATCGGGTACATGAGCAGCTGCGCAACCACGGCCGGACCGCCCAGATCGCGGGCCATCAGCGCCGTGACCGCCGCCAGATTGCCGCCCGCGCTGTCGCCGGCCACGGCGATCCGGGCGGGGTCGCCACCGTGCTGTGCTATGGCCGCGCCGATCCAGCGCAGCACGGCGTACGCGTCCTGCGCGGCGGCCGGGAACCGATGTTCCGGCGCCTGGCGATAATCCACCGACACCACGAGTGCGCCGGTCTCGTTCGCCATCACACGGCAGAACTGATCGTGGCTGTCGAGACTGCAGATCACGAACCCGCCGCCATGGCAGAACATGATGACCGGTAGCGGCTGGGTGCCGCCCCTCGGGGTGTAGATCCGCACGGGTATGCCGGTGCCATGGGGACTCGATACGGTCGAATCGCGCACGGCGGCAACCGGAATGGGTTCGATCGGCGCCGGTGGACGAGCCGCGAGCTGCCGCCGCGCTTCGGCGGCGTCGAGCACGTCGGTCCCCAGTTTCGGGAACGCCGCGGTCACAGCATCGACCACCGCTCGTGTGCGCGGCGTCATCGCCATCAGCCGTCGCCCCCCGCCGCGCATCCGACCGCGCCGGAACCGGCTTTCCTCCCCGCTCCCGGCCCACTCGAACCGTGGCCGGGCGTGAATCGCCCGCTCACAGTCCCTCCTGCAGCTCCGGCGGCATGAACTTCCCGGCGGCGAGTCCGCCGTCGATGGTGACCTCCGCACCGGTGACATACGACGACGCGTCCGAGGCGAGGAAGGCGACCAGCTCGGCGACCTCCTCCGGCACGCCGGTGCGCTGCAGCGGCAGGGTCGGGAAGCTGCCCGGACCGGTGGTCAGATACGGGACCATCGGGGTCGCGATCGGGCCCGGGTGCACGGAGTTGACGCGAATACCCATGGGGCCCAATTCGAGTGCCGCCGTCTTGGTGAGCCCGCGCAGGCCCCATTTGGAGCTGCCGTAGGCGGAGTGCCCCATCAGGCCCTCGAGTCCCGCCTGAGACGAGATGTTCACGATCGACCCGCCCGCCTCGGACATCGGCCCCACCGCCGACCGGATACCCCGGAATGCGCCCACGAGATTGAC
This sequence comes from Nocardia sp. MDA0666, assembly GCF_003023875.1. Taxonomy (NCBI): domain Bacteria; kingdom Bacillati; phylum Actinomycetota; class Actinomycetes; order Mycobacteriales; family Nocardiaceae; genus Nocardia; species Nocardia sp. MDA0666. The sequence continues at coordinate 27,191 of NZ_PYHT01000024.1, forward strand.
CTGCAGAATTTTCTCCAGCTCTTCCGGCGTGGTGTCGGTGAGTGGTTTCGCGGTGTAGATCGCGGCGTTGTTCACCAGCACGTTGAGCCCGCCGAATTCCGAAACGGCCACGGCGACAGCGGCATTCCAGTCGTCGGCCGAGGTGACGTCATGGCGGACGAAGCGCGCCTCCTCACCGAGTTCGTCGGCCAACTGCTTTCCGTCGGCGTCGAGTACGTCGGTGAGAACGACCCGCGCACCACGTTCGACGAACAGGCGTGCCTCCGCCGCGCCCTGTCCGCGCGCCGCGCCGGTGATCAATGCGACTTTGCCTGTGAGATCGACCATTCGACTTCTCCTCCTGAAAATATGCCGAGATCCTGCGCCGCATCCGGCGTCCTCGGCTCGCGGCAGTCTCGATGAGCGAGACCTGCGCGTGGTTGTCCGATCACTGATTCCGGAAGTGCGGAATGACCTTCTCGCCCCAGTGCCGGATCGTCTCGAGGCAGGCCTCCTGCGGCACGGTGCCCATCTGGATCAGGCACAGGATCTCGTCGGCGCCCGCGTCGCGCAGTCGCTCGACGTAGGCGATCGCGTCCTCGGGGCTGCCGTAGGCGTGGTCGGCGTTGAACACCGAGGTCGACCCCGCCTTCACCGGAATCTTGGCCTCGTGCAGGTAGGCGACGTGCTCGTCGGCGGCCTCCTTGATCCGCGCCACCTCGTCCACGGTCGGATCCACGGCCTCGTCCGGCACCGGACCGGCGCCGTAGTAGTGCTTGATCGACTGCGCGAAGAACCGCTGGCCGCGCGCGCCGATCTGCTGCGCCCGCTCCCGGTCGTCGAGCACGATGGTGGGACACAGGGCGGCGAAGTGGTCGTTGGTCACCGTCGAGACGAACCGCTCACCGGTGCGGGCGGCGATCGCCTCGTCGTAGGTGCGGCGCAGTTCCGCGATCTCCTCCACTCCCGCGAAACCCAGTACCAGAGCGCCGATTCCGTAGTCGGCGGCCAGCTTCAGGGTGTCCTTCTTCGTGCACGCCATGAACAGCGGGGGATGCGGACGCTGCACCGGCCGCGGCAACAGCGAATGCGGAGCGATGTCGAGCAGTTCGCCGTGATATTCGAATTCGCCCTCGGGATCCTGCCAGGCCCGGCTGATCATCCGCAGCGACTCCTCGACCTCGGCGTAGGTGCGTTCCGGGTCCACCCCGCACATGGAGGTCTCGACCGGTGTCGCACCGCGCCCGGCGCCCAGATTCAGCCGCCCGCCGGAGAGTACGTCGAGCATCGCCGCGCGTTCGGCCGCGCGCACCGGGTGGTTGAAGTTGAAGGGCATACACACCACGCCGTGGCCGATCCGGATGCGCTGGGTCTTGGCCGCCACCCAGGTCAAAAAGATTTCGGGGGCGCTCATGTGCGCGTACCACTTGAGACCGTGGTGTTCGACGGCCCAGACGGTGTCGAAGCCCATCTCGTCGGCCAGCACGGCTTGCTCCACACAGTCGCGCAGCACCTGCGCCTCGTGCTCGGCGGTCGGATCGGTCATCTGGGCCTCGAAGATCATCGAGAACTTCATCCGCGTGCTCCCTGTCGTAGCGGTGTATGCCTAGTCGAAATAGTCCTTCCCGGACCCGTACTGGTCAGCCGTAAGTCCCGCTGGTCGGGACCGTCCCGTGTCGCCGCGGCCGGGCGGCCATAGCGTCGGATGCAACGATGGGGAAGAAGGACGGATGACACAGGAATTCGAATTCGACGTGGTGGTCGTCGGCTCGGGCGCCGCCGGTATGACCGCGGCATTGACCGCCGCCTATCGCGGGCTGTCGGTGACGATGATCGAGAAGAGCCGCAGCTTCGGCGGATCCACCGCGCGCTCCGGCGGCGGAATCTGGATCCCGAACAATCCGGTGCTGCAGGCCGCGGGTGTGCCGGACAGCCCGGAACTGGCTCGGACATATCTGAAAGCTGTTGTGGGCGACCGTGTCCCGGAGGAGAAGCAGCGTGCCTTCCTCGACCACGGGCCGGAGATGATGCGCTACATCGGAGCGCGCAGCAAGTACTGGCAGTTCGTCTACGACTGCGGCTACTCCGACTACCACCCGGAATTCCCGGGCGGGCTCGCACAGGGCCGCAGCATCGAACCGGCTCCGATCGACGGCCGTCTGCTCGGTGGTGATCTGCACAAGATCAACCAGCCGACCATGTCGGGGCCGAAGGGAATCGCCTTCACCGTCAGCGACTTCCACGACCTGAACATGATCGCCCGCACCTGGGCCGGTAAGCGCACCGCGATGAAGGTGGGGGCGCAGGCGGTGGCGAACAAGCTGCGCGGCCGGCTGCCGCTGAGCCTGGGCAAGGCCCTGGCCGCACGACTGTGGCTGTCGCTGCGCGACGCCGGCGTGCCCGTATGGTTGAACACCCCGCTGACCGAACTGGTCACCGAGGCCGGTGCCGTGGTCGGTGTGCGCGCCGAACACCAGGGCGTTCCGGTGCTGATCAAGGCCCGCCGCGGCGTGGTGCTCGCGGCGGGCGGTTTCGAGCACAACCTGGAGATGCGCAAGCAGTACATCTCCGGGCCGCAATCCACCGACTGGACGGTCGGCGCCACCGAGAACGTCGGCGAAGGGATCGTCGCGGGTCAGAAGGCCGGCGGCGCGGTGGATCTCATGGACGACGCCTGGTGGGGACCGTCGGTGCGCAACCCCGAGGGTCCGCCCTTCTTCTGCCTGGCCGAACGGGCACAACCCGGCGGCATCATGGTCAATCACGCGGGGGAGCGGTTCGTCAACGAATCGGCCCCGTATGTGAATGTCGTGCACACCATGTACGAGCAGCAGGCCGCAGGGGTCGACCATATTCCGGCCTACTTCATCATGGACCAGACCTTCCGCGACAGATATCTGTTCCTGGGCAACTTCCCGAAGCGCCCGATTCCGCAGAAATATCTCGACGCCGGAATCATCACCCAGGCCGATACGCTCGAGCAGTTGGCGAACAAGATCGGTGTTCCCGCCGCGACGCTGGCCGCCACGGTGCAGCGCTTCAACGGCTTCGCCCGCAGCGGGCGCGACGAGGATTACGGACGCGGCGATTCCGCCTACGACCGGTATTACGGCGACCCCACCGTGCAGCCGAATCCGTGTCTGGCGCCGCTCGAAAGAGGACCGTTCTACGCGGTGGAAATGGTGCCCGGTGACCTGGGCACCAAGGGCGGGCTGTGCACCGACGAATATGCCCGTGTGCTCGACGAACAGAATGCGCCGATCGCGGGACTGTATGCGGCGGGCAACAATTCGGCGTCGGTCATGGGTAACGACTACGCGGGCGCCGGAGCGACGATCGGCCCCGCCATGGTCTTCGGGTACATCGCGGCCAACCACCTCGCCGACGAACGCGAACCGCGGGAAGCGGTCGCCGCATCGGCGTCCGAGCGGGCGAGCAACGGCCGCAAGACGCCCGCACGCACGGGACGGGAGTGATCATGGGCAGGATCGACGGTAAAACGGTCGTCGTCACCGGCGCGGCCCGGGGCATGGGTGCGGCGTTCGCGCAGCGACTCGTCTCCGAGGGCGCCTCGGTCGTGATCACCGATGTGCTGGCGGAGGAAGGTAAGGAGACCGCCGCGCGGCTGGGCGACGCGGCGCTGTTCGTCGCCCACGACGTGACCGACGAATCCGCGTGGAACGATGTCGTCGCGCAGGCGGAATCGGCGTTCGGGCCCGTCTCGGGCCTGGTGAACAACGCCGGAATCGTGCACGTGGATCCGATCGAAACGCTCGCCGAAGCGGACTACCGCAAGGTGATCGACGTCAATCAGGTGGGTGTCTTCCTGGGGATGAAGGCCGTGGTCGGATCGATGCGACGTGCCGGTGGCGGGTCGATCGTAAACATTTCCTCGGTCGGCGGCATCATCGGCTTCTCCAACATCCTCGGCTACACCGCCTCCAAATGGGCGGTGCGCGGTATGACCAAAACCGCGGCACAAGAATTCGGGCCCATGGGAATTCGCGTCAACTCGGTGCATCCCGGTGTGGTGATGACCGAAATGACCAGCGATTCGGCGCGCTCGAATTCGATGTTCCACGATCAGCCGCTGGCACGTCCCGGTACCCCGGAGGAATTGGCGAATCTGGTGCTGTTCCTCATCTCCGACGAGTCCGGTTACAGCACCGGTTCGGAATTCGTCGCCGACGGCGGATTCACCTCCCACTGACACAAAGGATTTCCGCGGTGAAGAATTTCGCAGGTAAGACCGCCGTGATCACCGGCGCCGGCGCCGGTATCGGGCGAGCCCTGGCCCTGGAGTTGGCCGGCCACGGCGCTCGCCTGGCCCTGTCCGGCCGCAATATCGACAATGTCGCCGAGACCGCCGCACTGTGCGAGAAGAAGGGCGGCCACGCGCGCGCCTACCGGCTCGACGTCACCGACCGGGACGCGGTGTACGCCCATGCCGACCAGGTGGCGGGCGATTTCGGCGGCGTGAACATCGTGGTCAACAACGCCGGTGTGTCGCTGACCGCCAGCACCGAAGAGGTCAGCTGGGACGATTTCGAATGGATCGTCAACATCAACTTCTGGGGCGTGGCCTACGGAACGAAAGCCTTTCTGCCGCACGTGATCGCCTCCGGCGACGGCGCGATCGTCAATGTGTCGAGCATGTTCGGCCTGGCCGCCTGCCCGACCCAGGGTGCCTACAACGCGACGAAGTTCGCGATCCGGGGTTTCACCGACGCGCTGCGCCAGGAAATGAAGATCGCCGGGCACAACGTCGCGGTGAGCTGCGTGCATCCCGGCATGATTCAGACCGAGATCGCGTGGAAGGCGCGCGCGGGCGCCACCCGCGATCGGGACGCGCTGGCCGCCAACTTCGACCGGCTCGCCAAGACCAGTCCGGAACAGGCCGCCAAGGCGATCGTCGACGGTATCCGCAAGGACAAGGCGAAGGTGCTGATCGGCAACGACGCCCGGATGATCGATCTGCTGCCGCGGATCTTCGGCTCCGGGTATCAGAAGATCCTCACCGCGCAGATGCGCAACGAAGTCAGCAAGTAGGCCACTCGCGGCCGGGCCGGTGATCGCGTGAATCACCGGCCCGGGTTCGGTGGTTCCGGCCTGCACGCCGAGGCTGGTCGTGAGTCGGTGCTGCAGGGGCACTCGACGGCACGACCCCGCGAACCTCACCGACTGTCGTGCTCGAATATCACGGCGCACAACGTAATTGACGCTTCCGCACCTTCCCCGCAGTCGTGCGGGGCAACCGGTCGACTATCCGGACCGTGCGCGGAATCTTGTATCCGGCCAAGCGGGTGCGACACCACGGGAGCAAGCCGTCCGCGTCGAACGGCGCCGTCGCGGAGGGAACCACGAAGGCGGCGCCGACCTCTCCGAGGCGCTCGTCGGGTACGCCGACGACCGCCACCTCGGCGATGCCCGGATAGTGGCGCAGCGTCTGTTCGACCTCGGCCGGATAGACGTTGAACCCGCCGACGATGAACATATCCTCGAGCCGGTCGGTGACCCGCAACCAACCGCCGGGGTCGAGGGCGCCGATATCGCCCGTATGCAGCCAGCCCTCCGGGTCGACGGCGGCGGCGGTGGCGGCGGGGTCGTCGAGATATCCGCACATCACGTTCGGGCCGCGCACCACGATCCGGCCGGGCGTGCCGGCCGGCACGTCGCGGCCGTCGGCGTCCAGGATTCGAATCTCGCTGCCCGGCAACGCTCTACCCACAGTGTGGGCGGTGCGTTCGATATCCGTACCGGGCGGGCAGACCGCGACCACGCCGACCGATTCGGTGAGACCGTAGGCGGTGAAGACCCGATCGGCTCCGAGGTCGGCACGCATCCGGGCGATCAGCTCCGCCGGAATCGCCGTGCCGCCGGTGCCGACCAGTCGCAGCGCCGGAAACGACCGCCCTGTCGCGAGCAGATCGAGAAAAACCGTCGGCGGGCCGGCGAGGACGGTGATCCGCTCGGCTGCCATCAGATCCGCCGCGGATCGCGGATCGAACACCGGCACCGGATACATGGTGGCCGCCCGCGACAGGCAAGCCACGATGCCCGCCTTGTATCCGAAGGTATGCGAGAACGGATTCGGCAGCAGACAGCGGTCGCCGTGCCGCAGGGTGACCGCGCTCGCCCACCGGTCCAGCACGGTCAGGGTTTGCCGGTGCGTCGTGAGCACCCCTTTGGGAGAGCCCGTCGTGCCGGAGGTGAAGAGGATGTCGCTGATCGCGTCGGAAGGTAATGCGGCCATTCGTGATTCGGCATCCGACGACCGGATTCGCGCGGCGTCGGCGATGAAGTCTCGCCAGCCGATCGGTGGGCTCTCGCGCCGATCGGGCGGACGGGGAGCGCCTCCATCGGGCTCGTGCCGGTGCCCCGAACCGGTGACCGACTGGGCAGCGCCGGTTGGCGGGTCCTGATCGTCGTCGGACATCGATGGGGACGTGGCGCTGTCGTCCGTGGCGTGCGTGCCGGACAGCAGGACCGTGAATTCCAGGTCCGGTAAGGGGCCTTGGTCCGCCAGCAGGCTCGGATAGTCGATGCCCAGGAATCCGCGCACCGTGAACAGCCCGCGGCATCGGGTGCGGCGCAGAATCGCCGCGGCCTCCGGTCCGCGCAGCCGGGTGCCGATCGGCACCAGGGTGGCGCCCGCGCCGAGCAGGCCCACGGCGGCCACGATCCAGCGGGCGCTGTTGGGTGCCCAGATCGCGACCCGGTCTCCGGCGGCCACCCCGCGGGCCATCGCCGCGCGGGTCACCCGTAGCGCCTCTGCGTGGAGTTCGGCGTAGGTGAGGCGGGTGCGGCCCTCGACGATCGCGACGGTCGACTTGTTCCGGCGTGCCTGTGCGGAGACCAGAGCCGGAATCGTCGCGGGCTCCGCCGTCATCTCTTCGCACACCATCGCTGTCCGGATACACACACTGTCGAACACACCTCGCCGGCCGCCGGTCGGGCGGTCCACGGCCCATGGTGCCGCAGGCTGGTGCCGCGCAGGCCGTTCGCACACCGCCGGTCCCGGTGAGTGGTATCACGGGAGCGACGGCGGTTCCCGCATCCGCTCAGCGGGACCATCGCTACTGGCCGAGGACGCCCGGGCGGCACTCTCGAAGGATGACCGGGGCGGCAGGGGGTTCGATGCCCCGATGGATGGACCGAAGGAGTGACATGACCGCGGGTGCGGAGCTGGCCCAACGATCGGAAACCGTCGTCGGACTGGACGGCAACTGCCCGCTGTCGCGGGACCGGATCGGTGGCAAGGCCTGGAGTATCAACCACATGCGCGGGCTCGGGCTGCCGGTGCCGCCGGCGTTCGTGCTGACCACCGACGCGTGGCGTGATTTCACCGAGCGCGGCACGATCGCCGACGACATCTGGCGGGCGGTCTGCGACGGCGTCGCCATGCTCGAGCACGGCACCGGCCGCACCTTCGGCTCGATCCGCCGGCCGCTGCTGGTCTCCGTGCGTTCGGGCGCGGCCGTGAGCATGCCCGGCATGATGGACACCGTTCTCAACCTCGGCATCAACGACGGCGTCGAACAGGCGCTCGCCGCGGCGACCGGCAGCGCCGACTATGCCGCCGACACCCATCGGCGTTTCCGGGCGCAGTATCGCGAGACGGTGCTGCAGTCACCCGACGGCGTGGTGCCGGCGGACCCGTGGGAACAGCTGCGCGCGGCGATCACCGCGGTGTTCCGGTCGTGGGATTCGGTGCGCGCCAAGGCGTATCGGCGCAATCGTGGCGTGTCCGACGACCTCGGCACCGCGGTCACCGTGCAGGCGATGGTGTTCGGCAATCTCGACGACGCGTCCGGGACGGGCGTGCTGTTCAGCCGCAACCCCAATACCGGCGACGGTCCGGCCTACGGCGAATGGCTGGTCGGCGGGCAGGGCGAGGACGTGGTGTCGGGCCGCACCACGCCGCGCCCGCTGAGCGACCTCGCCGCCACCCAGCCCCAGGTGCACGATCGGCTGATCGCCGCCGCGGCACTGCTCGAACGCGACGGGCGTGATATCCAGGACATCGAATTCACCGTCGAATCCGGCACGCTGTGGATGCTGCAGTCGCGTCCGGCGAAGCGTTCGGCGCGGGCGGCGGTGCGAGCCGCGGTCGCGATGGCGGAGGAAGGCCTGATCACCGCGGCGGAGGCGCTGCAGCGGGTCGGGGCCGACCAGATTCGCGCCGTCCTGCAGCCCGCGACCACGGCGGCGGACGCGGGCGAAGCGCTGGCCCGCGGTGAATCCGCTTGCCCGGGACTGGCTTTCGGTGTCGTGGTCACCGATCCTGACGAGGCGGAGGCGCGCGCGGCGGCGGGCGAGAACGTCGTCCTGGTCCGGCCGACGACCAGTCCCGATGATCTGCCCGGCATGATCGCGGCCCGCGCGGTGGTCACCGAATTGGGTGGCACCACCTCGCATGCGGCACTGGTGAGCCGGGAACTCGGGCGGCCGTGTGTCGTCGGATGCGGCCCGGGTGTCGTGGACGCGCTCGCGGGACGCAGTGTCACGGTCGACGGCGGCACCGGTGTGGTGTGGGCGGGCGAGGTCGCCGGTGCAGACGTGGACGGCGCGGTCCTCGACGATGTGCGCAGACTCGCCGAATGGGCGGGGGTGGCGCCCGATGACCTCGCGGGAGCCCTCGCCGGCGATGCGGAAGTCGTTGTGGCACAGTCGGTTGCCCGAACCGTGAGCGAGCTGGAACTGCTGCGCCTGATCGGGGTGAAGGGCCGGGTGCGCGGTGACGCGGTGGCCGCCAGCCTGGGCGGCGACGCGGACGAGGTGAGCGCACGGTGTGCGGACCTGGTGGCCGGCGGATTGTGCGCCGACACCCCCGCGGGTGTGCGGCTGACGCCCGACGGGCGACATCGCCTGGGCGAGTTGCTGTCCGCCGAGCGCGGGGAGGTCGACACCGCCGCGATGGCCGCCGCCTACGAGGACTTCTGCGTGGTCAACGCCGAGCTGAAGGAGATCGTGACCGCGTGGCAGATGAAGGACGCGGCCACACCCAACGACCACGGCGACGCCGAATACGATGCGGCGGTGCTGGACCGGCTCACCGAACTGCACACCCGGGTGCGGCCCCTGGCCGAGCGGCTGGGATCGATCGCACCGCGACTGGCCCGATACCGCGAGCGGCTGGAGACGGCCGTCGAGCGGATCGCCGGCGGTGATCACGCCTGGGTGGCGCGGCCGATCATGGACAGCTATCACACCGTGTGGTTCGAACTGCACGAAGACTTGATCGGGCTGTGCGGGCTCAGCCGTGCCGACGAAGCGGCGGCCGGCCGTGCCGAGTAATCCGATCGCCCAGGAATTCGACGCGACCCGGCGCTGGGTCGACTTCGAGGAAATCGACAACGTCCGCGATCTCGGCGGACTGCCGGTCGACGACGGCGGTACGACCCGATTCGGCGTGGCGCTGCGGTCGAGCACCCTGCAGCAGGCGACCGAGGCGGATGTGGCGCTGCTGCTGGGCTCGGTCGGGATGCGTACCCTGATCGACCTGCGGCTGCCCGACGAGGTGGAACGGGAAGGGTACGGCCTGCTGGCCGCGACGGCGATCGAGAAGGTGAATCTGCCGGTCCGCAAATCGGCGCAATCCTCGCTGGCCGCACGGGATCTGGTGCCGGACAAGACGCGCGTGGACCTGGCACAGCTGTACGGACAGCTGCTCGCCGGCAGTCCGGAGGAGATCGTCGCCGCGGCGCGGCTGATCGCCGATGCCGACCGGCAGGCGGTCGTATTCCATTGCGCGGCTGGTAAGGACCGCACCGGAGTGCTCGCAGCGGTTCTGCTCGATGCGGTGGGGGTGGCGCCGGAGGTGATCGCGGCGGACTATGCCCTCACCAACGAGCGGATGACGCGGGTACGCAACCGGCTCGACGCGCTGAACTCCTATTCCGGGCTGCCGCCGACGAGTACCGGAATTCTGGCCGTCGAAGCGGCCGTGATGCTGCGGTTCCTCGACGACCTGCGGCGTGACCACGGCGGTGCCGCCCGCTGGCTACGCGAGCACGGGCTGACGGCCGAGGAGCTGACGATGTTGCGGTACGCCCTGGTCACCGGGTAGTGAATACCCTCACCGCGAATAGTCGCGGAAGGTCATCACGAAGGCGGGTGCCGCAATCATGACGAGCAGGATGTAGGCCAGGACCTGCAGGCCGGCATACGGCAGCTCGTGCACCCAGATACCCAGGATCAGAACGCCCAACAGCAGCACCACGCCGTAGAGCGGTGTTCGTTGCGGGTGGTCGCCCATACCCATGACTCCACGATACCCAGCCGGGCCGCCGTCCGACAGCGCTCGACGGACGCCGCCCGGTCGAGCCCTGCTGTGACCGGCGATCCGTGGGAGAATCCGGACTCGACGATGGCCGACGCCGGGAGGAACCCATGCCCACCCAACCGTTGACCCAGCAGAACTTCGAGCAGGTGATCGCGACCCATGCGATCGTGCTCGTCGACTTCTGGGCCTCCTGGTGCGGTTGGTGCACCCGCTTCGCCCCGATCTTCGCCGACTCCGCCGCCGCGCACCCGGAGATCGTGCACGCCACCGTCGACACCGAGGCGGAGCAGGCCCTGACCGCCGCCGCCCAGATCAGCAGCCTGCCGACCCTCGCTGCCTTCCGCGAGGGCCTGCTCGTCTACTCCCATCCGGGCTTCCAGACCGCCGCCCAGCTGGAAGAGGTCATCCAGCAGATTCGCTGGCTCGACATGGACGAGATGCGCCGCCAACTCGGCGCTCAGAACCCGGTCGTCACCCCGCCCGCGCCACCGATGGCTCGCGCCGGCGCTGCTGCGGGCCGCCCGAACTACGGCTGGCCGGGACTCAGCCCTGGCTAGGTCCCAGCCGACCTGTGGTCATCGGCCCGGTCGATGCGGCGCACCCGGGTGGCGCGGTATCGAAAACTGTCCTGCTGTGCGGACTCGTAGTCGAACTCCACCCGCTCACCCGCGTCGAGCGACCGGAAACCTTCCCCCTCGATCGCGCTGAAATGCACCCAGGCGTCGCAGCCGTCCGGCAGTTCCGTCGCGGCTATCGCACCCCAGCCCTTCTCCGGCCGGAAGAATTTCACCGTCCCGATCGTCATCTGTCCATGATGTCAGTCGGTCAGGCTCGCGACCGTGGGGGCGATGCGACCGAACAGATCGCTGATCGTGGTCAGGGCCGCCGCGTGCACCGCATCCGCCGACAAGGGTGTTCCGTCCGGGCCGGCCAGGGCGCGGGTGGCGCAGGCCTCGGCGACGACGGTGGGGTGGTAACCGCGGTTGAACGGGAGTGGCGGCGGACATGGTTACCTTCTTTCCTCGGTGGACAGGGTGTTTCGGGCGGGGGTGAGCGCCGGACCGGGCAGGCGCCCGGTCCGGTCGTGGCGGGTGAGATCAGGCGGAGGTGCGGAACCGCCGGCGGTACGCGCCGGGGTTGGTGCCCAGCCGCCGCAGGAACGCCCGGTGCAGGGTCTCCACCGAGCCCAGTCCGGCGGACCGGGCGACGCGCGAGAGCGGGAAGTCGCTGGTTTCCAGTAACCGTCGCGCCGACTCGACGCGTGCGGCTTCGACGTAGGCGGCTACGGTGAGCCCCATCTCCTGCCGGAATACGCGCGCGAAATGCCGTTCACTCAGGCACATCCGGCTCGCCAGGGCGGCGGCGGACAGATCGGCGTCGAGATTCTCCGCGATGTAGGTGCGCAGTTGTTCGATATCGCGGCGGGCCGGTGCCGGACGGCTCAGCGGTACGCTGAACTGACTCTGGCCGCCCTGCCGGCGCAGATAGACGACGAGTTGCCGGGCGACCGACAACGCCAGGTCCTCACCGTGGTCGTCGGCGACCAGTGCCATGGCCAGATCCAGGCAGGCGCTGATGCCCGCGCCGGTCCACACCCGGCCCGAGCGCACGAAGATCGGATCCGGATCCACCACGACCCGTGGATGCTCCGCGGCCAGCTGTCCGGCCGTCGACCAATGGGTGGTGGCCGTCCTCCCGTCCAGCAGTCCGGCGGCCGCCAGCAGATGCGCACCCACACACACCGACGCGATCCGGCCGGTGCGCGGCGCGACCTCGCGCAGCCAGCGCACCACGGTGTCGTCGATTCGCGCGACCGGGCCGGACGGGGCCGGATCCACCGCGCCCGGCACGATGAGAGTGTCGATGCCCGTGCCGATGTCGTCGAAGGCCAGATCGGTGAGTATCCGGATACCGGCCGAGGTGCGCACCACACCTCGATCCGGTCCGGCTAGTAACACCTCGTAGTCGGCGCTACCGCCGCTCTCCCGATTGGCTAGTGCGAACACCTCCGCCGGCCCGGTGACGTCGAGCAGATCCACGTCCGGAAAGGCCGCGATAACCACACGATGCTTCGATGACATGCCTCCCATCCTCTGGGTTACCGGGTAGCGACCGCAACGACGGATCACTGTCGGATCCGGTCATGCCCGCGGACGGAACGCCCATCCGGCGGCCGCCGCCAGCAATCCCATGGCCGCCATATAGAGCCAGCCGGCGCGGAAATCGGTGAGGTCGTAGCCCGCGGTGCGGCTGAGGATCGCGGTCAGCACGGCGACGCCGAGTGCCGACGCGGTCTGACGTGCCATCATCAGCGTGCCCGAGCCCAGAGACAACTGATCCGGCGGCAGCAGCGACGATGCGCCGAACAGCGGCGGTTGCAGCAGGGCCGTACTGACGCCCGCGAGTACGGCTCCCGGCAGGAAAACCAGCGGATACGATGCGCCGCAACCGCTCAGGGCGATCCACCACCCCGCGCCCGCCGCGATGGCGAGCCCACCCAGCGCGCCGAGGCACGGGCGCCGATACGAGCGACCACGCGGCCGGACAGTGGTGACACCAGCAGGCAGCTGATCGGAATCGGTGCGATACCGAGGCTGGCCCGCAACTCGGAGTAATGCCATTGCGCGGTGAGGTACAGGGTGCCCGAGAGCAAGAGGGCCGCGAAGGCCAGGTAGTAGCAGAACACGCCGAGGGTGGCGATGCGAAACATGGTGTGCCGCAGCACCGCCGGACTCACCACCGGATCGGCGTGGTGGCGCACGTGGTAGGTGAACGCCGCCGCGAGCGCGATCGCTGCGGCCAGTGTGCCCAGCGTGGCCGCCGACCCGTATCCCCACGCCGCGCCCTGCACGAAGACGGTGGTCAACGCCGCGGTGGCGCCGAGAATCAGTGCGGCGCCGAGCAGATCGAGCCGGCGCCGCACGCGCGCCCGGATGTCGGGCAGTACCCGCGAACCGAAAGCGAGCGCCGCCAGCGTGATCGGCACGTTCAGCCAGAAGATCCAGCGCCAGCCCCACTCGAGCAGCAGGCCGCCGATCACCGGGCCGCTGCTGGCGCCCGCCGCGGCGATCGCGGTCCAAATGCCCATCACCGTCGGATGTTCTCGCACGTCGAAGGAGGGCAGCACCAGTCCGAGGCCGGTGGGAACCAGCAGCGCCGCCGCCGCGGCCTGCACGACCCGCGCGGTGATCAACACGATCAGTGTCGGCGCGACCGCGCAGCCGATCGAGGCCACGCCGAAAAGCGTGATGCCGATGAGGAATCCACGCCGGCGGCCGGTGTCGTCGGCGAGACGGCCCGCGGGGACCAGCAGCGCGGCCATCACGATCGTGTAGGCGTTGAGCACCCAGGACACCGTGTTCGGGGAGGCGCCGGCGAACGAGGTCTGCAGGGTCGGGAAGGCGACGGTGACCGCGAAGAGGTCGAGGATCGCGAGGAATTGCGCGACGCTCGCCACCGCCAGAATCCGCCACCGCCGCGGCGATTCGGTGAGCGGCGTATCCGCGCGAGCATTGGCCGTAAGAGTCATGAATGCAACTATTCAGCCGCCGGATCGCGAGATCGAGTGGCAGAAGAGCCAATATGCGCTAGATTTCTGACATGACTGCGGACATGGTGTGCGAATCCGGACAACCCGGAACGGTGGCGGTCGCGGTGGCGCCGGGCCAGCCGGTGTTCGAGGTCGCGATCCCGTACCAGGTGTTCTTCGAACCGCCGCCCGGCGTCGATGCCGAGCACTGGTATCGGCTGCGGCTGTGCGGCCCTCGCGGCACCCGGCACGCGACGCTGCGCGACCCGTTCGTCACGTTGACCGATTACGACTACGACGATCTGATCGCCGCCGACACCGTCGTCGTACCCGCGACTCCGAATGTGCGCGAGGACCCGCCCGCCGAACTGGTGGCGGCGGTGCGCGCGGCCTACGAGGCGGGGGCGCGCATCGCCGCATTGTGTTCGGGCGCCTTCGTTCTCGCGGCGGCCGGCCTGCTCGACGGCCGCCGCATGACCACGCATTGGAAACATGTCCCGGCGCTGCTGGAACGGTATCCACACCTCGATGTCGATGCGAGCGTGCTCTACATCGACGACGGGCGGATTCTCACCAGTGCGGGAACCATGGCCGGGATGGATCTCTGTATTCACCTGATCCGCAAGGACCTCGGCTCCCGCGTCGCCAATGCCGCCGCGCGCGGGCTGGTGGTGCCGCCGCATCGCGCGGGCGGGCAGGCGCAGTATCTGCGGAATCCGGTGCCGCTCGACGCCGCCGATCCGGGCGTGGCCGCGACCCTGCAGTGGGCGCTCACCCGGCTCGACACCGTGCTGACCGTCGGCGATCTGGCCCGGCACAGCGGACTCAGCGAGCGGACGCTGGCCCGCCGGTTTCATGCCGAACTGGGTACGACACCACTGCGCTGGCTGCTCACCCAGCGCATCATCCGGGCCCGAGAGTTGCTGGAAACCACCGACTTCGCCGTCGACGTGGTGGCCGAACGCTGTGGCCTCGGCAGTGCGGCGAATCTGCGCGCCCACTTCGGCCGCGAGGTGGGTGTGTCACCGAGCGAATACCGTCGCTCGCACCGGAGCAATCGGCACGAGGTCATCGTCGCGGCGGAACACGCGTAGACCGGTGCCGCGACAGGCACCGGTCCATCGCCTGCGACTAATCCTGTGCCGCAGCGATTCCCGCGCGCCGACCGAAGAACGTTCCGTCGCCGAGCGACGTCCCGCTGATATAGCCCTGCCCGTGCAGATTGACCGCCGCGCGACCGGCGGCGAACAGTCCGGGCATGGCGGCGCCGTCGATATCCAGGACCCGGCCGTGCGCGTCGGTGTGCAGTCCGCCGAGCGTGAACACCGACGCACCGGTGCCGCGACGGTCGCCGGCTTCGGCGGGCGGGCGGATCCCGGCGCGCACATCGATGGCCGCCAGCGGGGTACGCAGCGGGCGTAACCACCGCGCTGCCTTGTGCCTGTCGGGATCCGTTCCGGCGGCGGCGAATTCGTTGTAGCGGTGCAGCGTCGCGGCCAGCGCGCCCGGCGGCAGGTCCATCGCCGCGCCGAGTTCGTCTGCCGTTTCGGCCATATGGGTCGGCTGCACACCCCAGCGTTGTTCTTCCGGCACGGCCTCGAACGCTTCCTCGTCGACCACCACCCACACCCGCATGCCCTGCGTGAACAGCGCCGCCTGGCCGATGCGGCCCGGGTAGGTGTCCTCGTTGACGAAGCGCTGTCCCTTGTCGTTCACCAGAATTCCGCGCGCGGCCAATCCGGGAATCAGGGAGATTCCCACCTGCCCCGTCGCCATGTGCCGCACCGCCGCACCCGCCGCCTGGGCCATCCGGATGCCGCTGCCGTCGTCGGTACCGGCGCTGACCTTGGTATGGCCGAGCAGCAGCGGGGCGTGCGCGGCGAGCATCTCGTCGTTGTCGACGAACCCGCCCGTGGTGAGGACGCAGCCGCGCCGGACACGAATCGTCAGCTCCCGGCCGTACTGCCGGGCGACCACACCGGTGACGGCGCCGTCGCCGGCGAGGATCAGCGCGGTGGCGGCGGTGTCGAAAAGTGTTGTCACGCCGGCCGATTCGGTCGCGGCGGTGAGGCACTGCATCAGCAGGCGGCCGCCGAAGTCGTTGGCGGTGGGCCGATGTCCGCGCGGGGCGGGCCGGGCGATCTCGGTGAAGGGCCAGCTGTTCTCGCCGAGCCACATCAGGCCGTCGTCGGTGGGCGGCACCCAGGCCGGGGCGTCCCAGAGCGACGGTTTGAACGGCACACCGCGGTCGACCAACCAGTGGAAATGCTCGACGCTGTGCTCGCAGTAGTCGGTGATCTTCGCGGAGTCGGCGCCGGGGCCGAGGGCGGCGGTCAGGTAGGCGGCCATATCGGCGGGGGTGTCGTCGAATCCGCAGGCGGTTTGGATCGGGGTGCCGCCGCCGAGGTAGATCTCACCGCCCGACATCGCCGACGAGCCGCCCGGACCGCCCGCGCGATCGAGCACCAGCACCCGGGCGCCCGTGCGCGCAGCCTCGAATGCCGCTGCGGCCCCCGCACATCCGTAGCCGACGACCAGTACGTCGGTATCCAGGTCGTAACGGGTGATCTCGGTCGACGAGCGCGGCGTCACCGAATGAACCGGCATGGTCTGCCTCTCCTCGGCGGCACGCCGCGCTCGACGGTGAGCGCGGCGTGCCGGTGGTCGGATGCCGATGGGCTCAGCGGCCCGGCTTGTCGAGCAACTTGGCCTTCAGGGCGTCGACCGTCCCGGAGTCCACACCCAGGCCGTCCGACAGGAACCGATCGAAGGATCCGTACGACTGGCGGACCTGGTCGAAGGAGGCGTCCAGATAATCGGCCTGCACGCCCAGAATCGGCGCGAACAACGACGGATCGGTGACCAGGCCGCGCTGCACCAGCGCATCCATCTGTGCCTTGTTGCTCGCGGCCAGATAGTCGTTCGACGCCAGATAATCCTTGTAGATCTGGCCCTTGGGCACATCCAGGGCCGACATCAGGATCGCCGTCATCCAGCCGGTGCGGTCCTTACCCGAGGTGCAGTGATAGAGCACCGCATTCGGGGAACTCGCGATCTCCTTCAGCGCCGCGGAGAACTGGGCTCGCGCCGCACCGTCGGTGACCAGCCAGCGGTAGTAATCGCGCATGATCTGCGCGGCCTTCCCGTCACCGAGCTTGTCCTGCTGCACCTGCGGTCCGCCGGCGATGGTGCTCGACACCATGACATAGAAGTCGTTGTTCGGATCCCAGATCGACTGCGCGCTGTAGGGAATCGACGAGGGCAGCTGATCCGGGGCGGCCTTCATCTCGTTCGGGCTCCGGAAGTCGATGGCCTTGCCGATCTGCAGCGAGGCCAGCTTCTGCTGATCGGCGGGGGTCAGCCGGTTGAGCGCATCGGAGCGGTAGACCAGGCCGAACCGGATCTTCCCGCCCCCGTGCTGTGTCGGATAGCCACCGATATCGCGGGCGTTGGGAGCGGAAATGCCCAGGGACTGTTGCTGATCCGAGGTGGCCGGCGCGGTATGGGCCAGTGGTGGTGCGGCGAATGCCGGGGTGGTCGCGGCGGGCAGGACGGCGATGAGCGCGGCGGCCAGACCGGCCACCGACCCCCGCAGGACATGCGAAATCGGCACGGGTGGTGTTCCTTTCCTCGAGGTCCGCCGGATCGACGACGGACCACGTCTGAGCCGCGGATACCTTTGCGCGGCGTCGAATCGGCGAGCCTCAGGCCTGCGCGTCGGCCAGCAGCGTGACGGTTCCGGCGGCGCCGTCGACCCGCACCCGCTGGCCGTCGGACAGCCCGGTGCTGGCGGTCTTGGTGTCCACCACGCACGGAATGCCGAACTCGCGGGCCACGATCGCCGCATGCGAGGCCGAGCCGCCGATATCGGTGACCACCGCGGCGGCGTAGGCGAACATCGCGGTGTGGCCGGTGTCGGTGACCGAGGCGACCAGGATGTCGCCGGGCTCGATATCGTCGTCGGAGCTCAGCACCAATTTCACGGTGCCCTCCACGACCCCGGCGCTCACTCCGGTTCCGGTGAGGCTCTCGCCGACCGCGAGCGCCCCCGAAATCGGCTGCGGTTCCCAGCGGCCGACCACCAGATCCGGCATCCGCACCGCCTGCAGTCGCACCCGCTCCTCGCGCCGGCGTGCCACACGGTCCTTCAGATCCGCCGGGGCCCAGAGCAATTCGTCGAGCGTCAGGAACCAGGCATCGTCGACATTGTTGAGTTCGTGCCGATCGACCAGTCGCGCCGCCAGCTCGCGGGCCGCCATGCGCAGGCAGTTCGTGTAGCGCACCACCGCATCGCGGACGCGTTCCCGCGAGACCGTGGCGCCGACGGCCATCCGCGCGGTGCGCGCGGTCGGCTCGGGAACCGCGTCGCGCTTCGGCGCCGGGAGTTCGGCGGCCCGGGCGGCGGCGGTGACCAGCAGTTCGGGGCGGTCGCCGAAGGTCGGGTTGAGGAATTCGCATTCTCCCGGTCCGCGGTGGCCGACCACCGCCAGCTCGGCATCCAGGGCCTGTGCGAAGCGGGCCGAGCGGCTGCGCGCCAGGGCGACATCGCCCGCCCGGGCGGCCTCGTGAACGGCGGGCTCCTCGCGGCAGACCGCGGCCAGCCGTTCCACCGCCAGCATCGGTCGCGCCGATTCGAGGCGGTTCACGTCGATCGGCACGTCCGGGTCGTCCTTGCCCCGTGCGTGCATGGCCGTCGCGGCGCCGACCAGCATGACGCCGATCGAGGCCGCCGCCCAGGACTGATTGAGCCGATCCCGCCACAGCAGTGCCCTTGCGTGCAGCTGCGCGTCGGACAGCTTCTCGATGTCGGTGCGGGACAGCGCCTCTCGATGTGAGGCGGCGTTGATCGTTTCGGTGGTGGCGCCGAAGCGCAGTGCCGTCGCCAGCACCCGGCCGGTGGCCTTGGCCGTACCCCACGTGCTACCCAGTCCGGTCGGCATCGGCGGACGGCCCTTGGGCTGCAACGGGACCTCGGGCGGAATGGCGCCGTACACATCGCGGCGGATGCTGTCCTCGTCCCAGCCCGGCATATTGTCCGCGGCGAGGACGCCGATCGAGGCGTTGATGAAGATGTGGTGGCCGAGCACCGAGGTGACGCGGCTGGTCCAATGCTCGAGGGCGATGCCGTCCAGGGCGATCATATGGCCCATCGCGGCGTTGGCGAGCCGGATCGCCCCGGCCTGCAGGTCGATGGTGAGCGGGCTCATCGGACCCGGCAGAGCCTCGGAGGTGTTGGTGGCGGTGTGCACCGGGATGCGCGGATCGACGCGGTCGTCGAATTCGCCCTCCAGGCCCTCGGGGGCGGCGACCTCCAGCGGATGCCCGTCGGACGTCTTCGCGCGCGCGGGAATCACATAGTCGGTCAACGGGATCGCGCCGCGGCGGGCGCGGAAGCCGGTGCCGTGCGGGCGGCGGCCGACCAGTCCGCGCACGAGGTCCTCGACCACTTCGGGACCGGTCCAGCCGTAGCGGAAATCCCAATCACCCTGTGCGGCGGCGGGATCGAGATCGGGAAGGCGAACGCCGCCGGCGCCGGGGACGCGAGGCGGAATCCGCAGACCGGCCTTGCGCAGCATCGCCCGCGCCTGCGAGCCGGAAACGAGCTCGGGCGCAACGAGATCCACCACGCCGGTGCGGTCGGAGGTCGCCGCGAGCACCAGGAAGCGTTCCACATCGTCGGTGTGCACCAGCGGAATGCGCTGCGAGCCGCCCGCATTCAGCAGGGTCCGGACCACCGGGCGGCTGCCCTCGGTGCGCCGGCCGGCCACCGGGGCGGGACGAACCAGCAACGCCCGCGCGCCGGTTGCCGCGACGGCCGTACGCGCCAGGTTCTCCCGCTCGGGCGAGGCGAGCACGACGAGCCGGGCGCCGGCCTCCTGCGCCGCGGCGGCCACCGCAGCGACCGGTCCGTCCGACACGTCCAGCACCACGTCGCAGCCGTCGACGATGCCGCGGTAGGCGCCGGCACTGCCCGGATCGGCGATATGCACCTCGATCCGCGGATCCACATACCGGTGCCGAACCCGGTCGGCTCCGACGACGTCGTGCCCGGCGGCCGCCAGCATGCGCGCCACCGCGCGACCGGTGGGTGTGGTGACTCCGGTGATCAGGACCCGCATCGACTCTTCCTCCTCGCGTGCGCCACCCAAGAACGTGACGCCGTTCACACACCATGACGAGTGGATTGCAGGGTGCCCGCGCGAAGTCCCGGTCAGCGGGCGCGGCGTTTCGCTGAGTGGAGAGGTGTTTTCGGCCCGTGCTTCGCTCCGGCGGGGTCTCGGCCCCCGCATTCCGATGATCGGGACTTCTCGGGCCTGGTGCTCCCACCCGCCCCTACCGTCGAGGCATCGACCCAGTGCGTGACAGCGCAGAGGCAGGGAGGAACACCGGCAATGGCGAACAAGGTGCTCGATCGGGTGCGGGACCTGCTCCCGGCGATCGGGGAACGGGCGGTGACGGCCGAGCAGGAGCGGCGGGTGCCCGCCGAGACGATCCGCGAGCTGACCGAGGCGGGCGTGTTCCGGATGTTGCAGCCGAGCCGCTTCGGTGGTGCGGAGGAGTCGCCGGTCGCCTTCTACGAGGTGATTCGCGCGATCGCGACCGTCTGCCCGTCGACGGCGTGGGTGTCGTCCGTGCTGGGTGCGCATCCGTGGCAGCTGGCGCTGTTCGACCCGCGGGCCCAGCAGGATGTGTGGGGTGAGGATCCCGACACCCTGGTCTCCTCGTCGTACGCACCCACCGGCAAGCTGACTCCCGTCGACGGCGGCTTCGAGATGAGCGGACGGTGGAGCTTCTCCTCCGGCTGCGACCACGCCGACTGGGCGTTCCTCGGCGCGGTGGTGCCGAACGACAAGGGGGGAGCCGATTACCTGACGGTGCTGGTTCCGCGCGCCGACTACCGCATCGAAGATGTCTGGCACGTGTCGGGCCTGTCGGGCACCGGAAGTAACGACATCATCGTCGAGAAGGCGTTCATCCCCGCCTATCGCGCGTACAGCGCCGCCGATCAGTCCGCGCTGGTGGGGCCCGGCCAGGAGGTGAACACCGCTGCGCTGTACCGGATCTCGTTCGCCAGCGTGTTCTCCAACACCATCACCGCGCCGATCATCGGTGCCGCGCAGGGTGCCTACGAATCGCATCTGCAGCGCCAGCGTGAGCGCGTCCGGCTGTCCTACGGCGGGCAGAAGGTGGCCGATGATCCGTTCGCGCAGGTGCGGATCGCGCGTGCGGCCTCGGAGATCGACGCCGCCATCCTGCAGCAGGAACGCAACATCAGCGAGCAGCTGCGCTACGCCGAAGCGGGCGAGGAGATTCCGTACGAGCTGCGCTTGCGGACCCGCCGCGACCAGGTGCGCGGTACCGAACGCGCGATCTACGCGATCGATCTGCTGTTCGAAAACTCCGGCGGCCACTCGATCCGCAAACCCAATGTGATCGAACGCAACTGGCGCGACGCCCACGCCGGCAACGCGCATGTGATCAACGACGTCGAGCGCGCGCTGGCGATGTACGGTCAGGGTGAGATGGGCGTCGAGGTCACAGAACGGATGGTCTGATGGGTTTCACTGCCGAGGACACCACCCGCTGGGTCACCGTCGACGGCGTGAAACTGCGCTATCACGAGGCGGGTTCCGGTGCGCCGCTGGTGCTGTTGCACGGTTCCGGCGCCGGAGTCTCGGGCTGGGCCAATTTCGGCGCCAATCTCGAGGCGCTGGCTCCGCACTTCCGCTGCCTGGTCCTCGACCAGCCCGGGTTCGGCGCCAGCGAACGGCCCGAAACCTACGACCGCAACTATCTGCGGATCGCCGTCGACGCGGTCCTGGGTCTGCTGGACGAGCTCGGCATCGGCAGCGCTCATCTGCTCGGCAATTCGATGGGCGGTGCGGTGGCGACCCTGCTGGCCGCCGAACATCCCGGGCGCGCGGATCGGCTGGTGCTGATGGCGCCGGGCGGTGTGGGCGTCAACATTCTGGGACCCGAACCGTCGGAAGGGATTCGGCGCCTGCTGGACTTCAATGCCGATCCCACTCCGGAGCGGGCGGTGGACTGGTTGAAGACGATGGTCTTCGATCAGGCGGTGCTCACCGAGGAGCTGATCGCGGCCCGTACCGCCGCGGCCTCGGATCCGCGCCGGACCAAGGCGCTCGCCGACGCCTACGCCACCTTCTACAACCCGGCCTTCGCCGATCCGGTTCCGCTGTGGGCGCGCCTGCGGGCGATCCAGCACGAGGTGCTGATGCTGTGGGGCCGCGACGACCGGGTGACACCGGTGGAAGGCGCACTGCTGCCCGCCCGCCAGCTGCCGCGCGCCGATCTGCGGATCTTCTCTCGCTGCGGGCATTGGGTCCAGGTCGAGCGCAAGGACGCGTTCGAGCGTGCCGTGATCGACTTCCTGCGCAACGGATTGTGAACGCGCGCTGATCTTTTCGCGCCGACGCCGCAGTGGCCGCCGCATCTCACGAGGGTGCGGCGGCCACCGTCGTTTCCGGGGCGTGCCGGTTACAGTCCGTGATCGCGGGCCCATCCCGCGATCTGGGTACGCGAGGTGAAGCCGAGTTTGGTCAGGATGTGCTCGACATGGGTCTCGGCCGTGCGCACCGAGATCACCAGATCGGCCGCGATGCGTTTGTTGCTGTGCCCGGCGGCGACCAGCCGGGCCACATCCTTCTCCCGGCGGGTGAGCAGCGACAGCGCTGCGGTGTCGACCGGCGTGGGCCGCGCGGGCGGGGCCGGTGATTCCTCGGGGGCGGGCCCGCGGCCCAGCGCGAAATCGATCGCCGCGGGGAGCGTCATCGCCGCACCGGTGTCGTAGGCGGTGCGGAAACCGCTGTCGCCCAGAGCGTTGCGGACCTCGTCGCGGACCTTTTCACCCACCGCGCTGGTGATCGTATGGGCCAGCCGCACCGTACTGCGCTGCAGCGTCTCGGCCGCACCCATCAGCCGGGCCGACCGCTCCATATCACCGCGGGCGGCGGCCGACCACGCCATACCGTCGAATCCCGACGCCAGCCACACACATCGGTCGAACAGCGCGAACTCCTCGATCGCGCGTCCGAGGTAGTCGTCGGCGGCGTCCTGATCACCCAGCCGCCACTGATCGATACCGAGCGTCCACAGCGCCAGCCCACCCAGCAGATGCGGCCCGTAGCGCTGCGTGAGCGCATAGAATTCCCCGGCCATCTCGGTGGCGCGCGGGTTCTCCAGCAGGGTCGCGCACATGAAACCGAAAGCGAGACTGTCCATTTCGGTGGCATGATGCTCGTCGGCGCGCGCCAGCCGGATCGCCTCCTCGGAGCGGCGTAGCGCACCGGCGGTATCTGCGTCGGTGAAATCGATCAGTGCCGCATCCAGTTCCGCCTCGGCGAGGATGTCGGTGGCACCCAGATCGGTAGCCACGGTGACGCATTCGCTCGCCAGCCGCGCCGCCGACTCCCGATCCGACAGCAGCGCCGCCAGCGAGGCCGCCGACGACAGCGCCCGCGCTCGCTCCCAGCTCGGTTCCGGATTCCGGGCCAGGGCGTCGGTCAGCCACCGATATCCCTCGGACAGGAACCGGTAATGCTCCCAGAACGGCCGCAGCACGGTCGCGGTCTCCATCGCCAGCTGCGGTGCGTCGAGCATCGAGAACTGCAGTGCCGAGCGCAGATTGGCGTGTTCGCGCGCCAATTCACGGAACCACGCGAGATCGTCGGAACTCCAGTACGCGGTCTGTCCGCGCAGGGCGAGCCCACGGTAGTGGTCGCGGTGGCGGGCCCGCACCCGGCGTTCGTCACCGTGTTCGACGAGGCGGTCGTGGCCGAATTGCCGGATGGGCTCCAGCATCGAATAGCGCGGCGCCACCGCGTCGTAGCGCAACCGCAGCACCGACTTGTCGACCAGGCCGGTCAGCGCGTCGAGCAATCCCTGCGGCCCCGGTGGCAGCCGGCACACCGCCTCGGCGGCCTCGATGTCGAAACCCCCGGCGAAGACCGACAGCTGTTGCCACAGCCGCTGTTCCGCGGGGGTGCACAGTTCGTAACTCCAGCGGATCGCGCCCTCGATGGTCTGCTGACGCTGCGGTGCGGTGCGCGGTCCGGCGCTGAGCAGGTCCATGGTGTCGTCGAGCCGGTCGCGGATCTGCTCGGGGGTGAACACCCGGAACCGCAACGCCGCCAGTTCCAGCGCCAGCGGAATGCCGTCGAGGCGCTGGCAGATCGCGGCGAGGGTGTCGCGGTTGGCGGGGGTGAAGGTGAAATCCGGATTCGCGGCGGTCGCCCGCTCCACCAGCAGCAGCAGCGCGTCGCTGTCGTGTTCGGCGACCGGAAGCGGTGGGATCGGCATCACCTGCTCACCGGGTATGCCCAGCACCTCGCGGCTGGTCGCCAGCACCCGCACCTCCGGGGTGGCGGCGACGAGATGGGCGACCAGCGCCGCGCACGCGTCGATGAGATGTTCGCAGTTGTCCAGGATCAGCAGGAGCCGTTTGCTGGCGAGGAATTCGGTGAGCCGGTCGAGCGGCGCGGTGGTGTCGTCGCGCAGATTCAACGCCTCGGCGACGCTGAGGGTGACCAGATCGGGATCGTGCACATCGGCCAGTTCGACCAGCCACACCCCGTCCGGGAAGGCGCGCGCCATCGCGGCGCCGACCTGCCGAGACAGCCGCGTCTTACCCACGCCGCCCGGACCGAGCAGAGTCAGCACCCGGGTTGCGGGCAGCAGCCGTTTCGCGGTGGCCAGTTCGTCGCGGCGGCCGACGAAACTGGTGACCTCGGCGGGAAGATTCCCGGTGACACGCCGCGCCATGATCGCCAACCCTATCGTGATCGAAACGCGTTCGGACCACATCGGCGATGTCGGTCCCGCGTGCCCGCGGACGGTGAGAACGGGAATAGGCTGAGACCGCGAACCGAGACTCGCGCCGCGGTCCCTCGGGGCCGCGTACCCACAGACCCCTCGTCCCCAGGAGGCTTCCCGTGCGGATCGGCATCATGCTCAGCGAACAGACCGGACCGGATGCGCTGGTGCGCCTGACCGACGAACTGCAGCAGGTGGCCGGCGAGGGTTTCGAATCGGCGTGGCTGTCGCACATCTTCGGTCTCGACGCGCTGACCGCGCTCGCCGTCGCCGGCAGCAAGGTGGCGAACATCGAGCTCGGCACGGCCGTGGTGCCGACCTATCCGCGACACCCAGGCGCTCTGGCTCAGCAGGCGGCCACCACCGCGCTCGCCGTCGGCCGCGGCCGGCTCACCCTCGGGATCGGACTGTCGCACCAGATCGTCATCGAGAACATGTTCGGCTACGACTTCGGCCGCCCGGCCCGGCACATGAAGGAGTACCTGTCGATTCTCGGCCCGCTGCTCGACGGGCAGCCGGTGTCGTATCAGGGCGAGACCCTGAGCGCGAATCTCGGCCTGACCGCGGGAGAGACCGGCCGGATCCCGGTGCTCGTGGCCGCCATGGGAACCCAGATGCTGAAACTGGCGGCGCGGCGCACCGACGGCACCGTGCTGTGGATGACCGGTCCCGCGACCATCGCCGACCACGTCGCACCCACCATCACCACGGCGGCCGCCGAGGCCGGCCGGCCCGCGCCGCGGGTGGTCTGCTCGCTGCCGGTGCTGGTCACCGACGATGTGGAGCGCGGCCGGGAGCGGGCCGCCACCGTCTTCGCCGCCTACGGTTCGCTGCCTTCCTATCGGGCCATGATGGATCGCGAGGGCGCGGAGGGGCCGGCCGATTTGGCGATCATCGGCACCGAGGAGCAGGTCGCCGCCCGCATCGAGAAGGTGTTCGCCGCCGGCGCCACGGAATTCGTGGCCGCCCCGTTCGTGGGCGGGCAGGCCGCCGAGCGCACCCGCAAGCTGCTCACCCAGCTGGCGGACTGAGCGAGCGTGGCACGCCGGGCGCGGATCGA
The DNA here is from genome assembly GCF_003023875.1 of Nocardia sp. MDA0666. Lineage (NCBI taxonomy): Bacteria > Bacillati > Actinomycetota > Actinomycetes > Mycobacteriales > Nocardiaceae > Nocardia > Nocardia sp. MDA0666. The sequence goes on from NZ_PYHT01000024.1 coordinate 52,877, forward strand.
GGACGTGGAAGAGCTCGCCCTCGCGATGCCGCACGTCACGGTGGTGCGGGGATCGAGCGGCAATCCGGTCTACCAGGTCGGGGCCAAGTCGTTCATCTTCTTCCGCACCCCGCGCCCGGACGCCGTCGATCCGGACACCGGCGAACGGTATCCCGATGTGATCGTCTTCTGGGTGCCGTCGGAATCGGACAAGCGTGCGCTCGTCCAGGATCCGGATTCGCCGTTCTTCACCACCACTCATTTCGACGGGCATCCATCGGTACTGCTGCGTGGGGCCCACATCGGTGAACTCGATCTCGACGAACTACGCGAGGTCGTCCAGGACGCCTGGCTCTCGCGGGCCTCGCCGACGCGGGCCCGGCGCTGGCTGGCCGAGCATCGGCTCTGAACCTCGTTGATTCCGTTGCAGCACAAAGATTGTCAGTTCGCCGCAGCGGAGGCGACGTCGAGTCCGGCCAGTTGGTGACGCATCCGTTCCCGCTTGGTCCGCAGGTAGCGGACGTTGTGCTCGGTCGGGTCGGTCTGCAGCGGAATCCGGCGCGTGACCGCGATGCCGTGCGCCTGCAGGCCCGCCTGCTTATCCGGATTGTTGCTGAGCAACCGCACCGATTCCACACCCAGATCGCTCAGGATCTGAGCGCCCGCGCCGTAGCGGCGGGCATCGATCGGCAGCCCGAGACGCAGATTCGCGTCCACAGTGTCCGCGCCCGCGTCCTGCAGTTCGTAGGCACGCAACTTGTTGAGCAGGCCGATGCCGCGTCCCTCCTGGCCTCGCAGGTAGACGACGACACCGCGGCCCTCGGCGGCCACCGCCCGCAGCGCGGCATCCAGCTGTTCACCGCAGTCGCAGCGCAGCGAGCCGAACGCGTCGCCGGTCAGGCATTCCGAATGCAGCCGGGCCAGGACGTCGGTTCCGGAGGGATCGCCGAAGACCAGGGCGAGATGCTCGACCGGTTGCGCGCCGGAGTCGTCGTCGCGGTAGCCGAAGACCTGGAAATCGCCGTAGCACGTGGGCAGCCGGGTCTGCGCGAGCCGGGTGACGGTGTGCTCGCTGTGCTTTCGATACTCGATGAGGTCGGCGATGGAGATGATCGGCAGCCCGTGCTCGCGTGCGAAGACCAGCAGCTGCGGCAACCGTGCCATCGACCCGTCGTCGTCGACGACCTCCGCGATCACTCCCGCCGGCCGCAATCCGGCCGCGCGCAGCAGGTCGACGGTCGCCTCGGTGTGCCCGGCCCGGCCCAGCACGCCGCGCGGATGCGCCCGCAGCGGGAAGACGTGCCCGGGCCGGGTGAGGTCGGCCGGGGTGGTGCGCGGATCGGCCAGCAGTCGCATGGTGTGGGCGCGGTCGGCCGCTGAGATACCGGTGCTGACGCCGGCGGCCGCGTCGACCGATACGGTGTAGGCGGTGCCCTTGGGGTCCTCGTTGACCGCCGTCATCGGGGGCAGCGAGAGCCGGTCGAGGTCGGCGCCGGGCATCGGCACGCACAGCACGCCGCTGGTGTGGCGGATCAGGAATCCGATGGTCTGCGCGGTCGCGAATTCCGCGGCCAGGACGAGATCGCCTTCGTTCTCCCGATCCTCGTCGTCGACCACCACGACGGGCCGGCCCGCGGCCAGGGCGTCGAGTGCGTTCTGGATGGAATCGAGTTCACCGGTCATCGTGCACCTCCTGTATGCCTAATAGAAATATTCCGAAACGCTCCTCGCTAGGAAGGGTTCCGCTCAGTGAGATTCTGGGGACGACGAATTCCGGGGACCCGCTGCCGGCGTTGACCTCGAGTGCGGTTGAGGGTGCACGCTGGGGTCATGACACAGGCCGCAGAGTTCTGGAACACCGTCTACGACGACGACACCGCTCCCTGGGTGATCGGTGAGCCGCAGCCGGCGATCGTGGAAGTGGAGCGCAAGGGGTTGATCCGAGGGCGGGTGCTCGACGTCGGAACGGGTGCGGGGGAGCACACCATCGCCCTCACCGCCCTCGGCTACGACGTGCTGGGTATCGACCTGTCGCCCAGCGCCGTCGAATACGCGCGGCGCAACGCGGCCGCGAAGGGCGTGCCCGCGGCGCGCTTCCGGGTGGCAGATGCGGTCCGGCTCGGCGCCGATCCCGCGGCGGCCGCCGAACTCGGCGTCTTCGACACGATCGTCGACAGCGCCCTGTTCCACATCTTCCGCGAGGATCCCGGCACCCGCGCCGACTACGTCCGGTCGCTGCACACCCTGTGTGCTCCGGGTGGTCTGGTGCATGTGCTGGCACTCTCCGATGCCGATCCGGGTTTCGGGCCGCGCATCAGCGATCGGCTGCTGCGTGAATCATTCGATGCGGGTTGGGAATTGGAGGATCTGCGACCTGCGTCCTATCGCGGCCGGGTCACCCCGGTGGTCGCCGATCAGGTCGCCGGGCTGAACGTGGCCGAGGACGGGACCGTGGATACCGCCGCCTGGCTGGCCCGGATCCGGCGCGTGTAGCGACGGATCCGGTGCGGACCGGGTGCCCCGGTCCTGTGCGCTATCGCGGCCGAGCCTTCGATTTCGGTGGTGCGAGCGGCGCCTCGCGATTGCGGGGCAGCCGTCCGCGCTTGTTCAACGCCTCCAGGTCGTCGAGCAGATCCTCGGCCAGTTGGCGCTCCGCCTCGTAGTGCCGGATGCACCAGCGCAACACCGCGCTGGGGAAGGCCCAATCCGGGTTGGCGTCGGACCCCTCGGCGTCGGCGGCGGCGCGGCGGCGCATCTTCTCCGCGTAATCGATATGCGCGGTGAGGATTTCGCGCAACCGCTCCGGCTCGGCCAGATGTCCGAGCCACGCTCGCAGCAGCACACTGTGTTTCAGCACCGGCGCTTCGACCGGTGAGTGATTGACCCAGTGCGCCACGGCATCCCGGCCGCTGGTGGTGATCGCGTACATCCGCTTGCCGCGCACGCCGTCCTCGGAGGTCACGGTGCGCGAGGTGACGTACCCGTGCTTCTCGAGGCGTTTGAGTTCGGCGTAGATCTGGCTGAACGACGGGCTCCAGTAGAAGAACTGCAAACTCCAGTCCGCCCACTTCTTCAGGTCGTATCCGGACAACTCGTCCGCATGTGAAAGCATCCCGAGCACGGCCCACGAGGTGGTCGGCAGATCGGTGCCAGATGTCATCGCCGAACTATACCGCCCAGTCATATGCGGATCCGAAATCAGCGCCAGCGGGTGCGGTGCGGAAACAGTGCCCGCCCGGCCTCGTGTACGACCTCGAGAACGACCCGGGCCAGCCGGTCGTAACTCATCGCCTCGGCACGTCCCGACAGCGAGAGCGCGGCCGGCGGGGCGCCGCGGCCACGCAGCGGCGCGGCCACGCAGGCGATGCCGACCATGGCCTCCTCGCGGTCGATCGCCACGCCTTGGCGCAACCGGATCTGCCCGAGTTCGCGATGCAGCGCATCGGGTTCGGCCAGGGTGCGCGGAGTGAGGCGGGGCAGCCGGCCGCGGAAGGCGGCCTCGGCGATGGTGGGTTCCAGCGCCGCCAGCATAGCCTTGCCCAAAGCCGTTGCGTGCGCGGGCATCCGGCCCCCGAGGCGGGTCGGCAGCGCCGCGCCGAAGCGGCCGCCGGCCTTGTCCAGATAGACGACCTCGCGACCGTCGAGCACCGCCAGGTGGCCCACCATGCCCGTCCGCTGCGACAACTCGTGCAGCAGCGGACTCACCGCGTCGCGAATCTCGTTGTGGTCCGCGGTCAAGCCGCCCAGTTCCAGGGTGCGCATGCCGAGGCGGTAGCCGCCGGCGGAATGTGCCAGCCAGCGCAGCCGGATCATCTGATCCAGGATGCGGTGGACCGTCGAGCGCGGAAGTCCGGTTCGCTCAACCAGTTCCAGCAGTGTCAGCGTCGGGGTGTTCGCGTCGAAGGCGTCCAGGATCAGCGTCATCCGCTCGATCATCGACACCGGAATCGGCGCGCCGGCTCGATGAGCCCTGGCGCCCGTCGTCGCGTGATGCGCGGCCGTGGTGGTGCGTTCCGCGGAGGGCAGCACGGTGACGGTCATATGTACCTCCGTTGGCTCATATGCAGTCTAGAAGTATTTCGACTAGGCATGTTCGGTTTCGGCATTTGTGTCACCTATCACAGTGGCTGCCACCACACCGATCGCGAATCGGTGGAACTACGTAAGTGCTACCGAAATCTCTCCCGTTCACCGGACCTGGCTGTTGACGGGGGCGCCCCTCGACCTGGTGTCATGACTTACAGCTATATGTCTGTCCGAAACAAGGAGTGGCCGTGGAGCCGGTAGTACAGGTGGACGAGATCTCGGAGGCGACCTTCAAATCCGTGCTGAGCAGGTTCTGCTCCGGGGTCACGGTGATCACCGCCCTGTCCGGCGACGAGCCGGTCGGATTCAGCTGCCAGTCCTTCTCGTCGTTGTCGCTCGACCCGCCCCGGGTCTGCTTCTTCCCCGCGCGGACCTCGACGTCGTGGCCCCGCATCCGTGAGGTGGGGCGATTCTGCGTGAACATCCTGGCCCACGACCAGGACGAGATCTGCCGCGCGCTGGCTCGCCGCGGCACCGACAAATTCGCGGGTGTGGACTGGGAGTTGTCCGGAAACGGGTCGCCGCGGCTGAGCGGCGCGCTGGCCAGTATCGACTGCGAGCTGGATCGCGAGGTGGACGGCGGCGACCACACCATCGTGATCGCCCGGGTCACCGCGCTGGCCGAACACTCCGACCAGGCGCCGCTGCTGTTCTACCGCTCCTCGTTCGAGCGTCTGCACGGTCACTGACGCGAGCGTCTGCGGGGGGCACTGACGCGAGCGTCTGCGCGCGTGCGGGCGGTGCGTACCCGCCCACCCGCCGAGGCGTCCCGTCGCTGCCGATAGGCGGAGCGGATCTCCCGGCCAGTGGGACTTCGCATGCCGGGCCCCCCTTCCGATGGCGAGCATCGAGTCATCACCCGGGGCGGGTTGGGCCGGCGGGTAGTCGAGGCCGATCGCGATCGAGGCCGAACGCAATCGAGACGGAGGAATCATGAACAGCGACAGCGAAGTGCGGGTCATCGACGCCGGCGCACCGCCCACCCGGTTCGCCCGCGGCTGGCACTGCCTGGGCCTGGCGGACTCCTTCCGCGACGGCAAGCCGCACACCGTCGCGGCCTTCGGCACCGAACTGGTCGTCTTCGCCGGTGAGGACGGCACGCTCAACGTCCTCAACGCCTACTGCCCCCACATGGGCGGCAATCTCGCCGACGGCACCGTCAAGGGCGATTCGCTGGCCTGCCCCTTCCACGACTGGCGGTGGAACGGCAAGGGCAAGTGCACCGGAATTCCGTACGCGCGCCGGGTGCCTCCGCTGGCCCGCACCAAGGCGTGGCCGACGCTCGAGCAGAACAAGCAGCTGTTCGTCTGGAACGATCCCGAGGGCAAGCAGCCGCCGGCCGACGTCACCATCCCGCGCGTCGACGCCGCCTTCGACGACGGCTGGACCGACTGGACCTGGAACTCGATGATCGTCGAGGCCAACTGCCGCGAGGTGGTCGACAACGTCGTGGACATGGCGCACTTCTTCTACGTGCACTACGGCTTCCCGACCTTCTTCAAGAACGTGTTCGAGGGTCATATCGCCAGCCAGTACATGACCTCGATCTCACGCGAGGACATGATGGGCGCGACCGCGAAGGCATTGGGCGGCAAGAACACTCTGCATTCGGAGGCGTCGTACTACGGCCCCTCCTACATGATCGACTATCTGCGCAGCGAGAGTGCCGGACTCACGGTCGAGGGCTACCTGATCAACTGCCACTATCCGATCACCGAGAACCGGTTCGTCCTGCAGTACGGCGCCATCGCGAAGAAGCCGGAGGGCGTGTCGCCGGAGCGGGCCGAGCAGATCGCGGCGGCCTTCGTCGGCGGTCTCGGCAAGGGGTTCGAACAGGATGCGGCGATCTGGAAACGCAAGTCGCGCATCAACAATCCGCTGTTGTGCGAGGAGGACGGGCCGGTCTATCAGCTGCGGCGCTGGTACGAGCAGTTCTACACCGACGTCGCCGACATCTCCGACGAGATGACTGCGCGCTTCGAATTCGAGGTCGACACCACCCGCGCGGTCACCGCCTGGGAGGCCGAGGTCGCGGAGAACCTCGCCAAGCGGGCCGAGCAGGCCGTGGCGGGCTGAGAGTCATCGCGATGGACGAGGTTTCGTGCCGATCCTGCGGAACGTGGGTGCTGGTGGAGAAGTTCAGCCCGCAGCATACGAGCGTGCAGTGGAGCCGGTCGGCGATGCGCGCGTGCACCGAACTGTCGGCGCCGGGTGCGCACACCTGTGCCGCCCTGCGCGACAGCATCGACGCGGCGGTGGAGTCCGGGCAGGTGAGCGTGAGTACCCGTGATGTCGATGTGCGCACCCGCGGCCGGACCGTGGCCTGACGGCGGAGCAGGAAGCTGAATGAACGGCAGAGAAACGGATGTGGTGGTGCTCGATGGATACGGCGATCGAACTCGACGTGCGTGAGCCGGGCGAGGCGCCCGAGCATGCCGGCCCGCGCGACGCGGCGCCCGATCCGGTCGTCGTCGAGATCGTCCGCGTGGTGCGCGAGACCGCGGACGCGGTGTCGCTGGAGCTGGCTCCGCGGCCCGAACACGCGCAGCGGTTCGGTTACCGGCCCGGACAGTTCCTCACCCTGCGCATCCCCAGCGATCGCACCGGTTCGGTGAGCCGGTGCTACTCGCTGTCGAGCGCACCGCACGAGGACGGACCGCTGAAGGTCACCGTCAAACGAACGGCGCAGGGTTACGCGTCGAACTGGTTGTGCGACAACGCCGTCGCCGGGGAGAGTTTGCAGGTGCTGCCGCCCGCCGGACTGTTCACCCCGGCGTCGCTGGACACGGATCTGTTGCTGTTCGCCGGCGGTAGCGGCATCACCCCGGTGTTGTCGATCCTGAAATCGGCGCTGGCGCAGGGTGGCGGGCACTGCACGCTCGTCTACGCCAATCGCGACGAATCGTCGGTGATCTTCGCCGCGGAACTCGCCGAACTCGCTGCGGCGCATCCGGACCGGCTGCAGGTGCTGCACTGGCTGGAATCGGTGCAGGGCCTGCCGAGCGTGCCGCAACTGTCCGCGCTGGTGCGGCACTGGGCCGACCGCGAGACGTTCGTCTGCGGTCCGGGGCCGTTCATGGATGCCGTCGGCGCGGCCATGGCCGCGCACGGCGCCGACCGCCGGCGCGTGCACATGGAGAAGTTCGTCTCCCTGACCGGCAATCCGTTCGAGGCGGCGGCTCCCGCGAGCGACCCCGCCGACCCCGCAGATCACGCCGACTCGGCGCACGTCGAGGTCGAACTGGACGGCGAGAATTACCGCATGGCCTGGCCGCGACGCCAGGTCCTGCTGGACACCTTGCTGGCCGCGGGCCTCGAGGCGCCGTACTCCTGCCGCGAGGGCGCATGCAGCGCCTGCGTGTGCCGGGTGGTGTCCGGCGAAGTGTCCATGCGCCGCAACGAGGTCCTCGAAGAGGAGGATCTCGCCGAGGGCTATGTGCTGGCCTGCCAGGCGGTACCGGTCACCGACGACGTTTCGATCAGTTATTCCTGAACCACCCGACCCCTTGCAAGGAGTGCAAATGGCCGCCGTCAGCTCGCTCGGTTATGTCCGGGCGCAGATCGCCGATGTCGCCGCGTGGCGTGAATTCGCTTTCGACACCATCGGATTCGCCGAAGGGTCGGGCCCCAACCCGGAATCGATCTACCTGCGGACGGACGAGCACACCTACCGCCTCGAATTGGTTCCGGGCGATCGCGACGAGGTGATCGCCGTCGGCTGGCAGGTCGCCGACCGGCGCTCGCTGACGCTGGTGCGCGAAACCCTCGCCGCGGCCGGGATCGAGGTCACCGAGCTGACCCTCGCCGAATCCGCCGCACGACACGTCGAGGAGGCGATCAGCTTCACCGATCCCGCCGGATTCACCATCGAGGTCTTCCACGGCCCCCTGCTCGACCACAGCCCGGTGGTCGGCAAGTACGGACACCGTTTCGTCTCCGGCGATCTGGGGCTCGGCCACGTCGTGCTGCCGGTGCCCGATATCGAGGCGGCGCGGCAGTTCTACACCGAGGTGCTGGACTTCGCCTCGCGCGGTTCGTTCCGGGTCGGTCCGCCCGAACATCCGATCTGGATCCGGTTCATGGGTGTCAATCCCCGCCACCACAGCCTCGCGCTGATTCCCGGCGGCCGCGGCGACGGTCCGGGCATCGTGCACGTGATGGTGGAGGTCGACGCGCTCGACGATGTCGGCCGGGCGCTCGACCGGGTGACCAAGGCGGGCTACCACCTGTCCTCGACACTCGGCCGCCACACCAACGACAAGATGATCTCCTTCTACGTCCGCACCCCGGGCGGCTGGGACCTCGAATTCGGTTGCGAGGGAATGCTCGTGGGCGAGGACTATGTCGCGGAGGAGATGACGGCCGACAGCTACTGGGGCCACGAATGGGCGCGCGGCTGAGCGGCCGTCACCACCGTCCGGCGGCCGGCGCGTGGTGACGCGAACCGGCCGTCGCGGGGTTCCTACGCGTCGGTGAAGGTGACCCGCACGGAGATCGGATCGGTCTGCAGGGCGGCGAATCCGGCGGCGGTCAGCGGTGCGAGCGCCGGATGCGGGGCGAAGGCGCGGGCCCGGGCGACCACATCGTCGTCCGGGCGCAGCTCGGCCGTGGCCGCACGCCAGGTTCCGTTGTGCCGCAATCGCACCGAGGGATTGGCGCGGACATTGTTGCCCCAGCCCGACCGCATGCCGTGCTGGCAGATGATCCAGGCGCCGTCGTCGTCGAACAGCACCGAGACCGGAACCCGCCGTGGCTGACCGGATTTGCGGCCCACGGTCTCCAGTTCGGTCGCGAAGGTGGACCGCACACCGATCCGGTCCAGTGCGGCGAATCCGGGATTGACCAGGTAGCGGCCGACCGCGCGCTCGATCCGGAACTTCGCCGACTTCCGGTCGCCACCGGCCGTTCCGCGCCGCGACCGGAACGCATCGAACCCGTTGCGGCGCAGCATGGTCAGCGCCGTCGACCACGGTGAGCGAGCCGGATCCGGATCGAGCCCGGCGCCGAGGCGATGCAGCTGATCGGTATGCCATTGCAGATCCAGGGCGCCGTCGACGGCGCGCAGGGTGCCGCTGGTGGCGATGCGGCCGCGAAGGCCGAGCGAAATCGACGGCGGCCGAAGCTCTTCCGACTCGCCGGTGAGCAGATCGGCGGCCGCGGTGGGATACACCGTGGTGGGGCGGCCCAGTCCGGCCACATCGCAGGCGCCGGAATCGACCGCACCGGCCATCGCCGCCCGGCTGCGGAAGCCGCCGGTGACCGCCATCGGCACCGCGGCCGCGAGCCGGCGCACCGTCTCCGCGTACTCGAGGAAGTAGGCCTCGCGTGCCCGGGTGCTCGCCGCCGCCTCGCGGGCCCGGCCCATCATCGCCGGGGATTCGTAACTGCCGCCGCTGATTTCGATCAGATCCAGCGGTCGCCCGGCCAATTGCCGGACCACCGCCCGCGATTCGTCCTCGGTGAAACCGCCGCGCTGGAAATCCGCCGAATTCAGTTTGACGGCCACCGCGAAGCCCGGCTGGACCGCCGCGCGGATGGCGTCGACCACCTCGAGCAGGAAGCGCGCCCGGCGTGGCGCGTCACCGCCCCAGTCGTCGGTGCGCTGATTGGCCAGCGGCGACAGGAACTGCGACACCAGGTAGCCGTGGGCGCCGTGGATCTGGACTCCGTCGAAACCGGCCGATTCCGCGATTCGCGCCGCGTCGGCGAAGCGCCGGATCAGGTCGTGGATGTCGGCCTCGGTGAGCGCGCGCGGCGTGGGCAGTCCCGGCACTCCCGACGCGATCGCCGAGGGCGCCACCGGCCGCTGCCGGGTGGCCAGCGGATTGGCTTGGCGTCCGGGATGATTCAGCTGCATCCAGATCGGGGTGCCGCCGTCCTTGGCGGCCTTCGCCCACCGCGTCAGCGCCGCGAGATCGCGATCGTCGTCGACGACGACATTGCCCGGCTCGCCGAGCTGGGTGCGATCGATCATCACGTTGCCGGTGACGATCAGGCCGAAGCCGCCCGCTCCCCAGCGGCGATACAGCCGGACCAGCCGCTCGTCGGGAGCGTGCGCCGCGGTGCCGAGCCCCTCGCTGAGCGCCGACTTCATGATCCGGTTGGGAAGCACCTGGCCACAGGGCAGGGGAAGGGGGTCGTGCAGTCCGGTCATGCCTATCCTCCAGGGCGCGGATCGGAAATGAGGTATACCGATCGGTATAGTCGGCAGAGTAGTACACCGATCGGTCTAGGGCAACGGTAGGCTGGACCGGACAAGGTGCGTGAGGAAAGGGGTCGCATCATGGGAGCCCGCGACCGGCTCATCGACAGCGCCGTGGATCTGATGCGCAGCAACGGTGTGGCCGGCACCGGTATCGCGCAGCTGCTCGACCACAGCGGCATCTCGCGCCGCTCGGTGTATCTCAACTTTCCCGGCGGCAAATCGGAACTGATCGCCGAGGCGACCCGCGCGGCCGGCGCCGCCTACAGCACACTGCTGCGCACGATCACCGCCGGGGCCGACGTGGCCTCGTGTGTCGGTGCCTTCCCGGCCCTCTGGCGCGAGAAACTCGCGACCAGCGACTTCACTGCCGGATGTCCGATCGTCGCGGCCGCGCTGGGCCGCTCGGAGGCGCCCGAGGCGGCCGACGCCGCCGGGGCGACCTTCACCGAATGGGAGACCATTCTCGCCGAACGCCTCGAAACCGAGGACGTCGCACCGGATCTCGCGATATCGCTGGCCACCACGGTGGTCGCGGCGCTCGAGGGGGCGGTGATCCTGTCCCTGGCGACCCGTTCGATGGCGCCGCTGGAACGGGTGGGCGCCCAGATGTCGGAACTCATCGCTCGCCACACCGCGAAGTAGGCCGACGCGGGTACCGGAGCGTGGACCGGCTGCGCACCTGGACAGCGGTGGTTGCGACGTCGTGACCCGGATATGCGGCGCGGGCAGGCCGGACCGGCGCCGGCCTCGGACTCGCTCCAGCTCTGCCGCCCGCGCGCGTTATTCGGCCAGTGCCCGCTCGATCGCCCCGGCGGTGGGAATGGACGCAGAGGCGCCCACGACGGTGGTGGCCAGGGCGCCGGCGGTGCACGCCCAGGCCAGAGCGGTGGCCGGGCCCTCGTGCCAGTGTGCGGCCAGTGCGCCGGTGAACGTGTCCCCGGCGCCGGTCGTATCGACCACCTCGACCCGCACCCCCGGATGGGCGAGCTCGCCCTCGGGTCCGCGATAACTCGCGCCTGCGCCGCCGCGGGTGGTCAGCACGTGGGTAACAGTCCGGAGTTCCGCATCCAGTTGCGCCGCTTCGCCCTCGTTGACCACCGCGATGTCGACCGCTTCCCACAGCTCCGGTGGCAGTGATCGCGCGGGCGACGGATTGAGCAGTACGAGAGTGCCGTGGTCGCGGGCGCAGCGGGCGGCGGCGAGTACGGTGTCGACCGGAATCTCCAACTGGCACAGCGTGATATCCGCCTCGGCGATGAGGGCGCGGTCCCCGTCGGTGAGATCCGAGAATTCCGCATTGGCTCCGCCGACCACGATGATCGTATTCTCGCCGGTCTCGTCGACCACGATGGTGGCAGTTCCGCTGGCCCCCTCGACGGTGCGCAGTCCCGCGGTCCCGACCTGGTTGTCCTCGAGCACTTTCCGCAGTTCGGCGCCGAAGACGTCGGTGCCGATCGCGCCGACGAAATCGACCGCCGCGCCCGCGCGCCGGGCGGCGATCGCCTGGTTCGCGCCCTTTCCGCCGGGCACCGTGGCGAACGTGGTGCCGAGGACGGTCTCCCCGGCCTGCGGCCGCCGCGGCGTGCGCGTCACCAGATCCATGTTGATGCTGCCGACCACTGCGATCCGTGCCATGCACGCACCGTAACCCGCCGCGGTGCGGACGGACCGAACGTCGCCGTGATCAGGCGCGGTCGGCCGCCGATGCCAGCGCGGCCAGCCGGTCGATGGACCCGATCAGTTTGTCGGACGTCGTCGCGCGGGCTCGGGGCAGCCGGACCTCGTCGGTCAGCCGGGTCCAGTCGTAGGTGTGCCGCACGAGCGTCCGGCTCTCGTCGACGGGTTCCAGTTCCCAGCGCCACAGATGTCCCGGCGGGCGCTGCCCGGATTCCGCGGGCAGCCAGGCGATCCGGCGCCCCTCCTCGAACTCCACCACGTGGTTCTCGCGCACGCTCCCGTTGGTGAGTGTCATCGCGAAGACCTCACCCACACTCCGCACGCGCTGCCCGGTCTCCGCCCGGTCGAGATTGTCGTTCCCGTCCCATCGCGGCTGCTGCGCCGGATCGGCGATCAATTCGAAGATGGGCCCGGCCGGCGCGGCGACTTCGCGCTCCGCCGACACCACCCTGTCGATATCTGCCATGCGACCATCGAATCATTCGCCGGCAGCGTCGACAACGCGGCCACGACTATCGTTCGCACACAGCCCTTTCGGTGTGCGCATCCTATTCCTGGTCGCCGACCGGGCCGGACGTCGCTTCGGCGTGCCGGGGCTCCAAGGGCGGGCCGGTCACCGGGCAGTTGATCTTGCACTGCGGCGTGGCCTCGGGACTCGCGTCCCGCAGCGCGTCGTCGCGGACGGTGACCACGGTCAGCGCCGCGGCCGCTGCCATGACGATCGCGCAGATGAGCATCGCCTCGCGGAATCCTTGTTCGAAGGCGGCGGGGTCGGTGTAGGCGGCGCCGGTGAGGCCGGTGAGCGGTGGGATCGCCGCCACCGCGAGCAGTCCGGCCGCTCGGGCGACGGCGTTGTTGACGCCGCTGGCCACCCCCGCGTGCCGTTCGTCGGCCGTCGCCAGCACGGTCGCGGTCAGCGGTGCGACGGCCAGGGTGAGACCCAGGCCGAAGACGAGCGCGGCGGGCAGCACATCGGCGACATAGGAGGCGTCGGGGCCGATTCGCATCATCAGCAGCATCCCGGCGGCCGCCAGCAGGACACCCGCGGTGATCGGGATGCGCGGTCCGATGCGCTGCGCCAGATCGCCCGAGCGCGCGGAGAACAGCAGCATCAGCACGGTCGAGGGCAGCATCGCGGTGCCGGCCGCCATCGGACTGAAACCGGCCACCACCTGCAGGGTCAGCACCAGCAGGAAGAACACCACGCCCATCGCGCCGTACATCACGAAGGTGACGGCGTTGATCGCGCTGAACTGCCGCGAGGCGAAGATCTCGACCGGCAGCATCGGCGGCGGCCCGCCGTGGTGCCCGGGCGCCTCGTACCGTGCCGACCGCCGCCGCTCGACGACGACGAAGGCCACCCCGGCGAGCACGCCGATCGCCGCCGTCGCCACCACGGCCGTCCGGCTGCTTCCGTGTTCGGGGGCCATGGTCAGCGCATAGGTGATGCCCGCCAGGCACAGTGCCGCGAGGAACGCCCCCAGCACGTCGAACCCCTCGTGTGCCGGGCCGCCGGATTCGGCAGGCGGGCGGGTGGACGCCGAGCCGTCGGCCGCGCCGGAACCGTAGGTCTCCGGCACGTGCCGCACCGCGACCAGCACGACCACCGCGGCCAGCGGAATGTTCAGCAGGAACACCCAGCGCCACCCGGCCGCGCCGACCAGCCATCCGCCCAGGAAGGGGCCGATCGCGCCGGCCACCCCGCCGAGCCCGGACCACGCGCCGACCGCGCGGGCGCGATCCGATTTCGCGAAGGAGGCCTGGATGATCGCCAGCGAACCGGGTGTGAGCAGCGCACCGCCCACGCCCTGCAACGCGCGGGCCGCGATGAGCATCGGAATGCCTTGTGCCGCACCGCACAGCGCCGAGGCCAACGCGAACCACACCACGCCGACGACGAAGATCCGCCGCCGCCCGAACCGGTCACCCAGCGATCCGCCGAGCAGAATCAGCCCGGCCAGCGTGAGCGTGTACGCGTTCACCGTCCACTGCAGACCCGCCATCGAGGCGCCGAATTCCGCACCGATGCGGGGGAGCGCCACATTGACCACGGTCGCGTCCAGCATCGCCATTCCCGAGCCCAGCACCGTGGCCAGCAGCACCCAACGACCCGAACCCGAGGACAACCGGATGGTGGCGACCATGAGGACACGGTAGCGGTGGGCACCGACGCAAGCGCGCGTTCGGCGGTTATCCGCCGTCGGCGTCCGCGGCCCGGTCAGTAGGCTGTTCACCATGACTGCTGGAACTGTCGGCGAAGTGGATACCGTGCGCGAAGCGGTGCACGAGGCGGCGCGGCGGGCTCGGGTGGCGTCGCGGACGCTGGCACAGCTGACGACCGCGCAGAAGGATGCGGCCCTGCACGCCGCGGCCGATGCGCTGCTCGCGCACAAGGATGCCGTCCTGGCCGCCAACGCCGAAGACATCGCGACCGCGGAGGCGGGCGGAACCGCGGCCTCGCTGCTGGATCGCCTGCGGCTGACCGAGCCGCGCATCGACGGCATCGCCTCAGGATTGCGTCAGGTCGCCGGTCTGCCGGATCCGGTCGGAGAGGTACTGCGCGGTTCGACGCTGGCCAACGGACTCGAGATCCGGCAGGTGCGCGTGCCGCTGGGCGTGGTCGGCATGGTCTACGAGGCCCGTCCGAACGTCACCGTCGACGCCTTCGGCCTGGCGTTGAAGTCCGGTAACGCGGCCCTGCTGCGTGGGTCGTCCTCGGCGGCGCGGTCGAATGCGGCCCTGGTCGAGGTCATGCGGGAAGCCCTTGTGGCCCAGGGCCTTCCGGCCGACGCGGTGCAACTGCTGCCGAGTGAGGATCGCTCCAGCGTCACCCATCTGATCCAGGCCCGCGGCCTGGTGGACGTGGTCATCCCGCGCGGTGGCGCCGGACTGATCAACGCTGTGGTGCGCGACGCGCAGGTCCCGACCATCGAAACCGGCACCGGCAACTGCCACGTCTATGTGCACGCCGCCGCCGATCTCGAGATGGCGGAATCGATTCTGCTGAACTCCAAGACCCGCCGTCCCAGCGTGTGCAATACCGCCGAGACGGTGCTCATCGATCGCGCGATCGCCGAGACCGCGGTCCCGCGCCTGATCGGCGCGCTGGAACAGGCGCAGGTCACCATTCACGGCGATCTGCCCGGCCTGGTTCCCGCGACCGACGAGGATTGGGCCGACGAATATCTGTCGCTGGATATCGCGCTCAAGGTCGTCGACGATCTCGATGCCGCGGTCGACCACATCAACGAGTGGGGCACCGGCCACACCGAGGCCATCGTGACCGCCGATCTGAAGGCCGCCCGCGAATTCACCGCCCGGGTGGACGCGGCCGCGGTGATGGTGAACGCCTCCACCGCGTTCACCGACGGCGAGCAGTTCGGATTCGGCGCGGAGATCGGCATCTCCACCCAGAAGTTGCACGCCCGCGGTCCGATGGCGCTGCCGGAGCTGACCTCCACCAAGTGGATCGTCTGGGGCGACGGCCAGATTCGGCCGAGCTGATCCGTCCGGGCCGGCCCTCGCTACCCGGCCCGGCCTGTGGTCTCGCCGACACCGGAGTATCGAACCCGGCCCGCGGGTGTGTACCGTCGTGATCAGCTGTTCTTTACGGTGCATACCTGCAGTGGGCTGCGCTGTTCCCGAAGGAGGGCCCAACTGTGCAGACGACCGTGCACGAGCCGATTTTCGCCTCGGTCGACGATGTGATCGACCGTCTGGCCACCACCGGCTATCTGGCCGACAAGGCCACCGCCACCTCGGTGTTCCTGGCCGACCGGCTCGGCAAGCCGTTGCTGATCGAGGGACCCGCCGGCGTCGGCAAGACCGAATTGTCGCGCGCGGTCGCCCAGGTCGCCGATGCCGAATTGGTTCGCCTGCAGTGCTACGAGGGGATCGACGAGGCGCGTGCGCTGTACGAGTGGAATCACGCCAAGCAGATTCTGCGCATCCAGTCTGCGACTTCCGGCGGATCGGATTCGGGTAACGCCTGGGCCGACACCAAAGCCGATGTGTTCAGCGAGGAATTCCTGCTGCAGCGCCCGCTGCTGACCGCGATCCGGCGCACCGACCCGACCGTGCTGCTGATCGACGAGGCGGACAAGGCGGACGTCGAGATCGAGGGCCTGATGTTGGAGGTGCTGAGCGACTTCGCCGTCACCGTCCCGGAACTCGGCACGATCACCGCTACCCGCCGCCCGTTCGTGGTACTCACCTCGAACGCGACCCGCGAACTGTCGGAGGCGTTGAAGCGCCGCTGCCTCTACCTGCACATCGATTTCCCGGACGAGGAACTCGAGCGCCGCATCCTCGCCAGCCGGGTGCCGGAGCTGAAACCGGCCGTGGCCGCCCAACTGGTCCGCGTGGTGCACGTGCTGCGCGGGATGCAGCTGAAGAAGTTGCCGTCGGTCGCCGAATCCATCGACTGGGCCCGGACGCTGCTGGCGCTGGGCCTGAAGGATCTCGACGACAAGACCGTGCGTGCGACGCTCGGTGTGGTGCTCAAACACCAGAGCGACCATCAGCGCGCCCTGGCCGAGCTGAAATTGGCCTGAGCCGTGTCCGGTAAGCGCACCACCCCCCGCGCGCTGGTCTCCGCGGCGTTGCGTGGCGGGTCCGCGTCCGCGGCGCAGGGTGCGCCGCAACCCGGGCAGACTGCGCCGCACGGACTCTCCGGACATGTGGTCGGCTTCGTGGAGGCCTTGCGCGCCAGGGGAATTCCGGTCGGTCCGTCGGAAACGGTGGATGCCGGCCGTGTGCTCACCGTGGTCGATCTGATGGATCGCGAGATGCTGCGCGAGGGCCTGGCCTGTGCGCTGCTACGCCGGCCCACGCAGCGCGCCACCTTCGACGGATTGTTCGAGCTGTGGTTCCCGGCCGCGCTGGGGGAGCGCGCGGGCGCCGACGATATCGAACTGCCGCGGCGCGACGACGGAGAGATCGACCTGTTCGAATTGCGGCGGATGCTGGCCGAGATGCTGGCCGCCGAGCCTACGGGTGACCAGACCCGGCAGTTGCAGAATCTGGCCGCGCAGATGGTCGAGCAGATGGGGCAGTACCAGTCGGCGAACGGGCCGTCGTTCTCGGCGTATCAAACGCTGAAGGATGTGCAGCCCGAGGTGCTGATCAGCAGGATCCTCGCGGGATTGGCCGCCGGGCAGAACAATTCGGAGTTCGAGACCGAAGTCGCCCGCCGCGCCGCCCGCGAACGGGTCAAGGCCTTTCGCGGCACCGTCGAGGCCGAGACCCGGCGGCGGGTGGCCGAGCGGCTGGGCCGCGAGCGAGTCGCGACCTACGGTGTCCAGCGCCAAGCCGAGGACGCCGACTTCCTGCGCATCTCGGAGAACGAACTGGCCGAACTGCGGCGCGGTTCGCAACGGCTGGCACGCGTCCTGGCGTCCCGCTTGGCCGCTCGCCGGCGCCGTTCCCGGCGCGGCGAAATCGATCTGCGCAAGACGCTGCGCAAGTCCATGTCGACCGGCGGGGTGCCGATCACGCTGCAAACCCGCAAACCGCGGCCCGGCCGCCCGGATCTGGTACTGCTGTGCGATATCTCGGGATCGGTGGCCGGATTCTCCAGTTTCACCATGCTGCTGGTGGATTCGCTGCGTGAGCAATTCTCGCGGGTGCGGATCTTCGCGTTCGTCGACCAGGTGGACGAGGTGACCCACATCTTCGACCAGGTCACGCCGCTGGACCAGGTGACTCGGCGCATCTTCACCGAGACCAAGGTGGTCGGATTCGAGGGGCACTCGGATTACGGTGCGGCACTGCGCGGTTTCGCGCAGGATTGGCCCGACGTGGTGACCAGCCGCACCTCCCTGCTGATTCTCGGCGACGCCCGCACCAACTATCGGGATCCGGCGCTGAATACGCTGGGCGAACTCGTCCAGGTGGCCAAGCACGCGCACTGGTTGAATCCGGAGGCCGAAAAGATGTGGGGCACCGGTGATTCGGCGGCCAACCGCTACGCCGAGGTCGTCGAGATGCACGAATGCCGGTCGGCGCGCCAGCTGACCGGTGTGGTGAGCAGACTGCTTCCGGTCTAGGCATCGAGGACGGCGATGAGCGATCTCCTGCGGTACTGCCTCCGCAAGCCGGGAGCGTGGCGCGACGAACCCTGGGAGGGCGACGTCGTCGCGAAGGTCGGCGACAAGATCTTCGCCTTCGTCAGCCCGGAGACGGTGACGCTCAAATGTGGGCGCAACCGCCTCGAAGCCGACGAACTGGTGCATATCCATCCCGACGACGTCACCGCCTCCGCCTATATCGGGCGATACGGCTGGAATACCGTCCGGCTGGGTGGCTCGGTGTCGGATGCGGAAGTGCGCGAACTGATCGATCAGTCCTACGCCGAGGTCGTCGCGAAACTGCCGAAATCCAAGCGGCCGACGGGATAGCACGCCGTTTGCCCGGCATCATCAGCGGCTGTTAAGCGCTTTCCAAGCAGGGCCGTCGATCATTCGCGCGTGCCGTGCCCATCGGGGGAGTTCGCCGACGAAATCCCCGCCGACCAGCCGAGCGCCCCTGCGGCGCGACGAATTTCCCGCCATGTGGACGCCGAGCCTCCCGACCCCGAGCCCTGCGACTCCGAGCCGCCGCACGACTCGGAGCGCTCCGGCTACGAACCGGCCGCCTTCGAATGTCCGGCACCGACGCGGGCGACGGACGAGCCGAGGCGGGGCGATATGCGGCTGCGAGCGCGGGAACTGGCGGAGGCCGCGACCGCCCTGCTCGCTACCAGCCCAGCCGCCGCCGAACGAATGTTGCTGCAGGCCTTGGACTGTGGCAGCGGTGTGCTGTCCGGTGAGCAGCGCGCGCGGCTGTCTTCGCTGGTGGTGACGGCGGTCGCCAATCAGCCGGGCCGGGAGCACGACCTGGCGGCCGCGGCGGTCGCTGCGGCCGAGAGCTGGACCGGCATCTCCGCCGCCGACGCGGCCCATCACACCCTGCTCGCCGCCCGCGTCCACTATCGCAGCGGTCACCATCGCCTCGCGGCCACCCTGTTCGCCGCTGCCCTCGGCTGCGATGCGCTGCCCTATCCGCCGGAAGAGGTCGCGGTGCTGTACGAGCAGCTCGGGCGGTGCTTGGGACAGTGCCACCGCCACCGCGCCGCGGCACGGGCCTACGAGGCGGGTGCGGCCGCCGTCGCCGGTAGACCCCGGTGGGAGGAACTGCACGGCGACCTGGTCGACGCAGCGTCCCGTTCCCGGCACTCGGCGCGCAATCCGGCGGCGATGGTCCGGGCGTATCTTTCGGCGCGGCGACGGGCCTCCTCTCGGCGCAGGTGAACCGGTCCGGAATCGGCATCTCCCGAGCACCTCGGAGCCGGATCGGCCGACGAGATCCGCCCCCGCGCCGGCCCGCCCAGTAAGCTCGGCATTCGTGCAAAACACAGGCCGGCGCAAACTGGGCGTGATGGGCGGTACGTTCGATCCGATCCATCACGGGCACCTGGTTGCCGCCAGTGAGGTCGCCAACCGCTTCGACCTCGATGAAGTGATCTTCGTTCCCACCGGGCAGCCGTGGCAGAAGTCCTCGCGGCAGGTTTCACCGGCGGAGGACCGCTATCTGATGACGGTCATCGCCACCGCGTCCAATCCGCGGTTCTCGGTCAGCCGGGCCGACATCGACCGGGAAAAGGCCACCTACACCGTCGATACCCTTCGTGACCTGCAGAATCAGCATCCGGACGCGGATCTGTACTTCATCACGGGTGCGGACGCGCTGGCCAGCATCCTGACATGGCAGGATTGGGCGGAACTGTTCGAGCTGGCGAAGTTCGTCGGGGTGAGCCGTCCGGGGTACGAATTGAATGTCGACCACCTCGAGGGACATCTGCGAAATCAGCCGGCCGATGCGGTCACCGTCATCGAGATCCCGGCCCTGGCGATCTCGTCGAGCGAATGCCGTCGCCGTGCCGCCGAGGGGCGCCCGGTGTGGTACCTCGTTCCCGACGGCGTCGTGCAGTACATATCGAAACGGCACCTGTACGTGCCGGGAGGGAACGGAAGGGTGAGTCAATGACGGCATCGGCACAGGCGGTGGAGATGGCGCAGGTCGCCGCGCGGGCCGCCGACGAGAAGCTGGCGACCGACGTCGTCGTCCTCGACGTCTCCGATCAGCTGGTGATCACCGACTGCTTCGTCATCGCCTCCGCGCCGAACGAGCGTCAGGTCAGCGCGATCGTCGACAACGTCGAGGAGAAGTTGCGTCTCGCCGGGCACAAGCCGGTCCGCCGCGAGGGCACTCGCGAAGGTCGGTGGGTGCTGCTGGACTACGTCGACGTCGTGGTGCACATCCAGCACAGCGACGAACGCAATTTCTATGCGCTGGAACGGTTGTGGAAGGACTGCCCGCAGGTCGAGGTGCCGGGTCTCGAGGCTCCCGCGCAGGCCCAGGCGAGTGGTAGCGGGGACCCCGAGTGAACCGCGGACCCGAAGGGGGGACCGCGCGTGATCCCGAGGTGACCGGGGAACGCGCTGTCGACTCCGATGTGAGCGACGCGCCCGAAGGTGTTGCGCCGGTAGCGGGTTCGCGGGCGTCGAAATATCCCGGTGTGCGCCGGCTGATCCTGCTGCGACACGGGCAGACGGAATGGAATGCCGCCGACCGCATGCAGGGCCAGATCGACACCGAGCTCAGCGAATTGGGCCGGAGCCAGGCGAAAGACGCTGCGCGCGAGCTGGTTTCCCAGGACGCCGTCGCGATCGTCTCCTCGGATCTGCGCCGCGCCTACGACACCGCGCTCGCACTGGCCGAACACAGCGGACTCGAGGTCGTGCGGGATGCGCGGCTGCGGGAGACCAGCCTCGGCGACTGGGAAGGTCTCGACCACCTCGAGGTGGACGCGCGGTATCCGGGCGCGCGCAAGGCGTGGCGGCTGGATCCCACGGTCACGCCGCCGGGCGGAGAGAGCAAACTCGAGGTCGGCGCGCGGGCGCTGCCGGTGGTTCGCGAGCTGTTCGCCGAGCGTGCGGACTGGCCCGGCCGTACCATCATCCTGGTCGCGCACGGCGGGCTGATCGCAGCCCTGACCGCCGCGCTGCTGGAACTGCCCGAGCACAAATGGCCGATCCTGGGCGGATTGGCCAATACCAGCTGGGTGCAGCTGAGCAGCCACGGTCCGGGCATCGAGCAGCCGGGTTGGCGGCTGGATGTGTGGAATGCGGCGGCGAAGGTAGCACCTGATGTCCTCTGAACGCTCCTCCGACGACCGGGACGAACCGGTCCGGCAGGTATCCGACGAACTGTTGCGCAAGGCATCCGAAGGGCCCGTCCGGCGGCTGCCGGACGCGCTGTTCGGCGGTCCGGTCACGCCGGTCGACCCCGCCGGGGAATCCGACGCCGCCTCCGAGTCGGGTGATGCGGACGACGACGGGGGCTCGACCGGTCCGCCGGCCGTTCTCGCGGATGCGCCCACCGAGACAGCGGAAAATGCGGAACCGGCCGCGGGCGCACGGGAAGACAGCGTGCCCAGCGGTTCCGAGACGACACCGTCCACCGCTACGCACGCCTCCGTATCCGGCGATGCGGCGGTAGCCGATGACGCCGCCGCGGCGCCCGATGCGCACCGGAAGTCCGACACCGGTTCCGGCGCGGCAACTCCCGGCGAACGGACCGTGTCCAGCGCGGCCGTCGACGCCGTGTCGGGAATCGACGACGCGGTCTCCGCGGATGCGCAGCCGAGCATCGGCGACACGGCCGGCGCACCCGAGGCTTCGGCGCGACCGGTTCTGGTCGTGATCGCGGATTCGCTGTCGTACTTCGGCCCCAAGGGCGGCCTGCCCGCCGACCATCCGCGCATCTGGCCGAATCTGGTTGCCGCGGAACTCGATTGGGATGTCGAATTGGTGGCGCGGATCGGCTGGACCTGTCGCGACGCCTATTGGGCGCTCATCGGCGATCCGCGCGTATGGGCCGCGGTGCCGCGCGCGGGAGCGGTGGTCCTGGCCACGGGCGGCATGGACACGCTGCCCTCGCCGCTGCCCACGGCGCTGCGCGAAATGATCCGGTATCTGCGCCCGCCGGTGCTGCGCCGGCAGGTGCGCACCGGATACCAGTGGCTGCAACCGCGGCTGTCGAAACTCGGTCGCCCCGTGGCACTTCCGCCGCACGTGAGCATCGACTACCTGGAACAGTCACGGCATGCGCTGGCCCAGTTGCGGCCGGAGCTGCCGGTGGTCTCGGTGCTGCCCTCCGTCCACGACTGCGAGGCCTACGGCAAGGTGCACTCGGGGCGTGCCCCCGCGGTGCGTGCGCTGCAGGAGTGGTCGGCGAAAACCGGTGTGCCGCTGGTGGATCTGGGTGAGGCCGTGCGCGACGACATCTTCTCGGGCGAGGCGAATCCGGACGGGATCCACTGGGGCTGGGAGGGGCATGCGGCGGTGGCGCGAGCCATGGTGAAGGTGCTGTCGGAGGTGCGTTCGGTCGAGGCCGGTGCATGAATCGGTTCGGATAGCCGATGACCGTCGTGGTGGTCACGGATTCGGCGGCGAGCGTACCCGCCGCACTGGTATCGGAATTGGGCATCGTGGTGGTGCCGCTGCATGTGCTGGTCGACGATCGGGCGATCGCCGAGGGCGTCGACGACTGCGCGATCGACTACGGCGCGTCCACGGTGACGACCTCGTCCGCCTCTCCGGGTGAATTGCGCGCCGCCTACGAGCGCGCTCTGGAGCTCAGCGCGGGCGACGGTGTTGTGGCCGTGCATATTTCGCGACAGCTGTCGGCGACCTGGGAAGCCGGTCGCCAGGCCGTGCAGGATATGGATGCCGCCGACCGGGTGCGCCTGGTGGATTCGCTGAGCGCGGGCCTGGGCACCGGGCTGCCCGTACTCGCCGCCGCCCGCCGCGCGCGGTCGGGTGCGGCGCTGGACGTCGTCTACGACACCGCGGTCGCCGCCGCCGGGCGATCGCGCACGTTCATCGTCGTCAATCGGACCGAGCAGTTGCGTCGCGGCGGACGGCTCAGCACCGCGGCCATGTTCTTCGGCACCGAACTGGTGACCAAGCCGATACTCCAGATCGTCGACGGCAAACTGGAGCTGCGGGAGAAGGCCCGCACCCGGTCCAAGGCATACGCGAAACTCGTTGCGGCAGCGGTCGATGCGGCCGGTGACGACGGGGCGGCGGTGGCCGTGCAGCATCTCGGTGCCGCCTCCGCGGCGGCGACCATCGCCGGACAGCTCGGCGAACTCATCCCCGGCATGCGGGAACTCGTCACCGCCGAATTCGGTCCCACGCTCGGCGTGCACGTGGGCACCGGGGCGGTCGGCGTTCTGGTGGTCCCCGGCGGCTGCGGCTGAGCGTCTACCATCGCCGGCCGACGAACTCCGTCGCCGCGCCGGAGGTTGTCCACAGCTCAGCCGCTGTCCCCAGACATTCCGAAACCCCAGTTCGCGCACCGAGTCACGCCCCGCCGCGCACTTACGGTCACCGTCATGGCGCGACACGAGGATCGGACCCTACTGCGGCAGCGACTGCACGACGTATCACCCGGAACGACAACGCTCGGCACCCTGGCCCCCGGCCCGGGTGACCCGACGCATGACGGGCTGTGGGACCTCGCCCGATCACCCGCGGACTCGGCCGAGCAGAGGCGCAACCCCTCGGGCAGCCCCGCCGGAAGCCGTGATTTCCGGATGCGCGGTAGCGAATCGGGGCCGCCCGCCGAACCGGTGAGCGGCTCCGACGGCGGCCGAACCATGGTCGCAACGCGACCTGCTGTGGACGCCGGCCTGGACGAAGCCGCCGGTGTGCGGACCGGCGACCACGGCGGGACGTGGCCGAGGCGGCCGTATTCGCCGAGCCGTATCCGGCAGCGGCGCGACGATGCCGCGTCGCATCCTTCGAGTGCGGGAGGCCTCGATCGGCGCGACGGTGACGGTCGGGGCGGCGACGAAGGTCCCGCGGCGAACGGCGCGGGGGTGACATTCCCCGAGGCACCGGAGAGTCCGCGAATTCCGCAGTGGCTCAGCGAACCGGTGGGATCGGTGACGATCTGGCAGCGGCTCGTTCCGGAGCGATTCCGGGGAGTTCGCGTGGATCCCGGGCGCAAAGGAGTCTGGGTGCTGGCCGGTGCCGGCGTGGCGGCGGTGATCGTGGCGGCGGCCGCCGCGCACCGAGACGATCCGGTGGCGGCGCCGGTGGCGCCGCTACATGCAGTGCGCACGGAGGCCGCCGAAACCTCGGCTGTCCCCGCGGCGGTGGACGGCCCCGGACTGGCCGTCCGGTCCGATTCGCCGGGCCGGGCGACGCCGTCGCCGGCTCCCGGCGGCGAGCTGGTGGTCAGCGTCATCGGTTTGGTCGAACATCCGGGTCTGCTGCATCTCGCACCCGGAACACGGGTCGCCGATGCCGTCGCGGTGGCCGTCGCGCGGGAGGGTGCGGACCTCGCCGCGCTGAACCTCGCCCAGCGGCTCGCCGACGGCGACCAGATCGTTGTCGGCGAGCGGGGTCCCGCGAGCGGTCCGCGCCTCGGCAGCATGGTCGTTGCGGGGGCCTCGCATACGGCCGCGACGTCGGGCGCCGCCTCCCCACCGGGGCACAAGGTCAACCTCAACACGGCCACGGAACAGGATCTCGACTCCCTCACCGGGGTAGGTCCCACCACCGCCGCGGCCATCATCGGCTGGCGCAACCGGCACGGCCGCTTCACCAGCATCGACCAGCTCGCCGAAGTCACCGGCATCGGCCCCGCCAAGCTCAACCGCCTCCGCGACCAGGTCACCCTGTGAACCGCGGCGAATCGAAGCACGCTCGGCGCCGGCACGAACCCGTCGCGAACTCCGGCGGCGGCGTCGGACGCATGACGGTCGGGACGGGTGGGACTCCGTTGGACGCCCGGCTGCTTCCCGCCGCGCTGGGGTGCTGGGGCGTGACCATCGCGGGCATCACGCTGGGATGGCGAGCCGGGATGTGGATGTGCGCGGGGCTGGGGCTCTCGGTGGCCGGAACGGGAATCGTTCTGGCGCGGAGCCGATTCCGTGCTTCGCATCGAGCGGCATGGTGGGTGGTACTGGCCGCGCTGCTGGCGTCGGCGGGGTTCGGGGTGGCGGCGTCGTGGCAGGCCTACCGGGTGAGCGCCCATCCCCTCGGGCGGCTGGCGGCGGGCAGCGTGGTGACGGCCGAGATGGTGGCCGGCGATCCGAAACCCCTCCCGGCCCACTCCTTCGGTGGGCGGCAATGGACGATGCGCGCGACGGTTCGCGAATTCCGTTACGGCGCAACATCCGTACACGGCGATGCGGCGGTGACGGTGATCATGCCGGAGCGGGTCTGGTCTGATCTGGTGCCGGGGCAGCACGTCACCGTCCGGGCTCGGCTCGATCATCCGTGGCGACGTGATCTGACGGTCGCCGTGCTGCGGGCGCAGGGACCGCCGATCCGGGTCGGGACGCGGCCGTGGTGGCAGTCGGCGGCCGCGTCGGTGCGCGGGAATCTGTCCGAGGCGGCCGAACGCGCATTGCCACCGGACGCGGCCGGAGTGCTACCGGGGCTGATCGACGGTGATATCTCCGGGCTGCCGGATCACGTCCGCGAGGACTTCCGGGCGGTCGATCTCACGCATCTGGTCGCCGTATCCGGGACGAACGTCTCCATCGTGCTCGCCGGTGTCCTGCTCGCGGCCCGAGCTCTGACGCTCGACCCGCGCTGGGGTGCGGTACTCGCCGCGCTGGCGCTCATCGGATTCGTCGTTCTGGCGCGGCCGTCGCCGTCGGTACTGCGGGCGGCCGTGATGGGCGCGATCGCGGTGCTGGCGATGGTGACGGGACGCCGGAAACAGGCGCTGCCGGCCCTGTGTGCCGCGGTGATCGTACTGATCGCGCTCTCACCGCAACTGGCGGTCGATATCGGCTTCGCCTTGTCGGTGCTGGCGACCGCGGGCCTGATCCTGCTGGCGCCGAGCTGGTCGGACTGGCTCGAACAGCGCGGCTGGCCCTCACTCGCGGCCGAGGCGTTCGGTGTCGCGGCGGCCGCCTTCGCGGTCACCACGCCGATCATCGCCGCACTCACCGGACATGTCAGCGGGGTGGCGATCGTGGCAAATGTGCTGGTCGAACCCGTCGTCGCGCCGATCACGCTGCTCGGAGTCGGCGCGGCCGCCCTGTCCTGCTGCTGGCAACCGGCCGCGATCTGGGTGCTGAATCTGGCCGAGCCGCCGATGTGGTGGTTGCTCTTCGTCGCCGAACACGCGGCGGCACTGGGCATTTCGTTGCCGATGCCCGCCGGAGTGCGGGGTGCGGTACTGGCCGGTGCGCTCATCGGGGGTGGTGTCGCGGTGCTCGGGCGCCTGGGCGCGCGCCACACCCGCACGCCCGCGGGTCCGGCTCCGCCACCGGCACCCGGCGACGGGTCGGTGAACCTGTCACCGGCCACCCGTAGGATCGTCCCGTGACCGATCACCTGGCTGCCTTACATCTGGTACTCGGTGAGGAGGAACTGCTCATCGAACGGGCGGTCGCCTCGATCGTGGCGCAGGCGCGGGCCGCGACGAACGATCCCGGCGCGATGCCGGTGGATCGGCTGCGGGCGGGCGATGCGAGCTCCGCCGAACTGGCCGAACTGCTGAGCCCCTCGCTGTTCGCGGAGGATCGGGTGATCGTCCTCGAGGCCGCCGCGGAGGCCGGTAAGGATGCGGTGGCGCTGGTCACCGCGGCCGCCGGTGATCTGCCCGAGGGAGTCGTGCTCGTGGTCCTGCACTCGGGCGGCGGCCGGGCCAAGGCGCTGGCGCCGGCACTGCAGAAGCAGGGCGCCGAGGTGCACACCTGCGCCAAGATCAGCAAGGCGAACGAGCGAAACGAATTCGTACGCAACGAATTCCGCACAGCCGGCGTCCGCGTCTCGGGGGATGTGGTGCAGGCGGTGGTAGAGGCCATCGGATCCGATCTGCGCGAGCTGGCCGCGGCCTGTTCCCAGCTGGCCGCAGATACCGGCGGCAAGGTCGATGTCGACGCGGTGCGCCGGTACTACTCCGGTCGCGCCGAGGTCACCGGATTCGAGGTCGCCGATCTGGCTGTCGCCGGTGACCGGCCCGCGGCCATGGAGGCATTGCGCTGGGCGACCGACCGCGGCGTCCCGGCCGTTCTGCTCGCCGACGCGCTCGCCGACTCCGTGCACACGATCGCGAGGGTCGGATCCGCCGGTCGCGGTGACCCGTTCGCGCTGGCCTCCCAGCTCGGTATGCCGCCCTGGAAGGTGAAGAAGGCGCAGACCCAGGCTCGCGGCTGGACCGCCGCCACCATCGGCAGCGCCCTGCAGGTGGTGGCCGCGCTCAACGCCGACGTCAAAGGCGGTGCGGCCGATACGGATTTCGCGCTCGAACACGCCCTGGCCAGCATCCTGGACCTGCACGCCGCCGCGCACTGAGACACGGGCCGACAGGGCACCGAACCGAGCGGGCGAGTCGTCGACCGGCCCTGCGCGGCGGTTGCTCGCCGCGCCGCATCGACCGAAACCGAGGTTGCGGCCGGAGTCAGCGGTGGTTGTGCGCGATGATCTCGCCGACGAGCGCGGGGCCCGGGAAGTCGGCCATCACGACGCCGGTCGCTGCCCCCGGACGGGAGCGGAGGTAGTCGAGTGCGTGCTGGTTCTCGTATTCGGCGTAGCGGTGGGGAAATTTCGCCGGGTCGGGCACGCCGGAGGCCGACAGGAAGTCCATCGACAATGCCCGGGTGCCGATGGCCGGTGCCTGCGCGAGGTGGGTGGCGGCGGCCGCCCACTTGTCCTCGCGAGTGGGTTTGTCCCACAGATCCTGCGCGTCGATCGGCACGCCCCGGTCGTCGATCCCGTCGGCGCGGATGACGACGATGGTGCCGCGCACGTCACCCAGCCGGGGAATCGCGCCGGGGCCGCTCGCCGCCGGTCGCCACACCCGCGGATGCGCGTTCAGGTATCGGTCCAGCAGTGGTGGGTCCGGCGGTAGCCCGTCCGCGTCCTCGCACTGGAACGTCTTGTCCTCGTTCGTGCATTCGGCCTTCACCCGCATCAGGATCGTCTCGCGCGGGTGCCGGTCCAGGAATTGTCCGGTGACCCGCAGCACGTCCTCGAGGCCGGCCTGCTGATAGAAGCTGCCGTGCTGTACGCCGAGATTGCCGGCCTCGTCGCGCCGGACACGGATGTCGAGCGCCCGGATACCGGCCTCGAGCTGGGTGCTCGCGGTGCGTTCCGACGCACAGGTGGGCTCGGTGCAACCGGTATCGAACTTCTCCTGGTTGACCACGGCCGGCCCTGCCTTACCACCGTGGATCGACAGGGTGTCGTGAGTGCCGGGGATGGACATCGCGCCGAGCGGGGTGCTGTCGGGCAGCGCGCCCATCCAGTCCGGATTGCTCGCGGAATCGAGGTGATCGATCGCGCCGACGGCGGCGGCCTTGGGTATGCCGGCCGAGTCGGTGCCGGATGCGGCGGATGCCGGCGCCGACTGCGCCGCGGCGACCGGTCGCGCGGCCGGGACCGACTGCCTGCATCCGGACGACAGCGCGCACGACACCGCCGCTACCGCAAGAACAAGGCCCGTACTTCGGCGAATCTCCCCACCCCACACCCGGACAACGGTAGCCGACGTGAATCAACGACAAAAGCCGCCGTGGTCATCTGCGATGCAGATCCTCTGCCACGGCGGCGTTGCGAATGCTGTTGTGCGGCAGAACATGCCGCGTCGGTTCCGGCCCCGGCCGGAACCCGGGAGATCAGCCCAGCTTGTTGAGAGCCAGCGAGAGGGCGGACTTCTTGTTGGCGGCCTGGTTGGCGTGGATGACGCCCTTCGAGGCGGCCTTGTCCAGGCTGCGGCTCGCCGAACGCAGCAGCTCGAGCGCCTTGTCCTTCTCGCCCGCCGCGGCGGCCTCGCGGAACTTGCGGATCGAGGTGCGCAGCGAGGACTTCACCGACTGGTTGCGCACCCGCGCCGCCTCGTTGGTGCGGATCCGCTTCATCTGGGACTTGATGTTGGCCACGCCTGTTCCTCTGATTCCTTCTCGTCAGTTGATATGCACTAGATGCTCGTGAAAAGTCTCTGGGCGCACTACACCGAAACGGGTAGCGCCGCGCCGACGATCGAGGTTACCAGCTGGGGTGCCGCGAAGTGAAATCGCTCTACTGCGCCCGGTGGTCCGGAGGCCGGTCCGAGTCTGCGCGGACCGCCGACGGCATGCGAAGAGGTGCCGTTGTGATCCATCGGCCGCTGCCGTAGCGTCCGAACTGGACGACCGTACCGGTTGTTCGGCGTTATTCCTGAATCTCCGCGTAGTACCAGGCTCGAAGCACAGCTCGACAAAGGGAAGGTGGCAGATGTCTCCGACTGCTCAGGAAGTGCTGGAAGATGTGGTCGAGCAGCGGAAAGTGCCGCTGGCTCGAAAATTGGCGGCCGAGATGATCGGCACATTCGTCTTGGTCTTCGGCGGCGTCGGTACCGCTGTCTTCGCCGGAAGCCGGGTAGGGGCCCTGGGTATCGCGCTCGCCTTCGGCTTCAGTCTTTTGTTCCTGGTGTACGCGATCGGACCCATCTCGGGAGCGCATGTCAATCCGGCGGTGACCATCGGTCAGTTGGCGATGGGCAGAATCAGCTGGCTGACCGCCGGCTGCTACTGGATCGCGCAACTGGTGGGCGGGTTCGTCGCCGGTGCGGTGATCTTTGCCATCGCCAAGGGTCTGCCGTCCTACAACCGCGCCTCCGACGGTCTGGCCGCCAACGGCTGGGGTGCGCACAGCCCGTCGAGCGTGCAGATGCGCGGACCGATGGCGACGATCACGCGCGAGGGGTACGGCCTGGCGGCTGCCATCACTGTCGAGGTGGTTCTCACCGCGCTGCTGGTCTTCGTGGTCCTGGCCTCGACCGACCGGATCTCGCACGTGCCGATGTCGGGACTCGGCATCGGTATCACCCTCGCGGTGATCCACTTGATCTCGATACCGATCGACAACACCTCCGTGAACCCGGCCCGCAGCCTCGCGGTCGCGCCCTATCAGGACGGCGCCCTCGCGCAGGTCTGGGTCTTCGTGGTGTTCCCGCTGGTCGGCGGTCTGCTGGGCGCGCTGATCTACAGCTCCCTGTTCGGTCGCACCCGGCATCTCACCGACTGATCCGCCGCCGCCGGGGATTAGCGGTAGTGTCCGGGCGTCCTCGGCGGTGGGAATTCAGCCCCAGTGGTACTCCGCGCACAGTCGGTGCGCGACGAGATCGAAGGTCTTGCGCGGGAGAATGGCCCCCTCGCGCCGGATGCCGGCCTCAGGCACATCGAGAACGCGATCCAGCCGGACCCAGCTGTCGCGTCCCTCGTAATCCCAAGGACCCGAACCGATTCCGACCCAGTTGTGCTCGGCGCCGCGCGCCGGATTCGATGAGAGCATCAGACCCAGCAGAGTCTTGCGCTCGCGGCCCACGACCAGCACCGGGCGATCCTTGCCGTTGGCCGGATCCTCCTCGAACGGCACCCAGGTCCACACGATCTCGCCCGGATCGGCGCGGCCGTCGAGCTGTGGGCAGTAGACGATCTGGCGGGCACGTTCGCGGGTCGGCACCGGAGTCGAGGCCGCCGGCCGCACCGCGACCGTGTCCTTGCGGCGGCCGCCGAGAGCGCGATCCCACATCGAGGAGCGCTGCATCCGGTCGACGAGTTTCGGCGCCTGCTTCTTGACGATCCTGGGCCCCTGCTCCTTGGCAATGGTCCCCAACTGCTTGCCCAGAGAGCTCCATGTGCTGGCCATATCGGCAGAGCTTAACGGCGAACTGCGCCCGGCTCATCCGGCGTCGGATTCGCTTGCGCCGGGCGGTGAATCGGGTGTGCCGCCGCTCACACCGGGGCCGTCGGCCCCCGGAACTGCGTCGTTGCCGCCGATGCCGGCCCGCCGGTGCGTGCACGACCACGCGGTATGCGCACGTAGACTGCCGCATGGCGACTTATCGACTTGTTCACGGGTAGGAGTGTCCCATCAGCACGTTTGCCGACACGACGTTCACCGATCCCTCGCGGATCCGGAACTTCTGCATCATCGCGCATATCGACCACGGCAAGTCCACGCTGGCCGACCGCATGCTGCAGTTGACCGGGGTGGTCGAGGAACGGCAGATGCGTGCGCAGTATCTGGACCGGATGGATATCGAGCGCGAGCGCGGTATCACCATCAAGGCCCAGAATGTGCGGCTGCCCTGGAACGTCGACGGCACGGACTACGTCCTGCATCTGATCGACACGCCTGGTCACGTCGACTTCACCTACGAGGTCTCGCGGGCGCTCGAGGCGTGTGAGGGCGCGATCCTGCTGGTCGACGCCGCCCAGGGCATCGAGGCGCAGACGCTGGCCAATCTGTATCTGGCACTGGACAAGGATCTCGAGGTCATCCCGGTGCTGAACAAGATCGACCTGCCGGCGGCCGATCCGGACCGCTATGCCGCCGAACTCGCCCATATCGTCGGCTGCGAGCCCGAGGACGTGCTGCGCGTATCCGGCAAGACCGGCGTCGGCGTGCCCGAACTGCTCAACAAGGTGATCGAGACGGTCCCGCCGCCCGTCGGCGAGGGCGACGCCCCGGCCCGCGCGCTGATCTTCGACTCGGTCTACGACACCTATCGCGGTGTCGTCACCTACGTGCGTGTGGTGGACGGCAAGCTCACCCCGCGTCAGAAGATCAAGATGATGTCCACCGGCGCCACCCACGAACTGCTGGAGATCGGCATCGTCTCGCCCGAGCCCAAGCCCACCCAGGGCCTCGGCGTGGGGGAGGTGGGTTATCTCATCACCGGCGTGAAGGACGTCCGTCAATCGAAGGTCGGTGACACCGTCACCACCGCCCGCGACGGCGCCACCGAGGCGCTGACCGGCTATCGCGAGCCG
Organism: Nocardia sp. MDA0666; assembly: GCF_003023875.1. Lineage (NCBI taxonomy): Bacteria > Bacillati > Actinomycetota > Actinomycetes > Mycobacteriales > Nocardiaceae > Nocardia > Nocardia sp. MDA0666. Next base: position 84,655 of record NZ_PYHT01000024.1, read on the forward strand.
CGACCGATGGTCTACTCCGGCCTGTATCCGGTCGACGGTTCCGACTATCCGGATCTGCGGGACGCGCTGGACAAACTGCAGCTCAACGATGCCGCGCTCACCTACGTCCCGGAGACCTCGGTCGCGCTGGGCTTCGGTTTCCGCTGTGGCTTCCTCGGACTGCTGCACATGGAGATCACCAGGGAGCGTTTGCAGCGCGAATTCAACCTCGACCTGATCTCGACCGCGCCCAACGTGATCTATCGCGTGATCATGGAGGACGGCACCGAACAGGTCGTCACCAACCCGTCGTTCTGGCCCGAGGGCAAGGTGCGCCAGATCTTCGAACCGGTGACCAAGTGCACGATCATCGCGCCGAGCGAATTCGTCGGCACCATCATGGAGCTGTGCCAGTCGCGCCGCGGTGAACTGCTCGGCATGGACTATCTGTCCGAGACCCGCGTCGAGATGCGGTACACGCTGCCGATGGCGGAGATCATCTTCGACTTCTTCGACTCGCTGAAGTCGCGCACCCGCGGTTACGCCTCGCTGGATTACGAGGAGGCGGGCGAGCAGGAGGCCGCGCTGGTCAAGGTCGACATCCTGCTGCAGGGCGAGGCTGTCGACGCGTTCTCGGCCATCGTGCACAAGGACGCGGCCCAGGCCTACGGCCACAAGATGACCACCAAACTGCGCGAGCTCATTCCGCGGCAGCAGTTCGAGGTGCCGATCCAGGCGGCGATCGGCTCGAAGGTCATCGCGCGCGAGAACATCCGCGCGATCCGCAAGGACGTGCTGGCCAAGTGCTACGGCGGTGACATTTCGCGCAAGCGCAAGCTGCTCGAGAAGCAGAAGGAAGGCAAGAAGCGGATGAAGACCATCGGCCGGGTCGATGTTCCGCAGGAGGCCTTCGTGGCCGCGCTCTCGACCGATTCGTCATCGGACAAGCCGAAGAGGTAGTCTCCGAGGTTCCGCGAGATTAGTTGGACCGTTGACCGAGTCGGCGGCCGGTTGATCTTGGGGCTTTCCGGAGACGCCCTCCGGTGGCAAGCTCGGAAGATGCCGCTGTGAGCTGTCATCTGTCCACCTGAAAGAAACCTGAAGGATGTGACAGTCAAGTTTTCCGGAAATAAGGTGTAAAAAGACCCGGATTCGGTAACACCCCGTTCGGTTTCGCCAGCCGAACGCTGAGAGCGGAGTTTGTATGACGCATGAGCTGCCCTTCGACGATGATGCGGACGCGGGCGATCATGCGAACGATGCCGCATATCGCGTGGCGACCGGTGTCGCGCGGGTGGCTCGGGCCGGCGCGTACGTCACCGGCGGTGCGCTGATCGCCTCCAACGGGTCGCCCGCGCCGGAGAACGAATCGCACAACAGCCACATCACCGGCTGGTCCACCGCCGATCCGCATCCCGATGTGCCGAGCCCGGTGGTGACTTATCCGGATCCGTCGCCGGACTCCGTCCCGCCGGACCTCGGGACCTCCGCGCCGCGGCACACCCCGGCCGCACCGGCACCGGGGCTCGCGCTGCCCGAACACCACGGCACGGATGCGTTTCCCGGCCTGCAGTTCCCGCAGGGCAGCCAGTCGCCGCTGACGTTCGGCGAGTTCCCCGGGACGACCGGCGGAGAATCTCCCGACTCCCATTTCCCGTTCCCCGAGTCGAACCACGGGTTCGGCGGCAACGGTGTCTTCGATTCACCGGAATTCGGTGGCGGACACGGGCTTTCGATGCCCGGTTTGCACACCTCGAGTGCTCCGTTCGGCTTCGGCGCCGAGGATCCGGGTCCGGCGTCGAGTTCGAGCGGACTCGACCTGCCCGGTGCCGCCCGCACGACCGACGAGCAGCGCGACGACTCCGACCTGTCGGGTGCCGACCCGCACCCCACTACGCCGTTGCTCGGCCACGGCCTCGGGCTTCCCGGTACCAACGGTCTGCACCTGCCCGGTATGAACGGTCTCGGCGCGGGCGGTTTCGGCTCCGACAACGGACTTCAGGACGGACACGGCGCCTTCGACGGGGTCGGGGACGGTGGTGGTCCGGGGATCTTCCTGGGCACCGAGATGAAGGTGGACGCCCACGTCGGCTTCGACGGCATCTGGGTCACGACCGAGACGAAGGTGGACTTCGCCGTGGGCGACGTCGGACATCAACTCGACGACTACGGCAACTGGCTGGGCAACAGCGCGCACCAATTCCCCGGGTTCACCACGCAACCCGACGCCACGGCTGCGGCAGGGCAGAGCGTCGGCCCGGCCGCCGATGTCACCCGCGCGGCGGGTACCTCCGCCGACGGCATGACTGTCCCCGCACCCGGGGCGACCGCATCGGCCGCACAGTCGGGGGCCGCGCATCCCGCTTCCGCGGCGGGCCCTGCCGGCGCCGCGGCATCCGGCTCGCCGGCGTTCGCGCCGCAATCCGGACCGATGGCGGCATCGGCCGCTCCCGGCCCGACGTCGTTCTCCACCGCTCAGGCGTCCGCGCCGGTGACGAATGTCGCGGCACCGCAACCGGTTTCGACCGCACCGGTCGTCGCGGCACCGGCTCCGGTCGCGCCCGCTCCGGCGCCGGCATTCGTCCAACCGGTCTCGGCGACGCCGCTGCAGACCACGATTCAGCCCGAGGCCGCCACCCACCCGATCGCGAACGTGATCACCACGCATGCGGGACCGTCTCCGCTGACCGCCCCCGCGGTGGCCGTTCCGGCGCTCTTCGACGACCGGCCCCGCCATACCGATGCCGGACTGCCGGGCGGCGGTGCGAACGATCCCTCGGACGGCGCCGGGCGGACCACCACCCACACGCCGACCACCACGTCGCACGGCACCACCACGACCCACGGCACCGATGCGACGAAGACGCCCGCCGTGCCGAGCACGTCGCATGTGCCCGGGACCACGCCCGGCGGTGAGCACACCACCACCCGTCCGGGCACCTCGACCGGCAGGGATTCGGCCGATCACGATTCCGTCGATCGGCCCACGCCGACCGTGACGGTGCCCCGCGACACCGATTCCGGTCACCCCACCCGCACCCCCGGTACGACGCCGTCCGATACCGGCAGCGATTCCGGGCCGTCGACCTCCGCCGGTGCGGACGCGTCGACGCCGGGACATACCGCGACGCATGCGCCGGGCACCTCCTCGGGCGCGGACACCTCCGCATCCGGCAACGCCGACGGTTCGACCCTACCGACCCACGGTTCCCAGCTGCCCACCCATGATCCGGATTCGGTTCCGACGCAGCAGGTTCCGACGCAGCAGTCGATGCCGCCGAGTCAGACCATTCCGACACACGAACCGACCGTGCCGACCGCGCAGCACACCGCACCCGTGGAGCCGCCGACCGTGATCAAACCACCGACCACCATCGATCCCGCGCCGAATGCGCACATTCCGGTGAAACCGGTTGCGGCCGTGACGGATTCGTACGACACGTCGCTGTGGTCCGATTCCGGCCACGGCCTGGCGACCGTGTCCGCCGCCGGACTGTCCGGCGGTCTGCACGAGACCACCTTCGCCGAGACGCACCACCCGGTGGACCATCCCGTCGATTTCCACGTGCTTCCGCTGTGACGGCGGTGGAGTCGCCGGGTGCCAAACATCCCGACGAGATGGCGCCGCTGCTCGCGCAGCTCGACGAGCTGCTCGACCTGACCCGTGCCGCGGGCCGGGCCGATCTCACCGCGCGACTGGGGATGTCACGGGCCCGGGTGGCCGACCCGCGCGTGCGGCTGGTGGTCGTCGGCGAACCCAAGAACGGGATGAGCACGCTGGTCAACGGTCTGGTGGGCAGCGCGGTCAGCGCGACCGGCAGTCAGGTCAGCGTTCCGGTGATCGCCGAATACGGTCCGGAGGCAACTGCCACACTGGTGCGCTCGTTGCCCGGTGGCCGCACCGAACGCCAGCCCGTCGACCCGCTGAATCCCGGCCCGGCCCTGAGCGCGGCCGGCGTGATCCGGGCCGAGTTCACCGACCCGAGCCCGCTGCTGGCCGAGGGGTTCGTGGTGATGGACGCGCCCGGCGCCCCCGCCGACGCGCCGACCACCTGGTCGCTGATCGCCGCGGCCGACGCCGTGCTCTACGTCAGCGACGCGGCCGCGGAATACACGGCCGAGCAGATCGCGCTGCTGCAGCGGATCCGGCAGGTGTGCCCGACCGTGGTGTGCGTGCTCAACAAGATCGATCGCTACGGCCACTGGAGCCAGGTGCAACAGCGCAACCGCGATCTGCTCGACGCCGCCGGCCTGGGTTTCGCGGTCGCCCCGATCTCCGCCGACCTGCATCTGCGTGCCGGTAACGATCATCGCCGCGATATCGAATCCGGTGTGCCGCAACTGATCGACCATCTGCGCGGATACGTCCTCGCCCGCGCCGACGCGGTCGCCCGGGAGGCGGCGCTGCGCGATATCCGCACCATCACCGACCATCTGGGGCTGGCGTTGCGCAGTGAGGCCGAAACCCTGCGTGATCCGCGGCGCTACACCGCGATCACCGATCAGTTGCGCACCGCGCGCGCCGAGGCCGCCGATCTGCGTCACCGCAGCGCCAACTGGCAGGTCACCCTCGCCGACGGCTGTTCGGAACTGATGGCCGATATCGAACACGATCTGCGGCACCGGTTGCGCAGTCTGGTCCGTCACGCCGAATCGGAGATCACCAAGCGCGATCCGGCCCGCAGCTGGGACGAATTCGGCGCCGATCTGGACTCCCGGATCTGTGAGGCGGTCGAGGAGAATTTCGTCGTCGCCCACTACCGCGCGGTGGAACTGGCCGAGCAGGTGACCGCGAAATTCCCCGCCGACTCGCGCGATGTGCCGCTGCCCGATCTGCGGCTCGAGGATCCGGGCGACGTGCTCGAACCCGTGGCCTCGCTCGAGCCGCTCGACACCGCCAAGGTGAGTTTCACCTCGTCACTGCTGAACGTGATGCGCGGTTCCTATGGTGGCCTGCTCATGGTCGGTCTGCTCACCAGCTTGCTGAAAATGCCACTGGTGAACTGGTATTCGGGTGTGGCCGCCGCCCTCCTGGGTATCAACGCGCTGTGGGAGGACCGCAAGCTGCGCCGGGATCGGCGCCAGTCCGAGGCCAAGGTAGCGGTCGCCCGCCTGATGGACGATGTGATCTTCCAGGTCGGCAAGGAATCGCGGCACCGGCTGCGCGCCATGCAGCGCATGTTGCGCGACCACTTCACCGACCTGGCGGACCAGACGCTGCGGTCGGTGGACGAATCGCTGCGCGCGGCCGAGGAGGCGGCGGCGATCAATTCGCCGGAGAGCCGCGAACGGCGCCTCACCGAAATCGAGCGGTCGATGGTGCGGTTGAGGGAGATCCGCGAAAACGCCGACGTGCCTTGATGTTTCCGGGTGGTCCGGAGCCGTCCGGACCACCCGTACTCGTCAGCCCGCCGGATGGGCCGGGCGGAATTTTCCCGCACCGGTGGCCTGCTCCGCCCGGATCACGTGCATGACCGCGTTGATCAATGCCAGGTGGGTGAACGCCTGCGGGAAATTGCCCAGATGCCGTCCGGTATAGGGGTCGATCTCCTCGGCGTAGAGCTTGAGCGGGCTGGCGTAGCCGAGCAGCCGTTCCAGCAGATGCCGCGCCCGGCGCACCTCGCCGATCTCCACCAGCGCCGACACCAGCCAGAACGAGCAGATGGTGAAGGTGCCCTCCGCGCCGGACAATCCGTCGTCGGTGGTGTCGGTGCGGTAGCGCAGCACCAGACCGTGCTGGGTCAGATCGGAGGCGATCGCCAGGACCGTGGCGCGCACCCGCGGATCGGTGGGCGGCAGGAAGCGCAGGAGGACGACCAGCAACAGTGACGCGTCGAGGGTGTCGCCGCCGTAGGTTTGGGTGAAGATGCCGTTGTCGTTCACACCATGGGTGAGGACATCGGCCTTGATCTCTTCGGCGAGTGCGGCCCACTTCTCGGCGTAGTCGGCCTCGCCGTGCAGTTCGGCGAGTTTCGCGCCGCGATCCAGCGCGACCCAGCACATCACCTTCGAGGAGGTGAAGTGCTGCGGTTCGCCGCGCACCTCCCAGATGCCGCGGTCGGGTTTGCGCCAGTTCTCGATGGCCGCCTCGACCTGACGCTTCAGCATCGGCCACAACGTCTCGGGCACCTGCTGCCGCGATTTCACGTGCAGGTAGACCGAATCCAGAATGGTGCCCCAGATGTCGTGCTGCTGTTGCTGAAACGCGCCGTTGCCGATGCGAACCGGTTTGGCGCCGTCGTAACCGTGCAGATGCGGGATTTCGGACTCGTCCAGGTCGCGTTCCCCGCCGATGCCGTACATCACCTGAAGTGGTTGCGCCGCACCGTCTTTCGCGGTCGCGACATCGTGCAGGAAGGCGAAGAAGTCGTCGGCCTCCCGGTTGAGCCCCAGCGTATAGAGGCCCCACAGCGCGAAGGTGGAGTCGCGCACCCAGCTGTAGCGGTAGTCCCAGTTGCGTTCGCCGCCCGGCGTTTCCGGAAGAGAGGTGGTGGCGGCGGCCATCAGGGCGCCGGTCGGGGAGTAGATCAGGCCCTTGAGTGTGAGCGCGCTGCGCTGCAGATAGCCGCGCCACGGATGATCCGGGAACTTGCCGAGAGTGATCCACTGCCGCCAGCATTCGGTGGTCTGCCACATCTTCTGCGCGGCCTCGGCGAAGGTACGGGGGGCCGGCAGCGGCGACCAGGACAGCGCCACGAACAACTGATCGCCCTCGTGCATGCGGGTGCGGGCGCGTGCCTCGCGCCCCTCCAGGCCCAGCCGCATATCCGTGGTGAGAACCAGTTCCCCGCAGGGCAATTCGTCGTGGGAGCAGGTGGCGGTGGCGGTGGCGCGCTCGTAGACCTCACCGGTGTATTCCCAGTTCGCGGGCGCCCGGTGATAGTCGAAGGCCGGCTCGCAGCTCATCTCCAGTTCGACCACGCCGCTGACACATTTCACGGTGCGCAGCAGGATGTGCTCGGCGTCCCAGTCCTCCGGCGTGCGGCGGTAGCTGCGGCTGCGCTTGTCGTTGTTGTGCCAAGGTCCCAGCACCAGCGCGTCGCGCACGATGATCCAGCCGGTGTCGGTCTGCCACGTCGTCTCCACGATCATGCCGCCGGGCAGGTAGCGCCGCGCCGTCGGCACGTTCACACCGTATGGACCCAGCCGGAAATGCCCGGCGCTGCGATCGAGCATGGCGCCGAACACGCTGGGCGAATCCGGGCGCGGCAGGCACATCCACTCGACCGCGCCGTTGCGTGCGATGAGGCAGCAGGTTTCGCAATCGGAGAGGAAGGCGTAGTCGTCGATCGGCGGATACGACGACTTGTGCACGACACCCGCCGAGATGGGCAGGTAGTTCGCCCCTATCTCCGCATCGGAGACATCGGCCAGGGCATCGCGCGGCGGAGACATGTCGTCGAGCGTCTCGATGAGGGGTTGTTCGGTGATCGGTTCGTCGTAGGACGCCATACAGCCATCATGGTGGATTCCGGTCGCGTTCGCCGGGACTGTCGGCGCTCGATATCGGCCGGTCGGCATGCCCCGCGGCCGACGCACCCGTGACCTACTAGGCTGGTGGACGTGCATCATGTCGCGGGCTGGTGGGACGGCTTCGAGTTGTGGGTGGCCGGATTGCCGTTCCTCCCGCAGTTCGTCGTGGTTCTGGTCGGGGCGGTGCCGGTCAGTTTCCTGATCGCCTACCTGCTCGATCGTGGACTGCGGATCGTGCTGCGACTGCTCGGCCGGGACCGGTCGGCCGCCGCCGAGACCGACCTCGCGGCCGTCGGCGCCGCATCCGAGATCGAGCCCGATGCGGCGACCCTCGCGCCGCCCGAGCCGGTGCTGGCCGGCGCCACGATGCACGCTCCGGGTCCGATGCCGAAGGAAGCGATCTGATGCCACGCTCACGGGTCCAGCTGGCGCTGATCGCGCTGCTCGTGCTGATCGTCGTCGCCTGGTTGCTGACGCGATAATCCCCCGCTGTCGGAGGTTGCAGGTACTGTGCAGCCCATGCCAACCGATGAGGAATTCGTCGACCTCGAGCAGCTCCTGGAGATCGAGGACGGCCCCCGACTGATCGCGACCCACTACACCACCGCCGACGAGGCGATCGAGATGGTGCGCGCCGCGCAACTGCTCGGTCTGGGCGTGCGGCTGCAGAACCGGCTCCGCGCCGACGAGCCCGACGAGGATGGTGAGGAGATCGCCGTCGAGGAGTGGGTGCTCGACCTCTACGAGAGCCCGCCCGAGTCCGCCGACGAGGAATAGGCCGGCCCGATCGGCTCGTGCCGGACGTGCCCACCCCGGGGTTCGCGTGACTGTGGTCTTCACCACCGTCGGCGCGGGCCCCGGGTCTCGTTTCCGGGGCCGCCGGGTGGCCGCCGGGAATCCGAAACATGAATACTTCCCGCCGGTCATCGGCGGGTTTCGCGGACTCGCCGGGCCGGGCCGATTTCCTCTTCGACCGATTCGCGCGGTTCCGGGCGCTCTGTTAGAGTCTGCCCGTGTCATCGAGCGTTGTTCCGCAGGTCCGCCATGAATTGGCGTTGATCGCGGTCGGCTGTCTCGTCGTCGCGGACATTCACTGTCGTCGATAGCTGATCGGACACGCTGCGCCTTCTCCATCGGTCCGGCGCACATCTCTTCCGCAGCGTCTCCGCTTCCCGCGGCTCTGCCGCACGCGCCACTGCCCGGTATCCACCGGGGCAGGTCTACCGCTCAATCACAGTTACATCCGCTCCGGCAGCAGTGTGCGCCGGTGGCGGGCGGCAGGAAAGGTCGCTTCCATGTCTCGCAGATCGTCCAGCAGATCCTGGTTCTCGGTGCGCCGAGGGCGCATCGCCGTCGCGCTCACCGCGCTGGCGGCCGTGGGACTGACCGCCGCCTGCAGTGGTGGTTCGAGCGACACCGCGGGTGGCAACGCCAGCAGCGGTGGCGGGCAGCTGACGCTGTTCGCCTACTCGGTCGCCAAGCCGGGCTACGACAAGGTGATCGGCGAATTCAACAAGACCGAGGCCGGCAAGGGCGCGCAGATCCAGCAGTCCTACGGAGCCTCCGGTGACCAGTCCCGCAAGGTGAAGGACGGGGCGCAGGCCGACGTCGTCAGCTTCTCGGTCGAGCCCGACATCACCCGGTTGGTGGACGCCGGACTGGTCGACTCGAACTGGAATGCCGACGCCAACAAGGGCGTGCCGTTCGGTTCGGTCGTCGTGATCGCCGTCCGCAAGGGCAATCCCAAGGGCATCCACGACTGGAACGATCTGCTCAAGCCCGGCGTCGAGGTGGTGACTCCGAACCCGTTCAGCTCCGGCTCGGCCAAGTGGAACCTGCTGGCGCCCTATGCCGCGGAGAGCGACGGCGGTAAGAATCCGCAGGCGGGCCTGGACTACCTGGGCAAGCTGATCTCCAAGGACCACATCAAGGTGCAGCCGAAGTCCGGGCGGGAGGCGACCGAGACCTTCCTGCAGGGCACCGGTGACGTGCTGCTCAGCTACGAGAACGAGGCGATCTTCTCCGAGCGCAGCGGGGATCCGATCGAACACGTCATCCCGCCGACCACCTTCAAGATCGAGAATCCGGTGGCCGTGACGAAGAACGCCAAGAACCCGACGACGGCCGTGGCGTTCAAGGACTTCCTGTACTCGCAGGCCGGTCAGAAGGCATGGGCGGAGGCCGGTTTCCGTCCCGTCGATCCGAAGGTCGCCGCGCAGTACAGCAAGGATTTCCCGGCGCCGCAGAAACTGTGGACGGTCGCCGATCTGGGCGGGTGGAAGCAGATCGACAAGGATCTGTTCACCCCCAACACCGGCAGTGTCGCGGTGCTCTACGACAAAGCCACCAAGTAAATCGGTGGCCCGGAGCGCACGGAATACTGGATAACTGTGACTGACAGCAGTACGAAGGCCGAGATCGGCAGTAGTACCGACGCCGGGACCCCTGGTCCCGGCGTTTCCGGGCAGCAGCAGAAGCGGTCCGCCGGTCCGGCCTGGCGGTCGCGGCTCACCGGATCGGCCGGCTCGCTCGGCCTCGCGATCACGGTGCTGTGGCTGAGCCTCATCGTCTTGTTGCCGCTGGCCGCACTGACGGTCCATTCCTTCGACGACGGGTGGTCCGGCTTCTGGGACGCGGTCACCGCGCCCGCGGCACTGGACGCGCTGCGGGTGACCGTCCTCGTGTCGGTGGTCGTCGCCGTGATCAACGTCGTCATGGGCACGGTGGTGGCGTGGGTGCTGGTGCGCGACGATTTCCCGGGTAAGAGCTTCGTCAATGCCCTGATCGATCTGCCGTTCGCGCTGCCGACGATCGTGGCGAGCATCGTGCTGCTGTCGCTGTACGGGCCGCAGAGCCCGGTCGGTATCCACCTGAACGCCACCCAGCCGGGACTGGTGGTGGCGCTGGCGTTCGTGACCTTGCCGTTCGTCGTGCGCTCGGTGCAGCCGGTGCTGATCGAAGCGGACAAGGAAGTGGAGCAGGCCGCGGCCTCGCTGGGCGCGAACAACCTGACCATCTTCCGGCGCGTGGTGTTGCCGTCGCTCGCGCCGGCCATCATCTCCGGCGGTGGCCTCGCCTTCGCGCGCGCCATCGGCGAATACGGGTCGGTGGTGCTGATCGGCGGCAATATTCCGCGCCGTACTCAGGTGGCGTCGCAGTACATTCAGCAGCAGATCGAGGTGGACCGTCCGGTGAACGCGGCGGCTGTTTCGGTAGCGCTGCTGGCGATTTCCTTCGCCACCCTGCTGATCCTGCGCGTCTTCTCCGAACGCACCGCCCGCAAGGAACAGGCCAGCCGATGAAACTGTCCGCCCCGTCCCGGATTTCGCTGCGCGTGATCGCGCTCGCGTATCTGATCGTGCTGCTGGTGGCTCCGCTGGTGATCATTCTCTGGCGCAGCTTCGAGCACGGAATCGGCGCCTTCCTCGATTCCATCACCACACCTGCCGCGATCTCGGCGTTCAATCTCTCGCTGTTGATCGTCGCGATCGTGGTGCCGCTCAATGTGGTCTTCGGAGTCATCACCGCCATCGCGCTCGTGCGCGGAAACTTCCGGGGGCGCACGCTGATTCAGGGTGTGGTCGATCTGCCGTTCGCGGTGTCGCCGGTGGTGGTCGGCGTATCGCTGATCATGCTGTGGGGTGTCGGCGGCTGGTTCGGCGGCCTCGACAGTTTCGGTTTCCGGGTGATCTTCGGCCTGCCGGGCATGGTGATCGCCACCCTCTTCGTCACGCTGCCCTTCGTGGTCAGCGAGGTCGTCCCGGTCCTGCACGAGATCGGCGACGACCAGGAACAGGCGGCGGCGACTTTGGGCGCCAACCGCTGGCAGACCTTCTGGCGCATCACCCTGCCGGCCATCCGGTGGGGCCTGACCTACGGCATCGTGCTCACCGTCGCTCGCGCCCTCGGCGAATTCGGCGCGGTGATCATGGTGTCGTCCGGACTGCCCGGCATTTCCCAGACCCTGACGCTGCTGGTGCACGGTCGCTACATCAACGACCACAACACCTTCGGCGCCTACTGCGCGGCGACCCTGCTCATGGCCATGGCGCTCGTCACGCTCATCCTGATGACTCTTCTCGAACGCAAGCGGGGCACTGCCAAATGATTACCGTCACCGACGCGAACAAGCGTTACGGTTCGTTCGCCGCCCTCGACAACGTCAGCCTGGACATCCCCTCCGGTGAACTGACCGCACTGCTGGGGCCCTCCGGTTCCGGGAAGTCGACGCTGCTGCGCTCGATCGCCGGCCTGGAATCGCTGGATTCGGGCATCGTGACCATCGCCGACCGCGACGTCACCCGGGTCTCGCCGCAGAAGCGCGATATCGGCTTCGTGTTCCAGCACTACGCGGCGTTCAAACATATGACCGTGCGCGACAACGTGGCATTCGGGCTGAAGATCCGCAAGCGGCCGAAGAACGAAATACGCAAGCGCGTCGACGAACTGCTCGGCATCGTGGGCTTGGACGGCTTTCAGCATCGCTATCCGGCGCAGCTGTCGGGTGGTCAGCGGCAGCGGATGGCGCTGGCCCGGGCACTGGCCGTCGATCCGCAGGTGCTGCTGCTCGACGAACCGTTCGGCGCCCTCGACGCCAAGGTGCGCCATGATCTGCGCACGTGGTTGCGCCGCCTGCACGAGGAAGTGCACGTGACCACCGTGCTTGTCACCCACGATCAGGAGGAGGCGCTCGACGTCGCCGACCGGATCGCGGTGATGAACGCCGGTCGCATCGAACAGGTCGGAACGCCCGAGGACGTATACGACCGTCCCGCCAACGAATTCGTCATGTCCTTCCTCGGCGCGGTGGCCAAGCTGAACGGACATCTCGTGCGCCCGCACGATATTCGCATCGGCCGCGACCCGGGTATGGCGTTGGCCGAACACGAGGGCACCGCGGAATCGGCGGGGGTCACCCGCGCGACGGTCGAGCGGGTCGTCCGCCTCGGTTTCGAGGTTCGTCTCGAACTGCGCAACGCGGCCACCGGCGATCTGTTCACCGCGCAGGTCACGCGCGGTGATGCGGAGGCGTTGCGACTGGCCGAGGGGGAGACCGTCTTCGCCCGCGCCACCCGCATTCCGGAACTGCCGGCGGCCTGATCTCGCCCGCCGGCTCGCCGTCGAGCGGAGCCGCTCTCCCCGGTTCGCCGATGCGCATCCGCGTCCGTGCGGCGCTGCGGGAGTGAGCGTTTCGCCGGATGCGCCCACGGTTGCGGGAACGCCGGTATACGGTGTCCGAGGGTATTCGGACGTTTGCTGGCAAACCCGTACCGGTCGGTCGGTGTCGCGAAATGTCCACTGCGCGTATGAATTGCCTGATTTGTTACCGCAGGTGAATGGGTATATCTGCGGGATCGAGGGGTTCACCGCGAAGTGCGGCGGTTGAGCGGACAACTGATTGTCCGGTGCTTGGCAAGTTCTCAGCACAGTGATTGCCTGATGCCTGCTCGGGACATGTCAGCGAACGTACGCTCGTCGATCGAGGGGAATTGTGATGACGGTTGGGCTCGGAGTGAGTATCGGCACGGTCAACACGGTGTGCGCCATCGATACTGCTGAGAGCGGCAAGAACGCGCGCGGCCGCAAGCGCGGCGCGTCCGGTGGGCGCATACGGGCCTCCGGCCCGAGATCCGCGCTGCCGCAGCAGCGCACGGCGCCGGGAACCTGGCGCACGACACTCACTTTCGACAGCAGCGGCGCCGCACGAGTCGGCCGGATCCCGCGCCACGGCCGTGCCGTGACCGATTTCGCCGATCTGACCGAGCGTGGACGCACCGCGCGCGTGCGTCATCGTTCGCTGTCCGCCGCCGATCTGGTGGCGACCGTGGCGCGCACCGTTGTCGCGGACGTATCCGCCCACGTGGCGGCCACCGCCGACACTCGCAGTCCGGAAACCGCTGTCGCCGTGACACATCCGGTGAGTTACGGCGAGGACCGGGTGCTGGAACTGCGCGAGGCCCTCGACGCGATCGGGTTGTCCCACGCCGCCCTGGTCGCCGAACCGGTGGCGGCCGCGGCCTGGTTGTCGGCGGCGCACGGGCCCCTGATGCCGGGCTTGGCGCTGGTCTACGACCTCGGCGGATCCGGGCTGACCGTGACCCTGGTGCGCATCGGCGCCGGCACTCCGGCCCGGCCGGTGATCGGGGAACCGTTGCGCTCCAACGCCTTCGGTGGCCGCGCCTTCGGCGCGAAGATGGCAACCCAGGACAACTGGCGCGCCGGCGAATCGTCGGCGGCCGACTCCGCGATCACGGCACTGCGTACCGCACACGTCCGCGAGTCGCTCGATGTGGTCTACGAATGCCTCGGACGAGCCCGCGTGACGATGGCCGATGTCGACTGTGTACTGGTCGTCGGCGGCGCCGCCCGCCCGCCCGAAGTCGCCGCGGTCCTGGCCTCGGCGCTGGCGCGGCCGGTGATCGTCGCCCCGGATCCGGAACGCACGATCGCCGAGGGCGCGGCCGTTCTCGCGCGCCGCGCCGCCGAATCGGCCCGGGAGAGCGAGGTCGCCGGGGCGCCCGAACGGCCCGAGCCGCCGCGCATGCTGCGCCGCCGCCTGACCCGGGTCGCGGTCACCGTCGCGGTCGCAGCCGGCGGCGCGCTGTTCGCGGCGACGGCTGTGGTGGGAGACGAAGCGGGGGCGCAATCCATGGGCGCCGGGATCGTGCACGTGCAGCGCTGACGGCGTGCCGCGCGGGCGGAACCCGCGCGGTCGCAGACCGGGTTTCGCCGGGTCGGCAACGCTCTGCTCGACCCGGCCTATCGGCTGATCTGTTGCTCGACAGCGCTCGCGCGGTCCGGGTCGCGATAGTTGTTGAGCACCACCGCGAGACATCCGAGGGCGATGACCGCGCCGGCCGCGAACATCGCCGGATAGCCGATACGCAGCGCGTTGTGCAGCAGCGACAGCAGCGCCGGCGAACCGAATCCGAGGTAGCTCACCGAGTAGAACACCGCGGTCAGCCCGGCGAGATCGTCCGGCCGGGCGATCCGCTCGATCTCCTGCAGTCCGGCGACCATGCCGATGCCGAATCCGAATCCGAGTACGGCCGCGGTCGCGATGACCGCCCACAACTGCAGGGTCGCGGCCGCGTACACCGACGCGGCCATGCCCGCGGTGGTCAGCGCCAGCGACAGCGCCGCGATGAACGCGGTACCCGGCAGGTCGATCCGCCGCGCCACCGACTGGATCGCGAAACCGCATCCGAGCGTGATCACCGTGATCAGCGCGGAGAACGCGATCGGCATTCCGGCGATGCGATCGGCCGCCAGCGTCGGCAGGATCGCGTACGCGGCCGCGGCGGAGGTGAACAGCCACAGCGCCAGCGGTAGTGTGATGCGGCGGAAACGCCGATGGCCGGCCGCCGGAACCCGCAGATCGTCGCGCAGTGGCTTGCGAACCGGTTGCGGCGCCACGGTTTCCGGTGCGCGCAGCACCCGGACGGCAGTGATCAGGCACAGCGCCACATTGATCAGATAGGCCAGGGTCGCGGGCCAGGGCGCCCACTGTGCCAGCACGCCGGCCACTCCGGCTCCGATGGCGAAACCGCCGGTGAGACTCATCGCCGAGCGCCGAGCTCCGGTGCCGGGGGCCGAGGCGGGCCCGAACGGCGGTTGCGAGAGTTCCTTCAACCAGCTGCTGCCCACGGCCATCGCCAGCCCGAGACCGACTCCGCACAGGACGCGCCCGATCGACAGCATCGGCACGACGCCGGAACCGAAGGCCAGCAGCGTCGATCCCGCCGCGGTGATCAGCGGTGCGGGCCGCATCAACCGCCGCCTGCCGTAGCGATCCGACAGCGGTCCACCGATCAGCAGCGCCGGCACGATGCCCAGGACGTACTCGAACAGCAACAGATTCACGGTGGTGACCGGCAGGCCGTCGTTCTTGTACATCACCAGCAGCGGGGTGAATTCGTTTCCGCCCCAGGCGATCGCGAAGATCGCCGCGGCCACGCTCCACCAGACGCGAGGGGCGGTGGCGACGCGGGCCGGACGGAGGTCGACGGCGGCCGGTGCGGTCATCACAGTCCTCTCAGTTCGAGCTGGTGCACACCCGACAGATGGTCGGCGAGTGCGGTATCGAAGGCCGCGGTATCTCCGGCGGCGATCAGATCCGTCAGCCGCGCATGCTGTTCCACGATGCGGGCGGTATTCATCGGCGCGCGGTGCAGGGCGACGCTGTTCATCCGCCGCTGGCGTTCGCGCAGCGAGTCGTAGAACCCGGTGAGCAGCGGGTTGCCCGCGGCGACCACATAGCCGCGATGAAAGTCGGTGTCCTCGGTGGCGAAGCGCGACAACGTCTGCCCGTCGGAGGCATCGAGGTTCGCGACGAGTTCGCGCTGGCGGGTGAGCGATTCGCGCAGTGTGTCGAGCAGTGGCGGGCGGTCGTCGGCGGTGAGGGCGCGCACCGCCGCGGTCTCCACGACATAGCGGGCATGCGCGACGTGTTCGGCCTCGTGCGAGGGAATCGGGACCACCAGCGCGCCGCGCTTGGGATACAGCCGCATCCAGCCCTCGGTCTCCAACCGCAGGAATGCCTCCCGCACCGGAGTGCGGGAGGTACCCAGATCGTTCGCGATCTCACCCTCGCTGATCAGCTCTCCGCCGGGCAGCGCGCCGGTCAGAATGCGCTCCTTGATCTCGCGATAGGCGCGCTCAGCGGCTGAATACGTCTTAGACACAAGTTGTAGCTTAGTCGGGACATGGGATGATTTGCCATGTGGGTGCGGACACGTCCGGTCTGCCCTCGTGGTGCGTTGTGGCGGCATCGCAGGCGATGTGACGCCCCGCACAGTACTGCTCGGTAATGCTGTTTGGGCTGCCGCTGAGCTGGGAATACGGCCGATTATCGGCGGGGTTGCGCGATCGTGTCCGGCAGGGCCGGTCGCCGGTGTTGACCTCCGCCGCTATAGGTGTAACTATGGGAAACAGTTACCCATGCGAGATGGAGAGGCTGTGACGACGATGTCCGTTGCCGCGACGCCGGAAGTAGACCCTGTGGTCGCCGAGGCCATGGAATACGCCCAGAAGCTGCTCCTGCTGTCCGAGGGGTCGGTCAACAAGCACTTCGATCCGTTCACCGACATCGACTGGGACAACCCCGACTTCGCCGCGACCGCCGGCGAGAAGCGGTGGATCCTTCCGGAATCCGCCGACCCGCTGGGGCGTCACCCCTGGTACAAGGCGCTGTCGGACGAGCAGAAGATCGCCCTCGGCAAGTACCGCCAGGCCAATGTCGCCAAGGTCGGCCTGCAGTTCGAGTCGATCCTGATCAGCGGCATGGCCACGCACAACTTCAGCCTGCCCAACGGCTCGCCCGAGTTCCGGTACTGCTCCCACGAGATGATCGAGGAGCACAACCACACCCTGATGTTCCAGGAGATGGTCAACCGGATCGGCATCGACGTGCCGGGGATGGGCCCGCTGGTCCGCAAGCTCCGCTACTTCGCCGCGCCGGTCGCCGCCCGGTTCCCGAACCTGTTCTTCATGGCGGTCCTCGCCGGTGAGGAGCCGATCGACCACATCCAGAAGCAGATCCTGCGCTCCGGCGAGGAAGTGCATCCGATCATGCGCGGAGTCATGGCGATCCACGTCGCCGAGGAGGCGCGCCACATCTCCTTCGCGCACGAATTCCTGAAGAAGCATGTGCCGGAGTCGAATCCGGCCGCGAAGTTCGTGCTGTCGCTGGCCATGCCGATCGTGATGTGGATCCTCGGCCGGTCCATCGCCACCCCGCCGAAGTCCTTCTTCAAGGAGTTCGACATCCCGGAGGACGTCCGTAAGGAACTGTTCTACGGCTCCGCGGAGGCGCAGCAGACCTTCGCCGACTACTTCATCGACGTGCGGGCGCTGGCCAAGGAACTGGGCCTGATGAACCCGATCTCGAAGAACGTCTGGAAGCTGCTGAAGATCGACGGTCCGGCCAGCCGGTACCGCTCCGAGCCGCAGCGCGCCAAGACCAAAGCCGCCTGAAGGGTAGCCATACAGTGCCGTATGTAGTCACCCAGTCGTGCTGCAGCGACGCCTCCTGCGTCTACGCATGCCCGGTCAACTGCATTCATCCCACGCCCGACGAACCGGACTTTCTGACGGCGGAGATGTTGTACGTCGACCCCGCGGCATGCGTGGATTGCGGGGCGTGTGCCACGGCCTGCCCGGTGGACGCCATCACCTCCTCGAAGAAGCTCACCGCGGAGCAGAAGCCGTTCATCGAGATCAACGCCGATTTCTATCGTCAGGCGCGTCCGCGTCCCCTGTTGGCCAAGCCGGTGCCCGCCGCCGAGGTCGACACCGATCGGGGCGCGATGCGCGTCGCGATCGTGGGTTCGGGCCCCTCGGCGATGTATGCCGCCGACGAGCTGCTCACCCAGCCGGACGTGACGGTGACGGTGTTCGACCGGCTGCCGGTGCCCTACGGCCTGGCCCGCCACGGTGTCGCACCCGACCACACCCGGACCCGGCAGGTGAGCCGGCTGTTCGATGTGATCTCCGCGCAGCCCGGATTCGGGTCGTACCTGAATGTGGCCGTGGGCGAGGATATCTCGCACGCCGAACTGCTCGACCACTTCGACGCGGTGATCTACGCCGTGGGCGCCTCCTCCGACCGCAAACTCGGTATTCCCGGCGAGGGGTTGCCCGGCAGCCTGTCCGCGACCGAGTTTGTGGCCTGGTACAACGGCCATCCCGACTACGCGCAGCGCAGTTTCGATCTGACGCAGCGGCGCGCGGTGATCGTCGGCAACGGCAATGTCGCGCTCGACGTGGCCCGGATTCTCACCATGGATCCCGAACTGCTCGATGCCACCGAGGTGTCGCCGGCGGCGCTGGACGCACTGCGGCACAGCAAGATCGAGGAAGTGGTGATCGTGGGTCGCCGCGGCCCGGCCGAATCCGCCTTCACCGTCCCCGAATTCGTGGGGCTGCTCGGCTCCGATCTCGACATCGTCGTGGAAGGTGATGTGCCGGAACCGACTCCGGACATGCCGCAGAAGGTCGAGCAGAAGCTGAAGTTGCTGCGCAGTGTGGCCGACCGCCCGGTGGGCGCGCGCAAGCGCATCGTCTTCCGCTATCTGTCCTCGCCGGTGGCGCTGGTCGGCACCGACCGGGTGACCGGAATCGAGCTGGTGCGCAACGAACTCGTCACCGACGAGGCCGGTGTCACCCGGGCCGTCGCGACGGAGGAGACCGAGACCCTGGATACCGCACTGGTTCTCGCCTCGGTGGGTTACCGCGGCGTGGCCGTGCCCGGGGTGCCGTTCGACGAGCGCGCCGGCGTCATCCCGAACGCCGACGGCCGGGTGCTCGAATCCGCCGACGGCGCGGTGGTTCCGGGAACCTACGTGACCGGCTGGATCAAGCGCGGCCCGACGGGCTTCATCGGCACCAACAAGTCCTGCGCACAGCAGACGGTGCGGCAGCTGGTCGACGACTTCAACGCCGGCCGTCTGCGCCGGCCCACCGCCGACGCCACCGATTTCGATCGGCTGGTCCAGCGCCGCCGCCCCGACGCGGTGCGCGGCGGTGCCACGGCCCAGCCGTGGTGGAAGCGCAAGCTGCTCGCTCGCTCCTGAGCCGGATATCTCGACCGACCGCCCCGATCCGTCCGGATCGGGGCGGTTGTCGTTTCGGCAACCATCCAGTCATTCGGCATGACCGCCTCGAATTCGGTCTCGTGAATGTCATTGTCGCAATTCCATAGAAAACCGGTTGGTATTCCGTGGGATCAACTGTGAAATGGCCAGTTTTGCCAGCTATTCTCCTGCGGTAAGTGAATTCGGCCTTCCGATCTTGTCCTCCGCTGTGTCCTAGCAGGTCTTTTGCGTGTTCGATCGGTGAGTGTGAAACCTTTTCCGCCCATTCGGTTTCCGTGATCGAGACCGACCAGCTAACCTGTGTTCGCTATTTGGTAAACGACCGCGACCACATGGTTGAACCACTGGGGCCGTGGTCTCGGTGCGTTGACGGGATGGCAATGACGGTTGGCTTCGGCATGAGCATCGGCACAGTGAATTCCGTGTGGGCGGCAACTGCCGGTGATCGCGACCGTCCGGCGGTCCGCGTGCGCCGCACGGCGGTCACCGTCGACCGATCCGGCGCGGTGCGCGTCGGGGGAATGCCTCGATTCGCGCCGGTCGTCACGGATTTCGCCGATCTCACCCAGCCGCGCGAGCCCGTGTCGCTGGGCGGGCGGATCCGATCCTCGGCCGATCTGGTCGCGGCGGTGGCGACCTGCCTGATCGACGCCGGCGCTCCGGAGGCCGGGCCGGTCCTTACCTATCCCGCCTGCTACACCGACCGGCAGATCGCGTCGCTGCAGTACGCGCTGCATCGCCGCGGCGCCTTCGATGTGATTCTGATGCCCGAACCGGTGGCCGCCGTGGAATGGCTCGACGACGAATACGGTGTCACCACAAGCGGTTCCACGCTCGTCTACGATCTGGGCGCCAACAGTCTGGACGTCGCGGTGGTCCGGACCGAGGTCGAATGGAATCAGCGCGGGGTGCTCGGCTCGGCGCTGCGATCCGATGCCTACGGCGGCCGGCCGCTGGGCGCCGTCCTGGCACGCTACGCACGGACCCTGGCTCCGGACGTGCCGGCCCCGGTGTCGAAGGTGGTGCCTGCCGAGGACACCCGTCGCCTGCGTACGTGGCATGTGCGCAATTCCCTTCGGGTGGTGCGCGATTGCCTGAAGAGTGCGCGGGTGAGCATCGACGACATCGACCGCGTGTTGCTGGTCGGGGGCGCCGCGCGGCCGGTCGAGGTCGCGGAGGTGCTGGCCGAATTGGGCCCCCCGGTGATCGTTCCGCCGGATCCGGCGCATACGGTCGCGACCGGTGCCGCCATCGCCTCGGCCCGATTCGCCGCGAGCAACAGCACTGTCGGGCGGTACGCCCGGGGTGCCGCGGTCGTGTCGTCCGCCGCGGTCGTCTCCGCACTCGCGATGTCGGCGGCGACCATGATCGGCGGTGGCCCGGTCGGTACCGACGGGCCGATCATGGAATTCGCCCCCGCGCTGGCCGGTCCGGCGGACGCGTTGCGGGAGCAGGTCGGGGAGCTGCCGCAGCCGCCGGGATTCGGCGCCGGATTCTCGGCGCTGGCGGCCCGCGCCGACACCCTGATGGGAACCTCGCTGTCCGATTTGCGCGGCTACACCGGTGCGGCGCACGACTTTTCGCGCAGCATGACCGATCGGGTGGAGAACGCGCTGCGTGACTACGGTGCCGTGACACCCTGCGTGCCGCCCCGCGCGAGGACCTATTCCGACCCGGCGCGTTTCACCAACCCCATGCCGTTCGTGAACTCGGGTGCGGCGGCGCTCCTGGCCGCCGGCGCCGCGGCCCGTAACCTGCCCGGCACGGGACACCCCGGTCAGCCGGGATCCGGTGACCAGGGCACCCCACCCGGCGGCGGCTCGACACCCGGAGACTCGTCGAAGCCCGGGAACCCGGCGCCGAAACCCGCCGGCACAGCGGACGGTTCGATCACGCCCGCGCCCGGTGCGAACCCCGCGCCCATCGGCGACACGACCGCGACCACCGGTGCGACGTCCGGAGATTCGCATTCCGGCGATACCGCATCCACTCCGGGATCGGGACACTCGAGCGGCACCACCGACAGCGGTGCGGGCTCCGGCGCGACATCGGACGCCGACTCGAAGCCGGCCGGAAATTCCGGTACGCCGTCGAACGGCTCGGGCTCGACCAGCGCCGAATCGCATGGGCCGCACGGTGACTCCGCGCACTCCGGTGGTACGCAGAATCCGGGGGCAGAGAACTCGGGTACCGAGAGCTCGGGTACGGACAACTCCGATACACGGAGCTCGGGAGCCGCGAACTCGGGCGCGGCACACTCCGATGACGCCACGAACTCAGACACCGGAACGAACCCCGGTGCGGGAACGACCGGCGACGGCACGAATCCGAACGGTACGGCGAACGCGGGGGACCACGCGACGCCCGGTACGTCGGCTCCCGCGGGTGGCGCCACCGATTCCGCGCCGGCCGCAGGAGCCCAATCCGGCCCCGGCACATCGTCTTCCGACTCAGTCCCCGGCGCCGGAACGGCCCGGACTCCCGGCCCCGGGGGCAGCACGGCCACACCGCCCGGCGGCGCCACCCGCCCCGGCGCGACGATGCCGGGTCGGGC
>NZ_PYHT01000025.1:0-91527 GCF_003023875.1 Nocardia sp. MDA0666
AGATGGAGTGCTGGGCCATGCAGGCCTACGGCGCGGCCTACACGTTGCAGGAGCTGCTGACCATCAAGTCCGACGATGTGGTCGGTCGTGTGAAGGTCTACGAGGCGATCGTCAAGGGCGAGAACATCCCCGAACCGGGCATCCCGGAATCGTTCAAGGTTCTGCTCAAGGAACTGCAGTCACTGTGCCTCAACGTCGAAGTGCTGTCCTCCGACGGCGCGGCGATCGAGATGCGCGACGGTGACGACGAGGACCTCGAGCGTGCCGCGGCGAACCTCGGCATCAACCTGTCCCGCAACGAGGCTGCGACGGTCGACGACCTCGCGCAGTAGCCGATCGGTCCCGGCGCCCGCATTGGGCGCCGGGGCATAGTTTCCCGCTCCGCGGAAGTGGTCCGCCACGGCGGACGAACTAGCGAACTTTGCTCGATACTGAACCCGAACAGGGGAAAGGAAGTTACGTGCTAGACGTCAACTTCTTCGATGAACTCCGGATCGGCCTGGCGACCGCCGAAGACATTCGCAACTGGTCCTACGGTGAGGTCAAGAAGCCGGAGACCATCAACTACCGCACGCTCAAGCCGGAGAAGGACGGCTTGTTCTGCGAGAAGATCTTCGGTCCCACCCGGGACTGGGAGTGCTACTGCGGCAAGTACAAGCGTGTCCGCTTCAAGGGCATCATCTGTGAGCGCTGTGGCGTCGAGGTGACCCGCGCCAAGGTGCGTCGTGAGCGGATGGGCCACATCGAACTGGCCGCGCCGGTCACCCACATCTGGTACTTCAAGGGTGTGCCGAGCCGTCTCGGTTACCTGCTGGACCTGGCGCCGAAGGATCTCGAGAAGATCATCTACTTCGCCGCCTACGTCATCACCGCCGTCGACGAGGATCTGCGCCACAACGAGCTGTCCACGCTCGAGGCGGAGATGGAGGTCGAGAAGAAGACGATCGCCGACCAGCGCGACGCCGACCTGGAGGCCCGCGCCCAGAAGCTCGAGGCCGACCTGGCCGAGCTCGAGGCCGAGGGTGCCAAGTCCGATGTCCGCCGCAAGGTCAAGGACGGCGGCGAGCGCGAGATGCGCCAGCTGCGCGACCGTGCCCAGCGGGAGCTGGACCGGCTCGACGAGATCTGGACCACCTTCACCAAGCTGGCTCCCAAGCAGCTGATCGTGGACGAGGTGCTCTACCGCGAGCTGCAGGACCGCTACGGCGAGTACTTCACCGGCGCGATGGGTGCCGAAGCCATCCAGAAGCTGATGGAGACCTTCGACATCGAGGCCGAGGCCGAGAACCTGCGCGAAACCATTCGCACCGGTAAGGGCCAGAAGAAGCTGCGCGCGCTCAAGCGGCTGAAGGTCGTCGCGGCCTTCCAGACCAACGGCAACTCGCCGATGGGCATGGTGCTCGACGCCGTTCCGGTGATTCCGCCGGAGCTGCGCCCGATGGTTCAGCTCGACGGTGGCCGCTTCGCCACCTCCGACCTGAACGACCTGTACCGCCGCGTGATCAACCGCAACAACCGCCTCAAGCGACTGATCGACCTCGGCGCCCCCGAGATCATCGTCAACAACGAGAAGCGGATGCTGCAGGAGTCCGTGGACGCGCTGTTCGACAACGGCCGTCGCGGTCGCCCGGTGACCGGGCCCGGTAACCGCCCGCTGAAGTCCCTGAGCGATCTGCTCAAGGGTAAGCAGGGTCGTTTCCGTCAGAACCTGCTCGGTAAGCGCGTCGACTACTCGGGCCGTTCGGTCATCGTCGTCGGTCCGCAGCTGAAGCTGCACCAGTGTGGTCTGCCCAAGCTGATGGCGCTGGAGCTGTTCAAGCCGTTCGTGATGAAGCGTCTGGTCGACCTGAACCACGCGCAGAACATCAAGTCCGCCAAGCGGATGGTCGAGCGGCAGCGCGCCCAGGTGTGGGACGTCCTCGAAGAGGTCATCGCCGAGCACCCGGTCATGCTGAACCGTGCGCCCACGCTGCACCGCCTCGGTATCCAGGCCTTCGAGCCGCTGCTGGTCGAAGGTAAGGCCATCCAGCTGCACCCGCTGGTCTGTGAGGCCTTCAACGCCGACTTCGACGGTGACCAGATGGCCGTGCACCTGCCGCTGTCCGCGGAGGCGCAGGCCGAGGCCCGCATCCTGATGCTGTCGTCGAACAACATCCTGTCCCCGGCGTCCGGCCGCCCGCTGGCCATGCCGCGTCTGGACATGGTGACCGGTCTGTACTACCTGACCCGCCTGGAAGAGGGCGCCAAGGGCGAGTACCGGCCTGCCACCGCGGATGCTCCCGAGCAGGGCGTCTACGCGTCGCCGGCCGAGGCCCAGATGGCCGTCGACCGCGGCGAGCTGACGGTTCGCTCGCTGATCAAGGTGCGTCTGACCGAGCAGCGCCCGCCGAAGGATGTCGAGGCGGAGCTGTTCCCCGAGGGCTGGCAGCGCGGCGACGCGTGGCTGTGTGAAACCACCCTGGGCCGGGTCATCTTCAACGAGCTGCTGCCCGCGGACTACGCGTTCATCAACGAGCAGATGCCGAAGAAGCGGCAGGCGACGATCATCAACGATCTCGCCGAGCGCTACCCGATGATCGTGGTCGCGCAGACCGTCGACAAGCTCAAGGACGCCGGCTTCTACTGGGCCACGCGTTCGGGTGTCACCGTCTCCATGTCGGACGTTCTCGTTCCGCCGGAGAAGGCCGAGATCATGGAGCGCTACGAGGCGCAGTCCGACCAGATCGAGAAGAAGTACCAGCGTGGTGCTCTCGACCACCAGGAGCGCAACAACGCCCTGGTCAAGATCTGGCAGGAAGCGACCGAAGAGGTCGGTAAGGCGCTGCGTGCGCACTACCCGGCCGACAACCCGATCATCACGATCGTCGATTCGGGCGCCACGGGTAACTTCACCCAGACTCGTACCCTCGCGGGCATGAAGGGTCTGGTGACCAACCCGAAGGGTGAGTTCATTCCGCGACCGATCAAGTCCTCGTTCCGTGAGGGCCTGACCGTTCTGGAGTACTTCATCAACACCCACGGTGCGCGAAAGGGTCTGGCCGACACCGCGCTTCGTACCGCCGACTCGGGTTACCTGACCCGTCGTCTGGTGGACGTGTCGCAGGACGTCATCGTGCGCGAGACCGACTGTGGCACCGAGCGCGGCATCCTCGTCGCGATCGCCGAGAAGCAGCCCGACGGTCTGCTCATCCGCGATCCGCACGTGGAGACCAGCACCTATGCCCGGACGCTGGCCGCCGACGCGGTCGACGCCGACGGCAACGTCATCGTGGAGAAGGGTCACGACCTCGGCGACCCGGCCATCGAGGCGCTGCTCGAGGCCGGCATCACCGACGTCAAGGTCCGCTCGGTGCTCACCTGCACCACCGGCACCGGCGTGTGTGCGACCTGCTACGGCCGCTCGATGGCGACCGGCAAGCTGGTCGACATCGGTGAGGCCGTCGGTATCGTCGCCGCCCAGTCCATCGGTGAGCCCGGTACCCAGCTGACCATGCGTACCTTCCACCAGGGTGGTGTCGCGGGCGACGACATCACCGGCGGTCTGCCCCGCGTGCAGGAGCTGTTCGAGGCTCGTGTGCCCAAGGGCAAGGCGCCGATCGCGGAGGTCTCGGGCCGGATCCGGCTCGAGGACGACGACCGCTTCTACAAGATCACCATCATTCCGGACGACGGTTCGGACGAGGTGGTCTACGACAAGCTGTCGAAGCGTCAGCGTCTGCGGGTGTTCAAGCACGACGACGGTTCCGAGCGTCTGCTCGCCGACGGCGACCACGTCGAGGTCGGCCAGCAGTTGCTGGAGGGCTCGGCCGATCCGCACGAGGTGCTGCGCGTGATGGGTCCGCGTCAGGTGCAGATTCACCTGGTGCACGAGGTCCAGGAGGTGTACCGGTCGCAGGGTGTGTCCATCCACGACAAGCACATCGAGGTCATCGTTCGCCAGATGCTGCGCCGCGTCACCATCATCGACTCGGGTGCGACGGAGTTCCTGCCCGGTTCACTGGTGGAGCGCTCGGAGTTCGAGGGATCCAACCGCCGCGTCGTCGCCGAGGGTGGCGAGCCCGCGTCGGGTCGCCCGGTGCTGATGGGTATCACCAAGGCGTCGCTGGCCACCGATTCGTGGCTGTCGGCGGCCTCCTTCCAGGAGACGACTCGTGTCTTGACGGACGCGGCGATCAACTGCCGCTCCGACAAGCTGATCGGCCTGAAGGAGAACGTGATCATCGGTAAGTTGATCCCGGCCGGTACCGGTATCAACCGCTACCGCAACATCCAGGTGCAGCCGACCGAAGAGGCCCGTGCCGCGGCGTACGCGGTGCCGTCCTACGACGACACCTACTACAGCCCGGAGGGCTTCGGCACCACGACCGGTGCCGCGGTCCCGCTGGACGACTACGGTTTCAGCGACTACCGGTAATCCCGCGTAGTAAGGCACTTCGCCCCGCCTCGGTCATCCGAGGCGGGGCGTTGTCGTATCGGGCCGGGTCGGCCGGTGAGCTAGGACTCGTCGGGCGAGGGCCGGTTGGGCGCGTGGTCGGGGGAATCGAGCAATCGCGTGCGAAGGTGCTCGAGAACCAGGTCGAGCGCCTGCCGGGTCGGATGGCCGGGCGTGTCGACGAGGTGTTCGGTCAGTACCGAATGCGGCGGTGTCGGCGCGTCCGGATTCGCATCCTCGGGGTCCAGCTCCACTGCCACGAAGGCCGGGCCCAATTGTCTGCGCAGCGAGGCGAATCGTTCCTCCGGGACCAGTCGATCGCCGCGGAATCGCAGGCCGAGGACGCCGAGGCCCTGCGCGCATCGTTGTTGAATGCGCGCGAGATCCGCAGTGCCGATACCGATTTCGGCACGTCGGCGGCGCGTCACCGGCACCGGCGTGGCCGGTTGCGACAGCACCGGCGCGAGCAGATGGTCGTCGGCGGCCATGGCGAGGGCGAATCCTCCGGTCAAGCACATGCCGACGGCCCCGATGCCCGGCCCGCCGCAGCGCCGGTGTTCGGCGGCGCCCAGGGCGCGCAGCCAGTTCGTGATGGGTGAGGCCCCCGGGCCGGCCAGCATGCTGAACTCTCGTCCGATGCAGAGCCGGGCCATGGCGCCGACACCGTAGGCCGCGCTGCTCAGCAGGCCGTGAGCGGCCGGATTCGGATCGCGCCCGGCCGTGCCGAACATATCCGGTAGCACTGCGGTCAGGCCGAGATCGCGTACCCGGCGGGCGAATTCGGCGACCTTCGGCGTGATGCCGGGAACCTCGGTCATCACGATCACCGCCGGGCCCGATCCCGATCGCAGAATCGGGTGGCTGATGCCCGTGTGACTGAACGATTCGCGCGTGAAGTCGATCAGGGGATCGTCGGCCATGATGTCTCCGTGGCTCGGGCCTGCGCGTCGAAGGTGCGGCGCGCGGCGATGAACAGGGTGGTGCAGACGTCGGTGAGCGCGGCGGGGGATTGCGTGCTGCCGCCCATCAGCCAGTCGACCAGGAGATGGTTGACGCCGCCGACGAGGGCGACCGCGGCCGAATGTTGTTCGAGCGACAGCGGTTCGGCGCGGGTGGCGGCCCAGGCGGCGGTGACGATCTCGGCGAATTCGCGCAGCACCTCGTGGCGGCGTTCCTCCATGGCGGGGGATACGCCGACGGCCTCGATCAGGGCCACCCTGGCAAGTCGCCGATCCTCGGTCAGATATCCGATGAACGTCCGCAATCCGGCGCGGGTCTGGGCGTCGATGTCGTCTCCCGCGGAGGTCATCGCGGCCACGGTCGCGGCGCGCACCCGCGTCACGACTTCGGAATACAGGGCGGCCAGGCAACTTTCGCGGTCGGTGAAGGATTCGTAGAAGTAGCGTTCGGTGAGCCGTGCGGCGCGGCAGATCTGTTTGACGGAACTGCCCGCATAACCGCTGGTGCCGAAAACCTCCAGTGCGGCGTCCAGGATCGCCGCGCGCCGCTGCTCCCGGCGCTCGTCCGGCATCAGTCCCTGATACTTCCGTCCTGGCATGCCCCTGTCCTCACGTCCCGGCCTATGGCACACTAGAGCATCGTTGCTGACACGCAGGCATGTCAGAATGGAGAACCATCCATGACCTCATCGATCGCCGGTCGTGTCGTCGCGGTGACCGGCGGGGCGCGGGGCATAGGCCGGGAGATCGCGCGTGTGCTCGCCGAGGCCGGCGCCCGGGTCGCCGTCGGCGACCGCGACGAACCGGCGGCCGTCGCCACCGCGGCCGAATTGTCCGCAACCGTGCGCGGATTCGCCCTCGACGTGACCGATACGGAGTCCTTCCGCACCTTCCTCGCTGCCGTGGAATCGCTGTGGGGACCGATCGACGTACTGGTCAACAATGCCGGCGTGATGTGGGTGGGCCCGTTCGACGACGAGCCCGAGGCCGCGACCGCGCGCATGCTGGAGGTCAATCTGCACGGCGTCATTCGCGGCGTGCGGCTGGTCGCACCGGGCATGCGGGCGCGCGGACAGGGCCACATCGTCACCATCGCCTCGGCCGCCGCGCGGTTGTCCCCGCCCGGCGAATCGACCTACGCCGCGACCAAACACGGGGTGCTCGGCTACCTGACCGGTGTGCGTGAGGAACTGCGCGGCAGCGGCGTGCGGATCTCGGTGATCATGCCGGGAGTGGTTGCGACCGACCTGGCCGCGGGTACCGACACCGGCGCCGCGAAACTGCTGGAGCCCGCCGATGTGGCGCGAGCGGTGCTGCGGACGATCGAACACCCTCGGTTCGAGGTCACCGTGCCGCGGTACATCGGTCCGCTCGTCCGGCTCGCCGAACTGCTTCCCCAACGCCTGCGAGACCTGACCTTGCGTCGCATGGTCCCGGATCAGGTCGCCGCGACCCGCGGTTCCACCGCCCGCGCCGCCTACGAACGTGGCCTCGCCGATCCGGCCGATCCCACCGGCGGGGACGGCTCGTGACCACGACCCGAGGTCGGCCGGCGATCATCGCGGCCGGCCCGTCGCTGCATGCCGCGCTGAACGCGACGTAGCGACCACAGACCGCGTCGGCGCAGCATTGAGCCGCCCGCGCCGACGCATCCGGCCTGCCGGTTCCGGTCGACCGGAACCGGCAGGCGCTCGGGGGGAAGCGATCGGCGTTGTCCCGGACTATCCGCCGACGTAGGCGGCGAGGTGTTCGCCGGTGAGGGTCGAGGAGTCGGCGACCAGATCGGCCGGTGTTCCCTCGAAGACGACGCGCCCGCCGTCGTGGCCGGCGCCGGGACCGAGGTCGATGATCCAGTCGGCATGTGCCATCACGGCCTGGTGGTGTTCGATGACGATCACCGATTTGCCCGAGTCCACGAGGCGGTCGAGCAGGCCGAGCAGATTCTCCACGTCGGCGAGGTGCAGGCCCGTCGTCGGCTCGTCGAGAACGTAGACCCCGCCCTTCTCGCCCATGTGGGTGGCGAGTTTGATGCGCTGGCGTTCACCGCCCGAGAGCGTGGTGAGGGGCTGGCCCAGTTTCAGATAGCCGAGTCCGACATCACCGAGGCGCTGCAGAATCTTGTGCGCCGCCGGGATTTTCGCCTCACCCGCGCCGAAGAACTCCTCGGCTTCGGCGACCGACATCTCCAGCACCTCGCTGATGTTGCGCCCGCCGAGGTGGTAGTCCAGGACGGCCGCCTGGAAGCGTTTCCCGTCGCATTCCTCGCAGGTGGTCGCGACGCCGGCCATCATCGCCAGATCGGTGTAGATCACGCCCGCGCCGTTGCAGGTGGGGCACGCGCCTTCGGAATTCGCGCTGAACAGTGCCGGCTTGACGCCGTTGGCCTTGGCGAAGGCCTTGCGGATCGGCTCGAGCAGTCCGGTGTAGGTGGCCGGATTGCTGCGCCGCGAACCGCGAATCGCGCCCTGGTCGACCACCACGACATCCTCGCGGTCGGCGACCGATCCGTGGATGAGCGAACTCTTACCGGATCCGGCCACGCCGGTGACCACGCACAGCACGCCGAGCGGGATGTCGACGTCCACATTCTTCAGGTTGTGGGTGGAGGCGCCGCGAATCTCCAACGCGCCGGACGACTTCCGCGGTGCGTCCTTGAGTTTGGCCCGGTCGTCGAGGTGGCGGCCGGTGATCGTGTCGCTGGCGCGCAGGCCCTCGAGGTCGCCCTCGAAACAGACTGTGCCGCCCTGGCTTCCGGCCCCCGGGCCCAGATCGACGATATGGTCGGCGATCGCGATCGCCTCCGGTTTGTGCTCCACCACCAGCACCGTGTTGCCCTTGTCGCGCAACTGCAGCAGCAGGTTGTTCATCCGCTCGATGTCGTGGGGGTGCAGGCCGATGGTGGGCTCGTCGAACACGTAGGTGACATCGGTCAGGGACGATCCGAGGTGGCGAATCATCTTGGTGCGCTGCGCTTCACCGCCGGAGAGCGTGCCCGCCGGCCGGTCCAGCGACAGGTAGCCGAGGCCGATCTCGGTGAACGAGTCGAGCAGGTGCTGCAAGCCCTTCAGCAGCGGCGCGACCGACGGCTCGTCGAGTTCGCGCACCCATGCGGCGAGATCGCTGATCTGCATCCGGCAGACGTCGGCGATGCTCTTGTCACCGATCTTCGAGGACCGGGCCTCGACGCTGAGCCGGGTGCCCTCACATTCCGGGCAGATCGTGAAGGTCACCGCACGCTCGACGAACGCGCGGATATGCGGCTGTAGCGAGTCGACATCCTTGGACAGCATCGACTTCTGGATCTTGGGGACCAAGCCCTCGTACGTGAGGTTGATGCCCTCGACCTTGATCTTGGTCGGCTCCTTGTAAAGCAGATCATGTAGTTCGCGCTTGTTGTACCTGCGGATCGGCTTGTCCGGGTCGAACAGTCCGCAACCGCGGTAGATGCGGCCGAACCAGCCGTCCATGCTGTAGCCGGGGATGGTGAGCGCGCCCTCGTTGAGCGACAGGCTCTCGTCGTAGAGCGCGGTCAGGTCGAAGTCGGTGACCGAGCCCATGCCCTCACAGCGCGGGCACATACCGCCGAGTCGGTGGAAGGTCGCCTTCTCGGCCTTGGTCTTACCGCCCCGCTCGACCGTGATCGCACCGCTGGCGGTCACCGAGGGCACATTGAACGAATACGCGTTCGGCGAGCCGATCTGCGGCTGGGCGAGGCGGCTGAACAGGATGCGCAACATCGCGTTGGCGTCGGTGGCGGTGCCGACCGTGGAGCGGGGGTTCGCGCCCATCCGCTCCTGGTCGACCGAGATCGCGGTGGTGAGGCCGTCCAGGAAATCGACCTCCGGCCGCGACAGCGTCGGCATGAAGCCCTGGACGAAGGCGCTGTAGGTCTCGTTGATCATCCGCTGCGATTCCGCGGCGATGGTGCCGAAGACCAGCGAACTCTTCCCCGATCCCGAGACGCCGGTGAAGACGGTCAGGCGCCGCTTGGGGATTTCGACGCTGATGTCCTTCAGGTTGTTGACCCGTGCACCGTGTACACGGATCAGGTCGTGGGTGTCGGCAACGTGCCGGCCCGGCGTCGCGGCCTTGCTCATGGTTTCTCCAATGTCGGGTGGGCGGCCCGGTCCGCCGACCGGCTCGGTTGTCGGGGGTCGGCTCAGGAGGCCTGCTGGATCCGCAGCAGATTGCCCGAGGGGTCGCGGAACGCGCAGTCGCGCAGTCCGTAGGGCTGATCGGTCGGCTCCTGCACGACCTCGGCACCGTTCGCCTGCAGGCGCTCGAACACCTCGTCGACGTTCTCGGCGGCCAGATTGAGGCTGGCGAAAGTGCCCTTGGCCATCATCTCGGAGATGGTGCGCTGCTCTTCCTCGGTCACGCCGGGGGTCGCGTTCGGCGGGTAGAGCACGATCGAGATGTCCGGCTGTCCGGCGGGGCCCACCGTGATCCAGTGCATGCCCTTGAAGCCGACGTCGTTGCGCACCTCGAAGCCGAGGGTGTCGCGGTAGAAGGCCAGCGCCGCCTCCGGATCGTCTTGCGGGAGGAAGGTGTCGTGAATGGTGATGTTCATGTCGCTCACGCTAATTCCTACTCCGTAACCTGCGCTTCTCGATTCCTGATCGGTCTGGTGACCTGTTTCGCGACACACGACGGCATGCCCAGGGTGGCGTCGGCGGCCTCCCGCCGGTAGACGCTCGGCGGTACTCCGACCAGTTCGGTGAAGCGGGTACTGAAGGTGCCCAGTGATTGGCAGCCGACCTCGAAGCACACCTCCGTGACGCTGAGATCGCCGCGCCGCAGCAGCGCCATCGCGCGTTCGATGCGCCGCGTCATGAGGTATCCGTACGGTGATTCCCCGTAGGCGAGGCGGAACTGCCGGCTCAGATGGCCCGCGGACATGTGCACATCGCGGGCGAGGGCCTCCACGTCCAGGGGTTTCGCATATTCCCGGTCGATGCGGTCGCGGACCTTGCGCAACCGCGCGAGATCGCGCAGGCGCGGGTCGGGGGCAGATGTGCTGCTCACAACGCGATGGTGCCACGTGGCACCGACATTGCCCAGCAACCCTCACCACGAGCGGGACGAGGGGATGCGGACGGCGAGGTCAGCGCTCTCGGACGGGTGGGCATGTCTTCCCCGCGAGATGGCATTTGTCCTCGAATCCGGCGGGCAGCCAATTTCCGGACAGCAGCAGCGGATGATTCGGGAAGTGCAGCTGGGCGGCGACGACGAATATCAGTACAGCCCAAGGTGTTCGGACCTGCCACTGGTGGAAGGTGTTGTTGCGGTCGACGTAGCGCGCGACCACGTGGTCGGCGGCGGTCAGGTCGATCGTCTCGAGCGAGGCCCAGCGGATCCGGAAGGAGTAGTCGGGATTGGTGAGGTGGATGCGGCGGTCGGAGATCATCACCGAACCGGGACGTTCGGCGATCCAGCGCGGCTGGGACGCGGCCTCCGCGCGCTGGCGCCGGGCCTGGTTCACCAGCGCATTCCCCAGTTGCGCGGCCGCGACGAAGGAGGCGCTGCCCGCGACGTAGATGTTGTTACGGGTCCAGCTGCCGTTGCCGGGCGAGCGCCAGAACGACCAGGTCGCCGGGCCCTCGGCTATACACACCTCGCCCGGATCGATCCGGATCCGGGTCGACTTGACGGGCATGCGCGCCAACTCCTCGCGGCGCAGCAGATCGAGCACCCCGCACGTGTACAGCAGGTGGTCGTCGAACCACGTCCATCCGGCCCGGTCGGCGAGGGCTCGGTCGATATCGGCCAACGGGTCGAACACTGCGATCTCACCACCTTCATCGACATCTGCGGCGCTGGATATCCACGGTATCGGAGGAGGCCGCGCCCGGCGAGGGCCGCCGAATCCGCCCGGTGAGGACGCCGGATTCGTCCGGTAAGCTGCTGACGCCTCGGTGGGCTCGACCAGAAGGGGGACCGTGGCCGCACTCGCGATCGGCGAGACGTTCGCCGATTACCTCATCGAGGGCGTGCTCGGCCGTGGCGGAATGGGAACGGTCTATCTCGCCCGCCATCCCCGGCTGCCCCGCCGGGTGGCACTGAAACTGCTCGACCGCGAGGTCTCCGCCGATCACGAGCGGCGCCGCCGGTTCGATCAGGAAGCCGATATCGTTGCCCGGCTGGAACATCCGGGCATCGTGCGGGTCTACGACCGCGGCGCCGACGACGGGCACCTGTGGATCTCGATGCAGTATGTGCACGGCACCGATGCGGCGCGGCTGGACCGGCGCGCCCTCACCACCGAACGGGTACTGCGCATCGTCACCGAAACCGCTGCGGCACTGGACTATGCGCACAGCAAGGCGGTCTTGCACCGCGACATCAAACCGGCGAACCTTCTCCTCGAAGCACCCGAGGCCGGCCGCGCCGAACGGACCGTCATCACCGATTTCGGCATCGCGCGATTGCAGGACGCCGACACCGAACTCACGGTCACCGGCACCCTCACCGCCACACTCGCCTATGCCTCTCCCGAGCAGCTCTCCGGCGAACCGCTGGACCATCGCTGCGACCAGTACTCCCTGGCCTGCACCATGTTCACGCTGTTGTGCGGGCGACCGCCCTATGCCGGAACCAATCCGGGCCAGGTGGTCGCCGGGCACGTCACCAAACCGATTCCCCGGCCGACCGCGCTGCGATCGGATCTGCCGCCCGCCCTCGATCCGGTGCTGGCGCGGGCGATGGCGAAGCAGCCGCACGAGCGATACGGCAGCTGTACGGAATTTGTGACCGAGGTGCGGGAAGCGCTGTCCGGCAACAGATTCGGCGCGGTCAGCGACGTGTATCGTGCTCCCGCTTCGGATCACGCGGCCGGTGCGGATTCGTGGGAGTCCGCCTCGGAGCCGCAGGAACACTCGGCGGCGCGGTTGGCGCAGGGATACCCGACATCGGCGACCGCACCGACGCAGTCCCGGGCACGGCCGGCGTTCGACGCACCGGGACCCGGGCATCGGCCGGCGCAGGGGCTGCCCCCGCATTCCGACGGCGCCGGTTCCGGGCAGTCTCCGGTAGTGCCCGCCCGGGCAGCGCGGCCGAAAGTGTGGATCCGGCGGGGTGCGGCTGCGGCGGGTGTCGTCATCGTGCTGGCCGGCGCCGGGGTGGCGGTCGACAGATGGTCGGGCGGGCATTCGACGGCCGACGGCGGCTGGGGGCCGAAGTACCAGCCCATCGCGGACAATTTTGCGCAGGTGGTATCCGCGCGCCCCGGAGAGACCGGATGGCTGGGTACGCGGTGCGCGGTGGATCCGACCACGGGCGACCGGGCGGCGATAGCCTGTGAGAATCCGGACCGCGACCTGCGGGTGGAACTCGTCGACCTCGAAAAGGCCGACGCCGCAGTGGAATTCGCTGCGGATGTGAGTAAGCACAGTGGCGATCTGCTGGCGAGGCATCCGGGCTTCACCGATCCGCTGGATGTCGTCCTGCCCACGCCGGATACGACCGGGCCGCAGGACCTCTACACGCTGTTCCCGCAGGATGTGCACCGGTCCCGATTCGTCGTCGGCCTGCGCTGGACCAAGCACGCGGCGCTGGAGGTCTACGATCGCTGGTGGCGGCAGCTGCCGTTGGGTATCGCCCCGCCGGATGCGGCACCCCCGGCGGATGCGAAAGCCGAAGCGCCGGACAGTGTTCCGTGGTGCTACGCGGCCAGGACCGCGACCGACGTCAACGACGATACGCCCGGCGGCACCGGATCCGGTCCGGACGCCGTGCTGGGCTACGAGTACGCGCAGTACGCCACCCGAAGCGGTTCGGCGGCAAGGCAATACGTCGTGCCCGAAGCGACGGCGGTGCCCGCTGCCGAAACCCTGCAGGCTCGGATCGCCCAGGTGCCGGTCGGCACCCAGCACTGCGTGCACGTGACCGGTGGCGATGTCCCGGACCGCTTTCAGGTGCAGGTTTTCGAACGCCGTCCCGACCGAGGGTTCCTCTACCACGCCTACACCGCCATCACGACCGACCGCGACGGCCGCGTGCTGATCCGGGAGATCCGGACCTGATCCGGCACCGGTCGGAAGAGGTACTACGACCATATATCGCTGGTCCTGGGGCACTTCACAGATCGCCGGACGCTGTCCTAGCGTTGTCGGATGGCTGCACCCGAGCCGTCCGGTGACGAGCATCGCCGCAGCAGGGGCCTGTTCGCGCGGGCACGTGTCGCCGATGCGCTGAGCTACGGCGGGCTGGTTGCCGTGCGGATGTGGTGGCGAGAACCCGCCGACTATCGCTGGCTGCTGAGCACGCTGCGCAACCAGGCGGCACTCGGCTTGCTGAAATTCTCGATCGGCACATCCGGATTGGGCCTGAGTTTCGTCGCCCTCATGCTCCTGCTGTCGTCCGAAGGCCCGCAGAACGCGGCCGGCCGGGCGGTGATCGGCCTGTTCGCCGTTCTGGCGTTGGTGGTGGGCGTGCGCTGGTACCTGCTGCCGTGGCCGAGAGCCTGGGCATCATTGGCGTTGATCGCGCTCGCAGACCTCGGCATCACGATCAACGGTCTGCTGGTCTCCAGCCGTGTGGCGATGATCAACAACACCGCCCTCATCCTGACCGGCGGCTATCTGGCGCTGTTCCACAGCGCCAAGGCGCTCGCCGTGCATGCGGGTTGGTCGCTGTTCTCGGTGCTGCTGGTCACGGTACGAATGGGCACCCCCTCCAGCTCGGATCGCGACATCCCGCTCGCGATCGCCACCACGCTGATCATGGTGCTTGCCGTGGTCCTCGTACTGCCTACGCTGCAGTTCTTCTATTGGGTGCTCCGCACGAATGCGTTGTCGGATCCACTGACCACCCTGTTGAACCGGCGTGGACTCGACTACCACCTACCCGGATTGTTCGCCGCCGGTTCGCCGATCTGCGCGATGATCATCGACCTGGATCGATTCAAGGACGTCAACGACACCTTCGGTCATCAGGAGGGCGACAGGGTGCTGGCCAGAATCGCGGCGCGGTTGCGCGATACCACCGATCCCGCTGCCACCATCGCGCGCACCGGTGGGGAGGAGTTCACGATCGTCGGACGTCTGGACGCCGGAGCCGCTCGGGCACTGGCCGAGCGGCTCCGGCGCGCGATCGAGAGTTCGGGCGACGGCGCCCTGGTCACCGCCAGCATCGGCGTGGCGGTCCTCGGCGAGAGCGAAGTAACCGATGACCGTCTCTCGCCCGAGTTGCTACTCCGTTTCGCGGACACCGCCATGTATCGGGCGAAAGAACGAGGTGGCAACGGCATCGTCGTCCGGGAACTACGCGAACCTCTCACTTGATCGGGAAACCGGGCCACGGGTGCCGCGTCCCGGAAATGGGCTCGTCGCAGTGACATCGATGCGGCAGCATGGGTGATCATGCGCTACTCACTGGCCGACGTCCTGCCGTCGGTGGCCGCCGCCCTGGGGATGGATGTGCACAATCCGCTGGGGCTGAGGCCGAACCGCGACGTCGTGGTGCTGCTGATCGACGGGCTGGGCGCCGAACTGCTCGCCCGGCATCGAGATATCGCACCGACCCTGTCCGCGCACGTCACCACCACGCTCGACGCCGGTTTCCCGGCCACCACCGCGGTCAGCATCACCAGCCTGGCCCTCGGCGCGCCCTGCGCGACGCACGGAATCATCGGCTACAGCTTCGCCGTACCGCACGCCGGGACGTCGCGAGTGTTCAACGCGCTGCGCTGGCGGCTCGACTCCGCGACCGGACCCGACGCCCTCGCCGAGTTACCACCGGAAGACGTGCAGCGCAGAACGAGCCGGATCCAGGACCTCGCCGCCCACGGTGTCGACGTGCACTACGTGATCCCCGGCTATCAGCGCGATTCGGGACTGACCCGGGCGGCCTTCCGCGCCGCGGGCACCGTGCATCCGGCCACCGATCTCGATCAGGTGCGGGCCGGAATCCGCGCCGTCGCACGCCATTGCGGCACCGGCCGGCGCTTCGCGTACGCCTACTTCGCCGACCTGGACGTCGCCGGCCACCTGCACGGCCCGGAGTCTCGGGAGTGGCTGCGGATACTGGCCGATATCGACAGCGCGGTGGCGGATCTGCTGACCGACCTCCCAGCCGAATGCACCCTCCTGATCACCGGCGATCACGGGATGATCCACGCCGATACCGTCGTCGACCTCGACGCCCGCCCGCATCTGCATCGCGGCGTGCGGACGATCGCCGGCGAGGCCCGGGTGCGCCACATCTACCTCGAGAATGCGTCGGCACGGTCCGATGTGCTCGCCGCCTGGACCGAGGAATTGTCCACGGCCGCAACGGTTGTCACTCGCGAACAGGCCGTGGACGAGCACTGGTTCGGCCCGACGCCACCCGACCCGGTCGTCACCGCGCGGATCGGAGACGTCATCGCGGTGGCGGAGCATCACGCCGTGCTGGTCTGCCCGGCCCGCGAACCGCTGGAATCGACGATGCTCGGCCATCACGGTGCCCGGACCGCCGACGAACAGTTCGTCCCGCTCATCGCGTCGCGATGACCCGTCTCCGTGCGCGAGTGTCCGATCACGCCCCGGACGTGCCGGGTGCCGAGTCCCGCCGCCGGGTCGATCGGTGCTCGATCGCCGCGGCGACCTCTTCGATCGCCCTTCGAATGAGCCGTCCGTAACCATCGTCCGCGAGTGCGCCGGTATGCCGTCGCGCCACCGCGATGTGCTCCGCGGCGGCCGCGAACGACCCGAGCAGCCGGTAGTTGTCGGCGAGGTTCAGATGCAGTGAGGGATAGAAGCCGGCGATGTGCAGACTCGCGTGATGGCTCTGCACGCGCGCCTCGGTGAGGGTGTCGGCCGCGTCCAGCGCTCGCACATCCCACACCAGTGCCTGGGCCGGATCGGTGTGGAGGTCGGCCAGGTAGTGGGCGAGGGTGCATCGGTGCAGCGGATCGCCCGCCGGTCCGATGTCCTGCCACAGCGCGACGAGTTGCGTTCGAGCGGAGTCGGTTTCGCCGTTGCGGCCGCGTTCCACGGCCGCGCCGATGGCCGCCATGGTGGGGTCGTGGGCAACGGTGTCGGTCATGATTCCTCGATGTGGCCAGGGGCGACGGGCATCGCCACGGTGGTGAGGTCGCCGTCGTCCGCGGATCGGATGACGACGGGCTGCTTCGGACCGGCGATGTCGATCATCACGTCGGGCCCGATGGCCGCGCCGATCGCCGGATAGAGGGTGGTGATGTCGAAGGTGAGCTCGACGTCCGGCCCGGTGACCGCGGCCGAAACCGCTTCGCTCGTACCGGAACCGACACTCGCGAGTGCCACGGCCCCGGCGCGGACGCACAGCCGGATATGCCGCGCGCGCAGCGATTCCATCGCCCGGACGAGGGTGTCCCTCGGCGTCACGATGCGCGTGCGGGCGGTCTCGATGGACCCCAGCAGCATCCGATGGTCGGGAAACGGCCCCGGCAGGATGCGGCACGTCCCGGCCGGCGACTTGCCCGCCCGGAACCGGACGGAATGCGGTCCGGCATCCAGCCGGACCTGGTGATGGCGGCGGATCCGCGGCACGGCCAGCCGCAGATCGTCACCGTCGACGGTGGCGGCCCACTCGGTCGAACTCGGCCGCTCCGGCACCAGGGTGCGGGTGGCGAGCCGGTAGCGGTCGGTGGCCGTGAGTGTCAGCGCCTCGGCCGACACCTCGACGTGGACGCCGCTCAGGACGGGATGCTCCGGTTCGTGCACGGTCGCGGCGAGTATCTGCTCGACGGCCGTCGCGAAGACCGGACCGCTGACGGTCGCGACCGCCCACCCGCGCCCGGTGCCCAGGGCCGCCTTGATCTCGGCCGCCCGTCCCCGAGCCTGCCGCACGTGCTGTTCCAGTCCGGCGACGTGCTCGTCGATGAGCTGTCCCGCGTTCTCGCCCTCGGCCGCCAGCACGGCCGCGATCGTGTCCAGCGGCATGCCGATCTCGCGCAGACCGCGAATCGCCACCGCCCGTTCCAGTTGGTCGTCGGCGTAATACCGATATCCCGACATCGGATCCACGATCGCGGGCGGCAGCAACCCGGAATCGGCGTAGAACCGCAGTGCGCTCGCCGTGAGCCCGCTGGCCCGCGCGAACGCTCCGATCGTCACCATTCCGGATTCCGTCACCGCCCCATCATGAAGCTTCAGCCGACCTGAAGGTCAAGGGCGGTGACGGCCGAGGGCGGTGCCCGGTCTCAGCGGCGCAAGGTCCGCGAATGCGCCGAGACCAGTGCGTGCGGGCAGTGCGGCCGGGCGCGGGGCGGTGGTGCGAACCCGTCGAACCGCGCCGGCGGTGCCGGTGCGCGCAGCGTCACCGTCGACGTCCACGGCCGCGCCGGCATCTCCATCCGGCACGCGACGTTCCAGCCGAACGGAATCGCATGGGCGCGTTCGCCGTGTTCCTCCAGGCGATCGGTGAATTCCGCGAGGACGTCCAGGGTGTCGGCGAGATGGGTCAGTACATCGGCCTGATCGGAGCCGAGGGTGAAACGGCTGCCGCTCGCCACGCAGAACGGGCTGCCGGCGAGTACGACGAAGGATGCGTCGCTGTCGGCGCACAGCCGCCGGACCGTGCGCACGGCGTCACCGCTGATGGGGCAGTCGCCGGGTTCGACGACGATCCGCACCAGCAGGCAATCGAAGAATCGCCGCGGTACGCCCACGGCGGCGGTGGGCAGTTCCACCGCACAGGGACCGGCATCGACGGGCGTGTATTCGAAACTGCGCCAACGACTTCCGGAAATTCTCATCGCCGCGCCCGCCTCACGGTGCGGCCGGCGCGTTCCGCTCGACGCCGCAGAGGGTGTAGCAGAACACGAACGGTTCGGTGCCGTCGTTGAACCAGGCGTGCGGTGCGCCGTGCTGCACGACGCAATCGCCCGGTCGCAGTGCCACATCCACATCGTCGCCGATCCGCAGCCGGCCCTCGCCGCTGAGCACCACCACGAAGTCGACGCTCTCGGTGGCGTGCACGCCGGGACGAGCCGGGTCGAAGGCCGCCATCATGCCCGGCAACTTCTGCTCCGCCTCGGCCGCCACCACCGCCATCTCCGCCTCGGACAACTCGGCATCGGGCTCGTAACTCAGGCCCGGCGGGACGGAGATGAAGCCGAAGCGCACTCCGCCGGGTCCGGGAAAGTAGCTGGTGTCGACGTCGGACGGCATGCGGTCGACCGGAAGTGCGGGCAGTCCGTCGACCTCCCACATCCGATGAAGTTGCGCGCCCGGCAGCAGCGCCAGCGTCAGCGGCTCGACGTTCTCGTCGGAAAGTACTCGACCCTGTCCGGAACCGTCGTCCCCGACCACGATCCTGCGCATGGAAACCTCCTGATCCTCATCCATTCCGCGCCGATCCGGACCCGTATTCCGCCGTTGTACAGCCCGTTTCCGGATATCAGCTCTCCGGCACGGTAGCGAGCGCCGGGGCATGCCCACATGTCCTGGAACGCACGGACATTGTTCAGGTGCGCAGAATCGGAAAACCGGCGATGATATCCGCGATGACCACTGCCGAATCGGAGACGACGAGTGCGATCGAGCCGCACGAGCGGGTCGATTACTGGGCTCATCTGATCAGCTCGTACCAGTGCACCCTGGGCTACCGGTTTCCGACTTCCGCGGATTTTCGCGGACGCACCTCGCTGCGGCGTACCGAGTCGTATCAACTGGTCGGCTGGGAATCCGATGCCGTCACCTACTTCCGGAGTCCGCGGCTCATCCGCGCCGACCCCGACTCCGACTATCGGTTGCTCGTGCCGATCACCGGCACCCTGACCTTCCGCCACGGTGACGACACCGGTGCGTTGCCGCCCGGCAGTGCGTGCCTGGTCTCCACCGACGAACCCTTCGAGATGTCGATGTGCGAGGGCTCGCACGGGCTCATCGTCACCATTGCGCGCGAGGACATCCGGCACCGTCTCAACCGCCGGGAGCCGCCACCGCGGCCGTTGAACCTCAGCACCGGAATCGGCGGGGTCGCGGGAGCGGTCGCCGGCACCCTGTACACCGAGCGTGCCGCGCTCACCGACCACCAATTCGACACCGTCGCAGAGCAATTGGTGGATCTGCTGTGCATGCAGATTCTCGGGGAGGCGCCGAGTGCGCCAGCCCAGCTGGCGCAGGTGGAGGCGAGCGCCCGGCGGTACATCCGCACGCATGCGGGCGATCCGGAGCTCACCGGCGCGCGCGTCGCGGCGGCCCTCGGCTGGTCGCTGCGCCAGCTGCAACTGGCCTTCAGTCAGGCCGGTACCACGCCGAGTGAGGTCATTCGGGAGCAGCGCCTGCAGATCGCCCGCGATCGCCTGCGCAATCCCGCCTATCGGCAGCGCAGCGTCGCCGATATCGGCGCGGATCTGGGATTCGGTTCGGCCAGTAGTTTCACCAAGGCGTTCCGCCGCCGCTTCGACACCACCCCCGGACAGCTGCGCGGCTGAACGTCCCGGCCGTCGGCCGGAATGCGAACGGCCCGCCTCCGTGCATGGGGTCGGGGGCGGGCCGGCGGTTGCGGAGCGCGGCTCAGTTGAAGATGCCGCCGCCTTGGGTGGCGGACCCGGCCGACCCCGTCACGAACAGGTTCATGATGTTGGTGAAGACGCTGCTCGAGTTCACTGTGCCGGCGGAGTTGGAGTCGATCAGGGCGATAAAGGCGTTCATGAACTGCTTCCTCGTGCATCATGGGTCCGCGGACCCGGTTGGGTGTCCTGCCGTGCTCAGCGCAGTGGAATGAAGCTTAACCAAAATCCGGCAAATCTGAACCATCTTCTTTTCGGATTTTTCGGACACCCCGCCGGACCGGTGGGGCGGTGTGCTGTGGACAGCTTTCCTCGTACAGAGTAAAAAAGTGGAACACGTTTCAATTCTGTGCGCGACGGGAGACGCAATGGACCACGCTGCCATGGGCGAGCTGGTGATGGCCGGATTTCAGAAGCTGGGATTCATCCAGTTCGCGGGGGTGGAAGGGGTGGAATATCTGCCCGGCCGCAACGTGGTGAGCATGGCGCCGAAGCCGGAACACCTCAATCACAACGGCGACGTGCATGCCGCCATTCTGTTCGGCCTGGCCGAAACGGCCGCGATGGGCGCCTCCATCTCCGGCATCGTGGACCTGATGGGCGAGACGTTCATCGTCGCGCGCGACGGCCGGATCGAATATCTGGCCCGGGCCAAAGGCGCGGCGGGCCCGTTCCGTGCCACCTCGGAATTGACCGCGGCGGAACTGGAACAGGCCCGCGCCGATATCGCCGCGCAGCAGCCGGTGGAACTGGCGATGCCGGTCGACATCACCGACAGCACCGGAAAGTCGGTCGCCGCGGCCACGTTCACCGCGGTGATCCGGCCGCGGCGCAAATAAGCGGGCGGCGAACGGGTTTCAGCGCTCGCTGTCCAACATGGCCATCTGCGGGGCGGCGTAGCGGTCACCGGCGACCGCCTCGGCGGGCGCCGCCGCCTCGATCGCGGCGAGCTCCGACTCGGAGAGCCGAATCTCCAGTGCGGCAACGGCTTCGGTCCAGCGATCCATCCGGCGCGCGCCGATCAGCGGAACGATGTCGGCGCCCCGGGTCAGCACCCAGGCGATCGCCAGTTGTGCCACGCTCACGCCGTGCCGGTCGCCGATCTCCGCCAGTGCCGAGACCAGCCGGAGATTGGCGGTGAGATTCTCACCCTGGAATCGCGGGCTGTGCGCGCGGAAATCGTCGGGGGCGAAGGTCTGGTTCGCGCGCAGGGAGTCGCTCAGCAATCCGCGCGAGAGCACCCCGTAGGCGGTGATCCCGATGCCGAGTTCCCGTGCCGTCGGCAGGATCTCGCGTTCGATGCCCCGGGTGATGAGCGCGTACTCGATCTGCAGATCGACGATCGGCGCCACCGCCGCCGCACGCCGCAGGGTCTGCGCGCCGACCTCGGACAATCCGATGTGGCGCACATAGCCGGCCTGCACCATCTCCGCGATCGCCCCCACGGTGTCCTCGATCGGCACCGCCGGATCCAGCCGGGCGGGACGGTAGATGTCGACGTAGTCGACTCCCAGCCGCTGCAGCGAATAGTGCAGGAAGTTGCGCATCGCCTCCGGTCGCGTGTCGACGCCGCCGAAGCTGCCGTCCGGACCGCGCAGCGCACCGAATTTCACGCTCAGCTGGTAGTCCTCGCGGGGGCGCTGAGCGAGGGCACGGTGGATCAGCATTTCGTTGTGGCCGGCGCCGTAGAAGTCGCCGGTGTCGACGAGGGTGGCGCCGGAGTCGAGGGCGGCGTGGATGGTGGCGATCGATTCGGTCTCGTCGGATGCCCCGTAGGCGCCCGACATCCCCATCGCGCCCAGACCGATGCGTCCGACCTTCGGACCCGTCTTGCCCAGTTGTGTCTGCTCGATAGTCATGATCGAATCCTGCGCCTCGATGCGTCGCCACGGCAGAGATCGTTTATCGGGGGATCGGCGATCCCTGGCTGCGGCCGCTCGCGCGGGGCACAGTGGAGTAATGAATCGCGAGGAACTGGCCGATTTCCTGCGGCGGCGGCGCGAGCAACTCCAGCCCGCCGATGTGGGCCTGCTGCCCGGCACCCGCCGTCGGACTCCCGGCCTGCGTCGCGACGAGGTCGCCCTGCTCGCCGGGATGTCCACCGATTACTACACCCGCCTCGAACAGTCGCGGGGTCCGCGACCCTCCGTGCAGGTTCTCGGCGCGCTCGCCCGCGCGCTGCGGCTCAGCGACGACGAGCGCGACCATCTCTACCACCTGTGCGGGCATGCGGCGCCGCATCGCGGCGGCGACCGGCACGTCGGGCCCGGGCTGCTCTACCTCCTGGACAAGCTGGAGGACACGCCCGCCTGCGTGGTGTCGGACCTCGGCGAGATCCTCGCGCAGAACCGCATGCACATCAACATGATGGGGGACCACACCCGCTTCACCGGCATGGACCGCTACCTGCTGTGGCGCTGGTTCACCGATCCGATCGGCCGGGAGACGTTTCCCGACGCCGACTGGGACCGGTTGACGCGCCGGCACGTCGCCGATCTGCGCGCCACCGCGGCGCGGCGGGCGGGCGACGCCGACGTCACCGAACTGGTGACGAAGCTGCGGTCGGTCAGTCCCGAATTCGAACGGCTGTGGTCGGCGCACGAGGTCGCGGTCCGGATCAGCGATGCCAAGCGGATCCGGCACCCGCAGGTCGGGCTGCTCGACCTGGTCTGCGAAACGCTGGTCACGCCGAATGCGGCCCAGCATCTGCTGGTCTACTATCCGCGTCCCGGAACCGACGCCAAGGAGCGCCTGGAACTGTTGCGCGTCATCGGAACCCAGTCCATGACCGACGACACCGCTACGGGCAGTACGGTTTTCGACCGGAGCTGATCAGCGGGGCGGGAACGTGCGGCGGGTGCGCGGGCGCAGTCGCAGATTGGGCAGCGGTGGTGCCGGAATACGTTGCTGCGGAGTATGTCCCGCGACATCGCCGAAGCGCTCGGTGTCGTGCTTCTCCCACGCGGTGCGGGCGGCGTCGATCTCGTCGTGACTGCGGCCGACGAAATTCCACCACATCACCAGATCCTCGCCGAAGGGCTCGCC
The DNA here is from genome assembly GCF_003023875.1 of Nocardia sp. MDA0666. NCBI lineage: Bacteria > Bacillati > Actinomycetota > Actinomycetes > Mycobacteriales > Nocardiaceae > Nocardia > Nocardia sp. MDA0666. The sequence goes on from NZ_PYHT01000025.1 coordinate 22,916, forward strand.
ACCGATCAGCACCACCCGCGCGCCGGATTCGCTGCGCAACCGCAGTTCGGCGCGGTCGCTGCCCAGATACAGCAGCGGACCGGGTTCGGCGAGGACCTCGTCGATGCGCACCTCGCCCGACATCACCAGCACCGCATGTTCGAATTCCGGTGCCAGCGGCAGCTGCGCGTCCGCACCCGGGCCGACGGTGATGTCCGCGCCGACGATCGGGGAGTAGGTGATCGCCGGTGAGCGCACCTCCCCGAGCGAGCCGATGAGCACGGTCGCACGCAGTCCCGGCCGGGCCAGCACCGGCAGCTCGCGATGCTGCTCGAAATGCGGTGCGATATCGCGGTGCGCATCCGGCAGCGCGATCCAGAACTGCAGTCCCTGCCCGGCGGGCGCACCGGGCACCGTGTACTCCGAATGCGCGATACCGCGCCCGGAGGTCATCAGATTCAGCTGGCCGGGCTCGATCTCCACATCGGATCCGACGCTGTCGCGATGACGGATCCGGCCGTCGAAGGGCCAGGTCACCGTCTGCAATCCGATATGCGGATGGGGATCGATATCCGGCGGCAGCCGATGCGAGGTCTCGGTCGAACCGAAGTGGTCGAGGAAACACCAGGCGCCGACCGTCGGCAGATCACGCTGCGGCAGTACCCGCATCACCGTGACGCCGCGCACGCCGCCCAGTGGCACCTCCCGCGCCGGATGGAAGTCCGCCCGCGGGCCGGGCACCGGCGACGATTCGCACAGCGCCTCGGCGGGATTCGCCTCGAGATCGCTCATCGGCCACCTCCGGTCCGGGGTCACCGCTGATGCCGGGCGCGGTTACCGCTGAATGCCTTTGCCCACTACGTGAGCATCGTAGTCGGGGTGCTTGTCGAGCCAGCTCTTGATGAACGAACAGCGGGGCACGATCGCGCGGCCGCGGTCGATCGCGTCCGTGATCGCATGCTGTGCCAGCGTGCCGGCCAGGCCCTTCCCGCTGAACTCCGAATCCACCTCGGTGTGGATGAAGGTGGTGTCCTCGCCGTTGTCGCGATATTCGGCGAATCCGGCGAGTTTGTCGCCGTACCACACCTCGTAGCGGTGCTGCGCGTCGTTGCGGACGACTGCTGCGGTCGCGGCCTGATCGATCATCGGGTTACTCCTTCCGTTCCCGCACCGGATGCCTGCTCATGATCGACACGCGATTGAACGCGCCGATGGTCGTCGCGGCCCAGACGATCACCGAAACCTGTTCGTCCGACAGCTGTTTCCGCGCATGGGCGTACACACGTTGCAGGGTGTCCTCATCGGGCAACGTGGTGGTCGTCTCGGCGAGTGCGAGGGCGGCGCATTCGGACGGGGTGAACAACTCGGTACGCCGCCAGGCCGGCAACACGTCGAGCTGCTGTCGGGTCACGCCGGCCTTCAGCGCTGCCTGGGAGTGCAAGTCCAGGCAGTACGCGCAGCCGTTGATCTGCGAGACGCGCACGTTGACCAGCTCGACCAGAGAACGGTCGAGACCGGCGGCCGCGGCCGCGGTGCGGACGGCCAGTGCGACGTTGTTGAGCGCACGGAAGGGCTCGGGACTCTGTTTGTCGATCCAGATGCGGGCATCGGCGGCGGGGGTTTGCATAGCGGAGGCATCCTAACCGTGCGCTGCGTCACCATGCGCGGGATGTATGCGACGTCACGCGGGTTCAGATTTGTTGCATGGCAGCGACTCTGCCCTCGTAGAGGCCGATCTTGCGGTCGAGCACGGCGAGTGTGCTGTGCAGGTCCTCGATCTGGGCGAGCACGCCCTCGCGGGTTTTCCGGAACATCTCCAGCCGCTCCGGGGTGGTCTCGTCACCGGCCCGCACCAGTTCGGCGTAGTGGACCATATCGGCGACCGACATCCCGGTGGTGCGCAGACAGCCGATCAGATGCAGCCAGCTCAGATCGCGATCGCTGAACCGGCGCTTACCGCTGGAATCGCGGCCGATGTAGTCCATCAGGCCGATTCGCTCGTACCAGCGCAGCGTGTCGCGGGTGAGGCCGGACTTCTCCGCGGCATCGCCGATCGAATATTTGGGGCGCTCGTAGTCCTCGGTGTGCTCGAGGGGATTCGCCGTGGTTGCCGTCATCGCCACTCGCCTTCCTGATCCGCTTCCCGACCCGCGGGCCTGCGATTCGACAGTATCGACCTGGAGTGCACTCCATGCAAGCCCGAGCGCATCGCCCGGCCGCGGCTCAGCCTCGCTGCGGCAGTTCCTGCACGGCCCACTTGTTGCCGTCCGGATCGGCGAAATAGGTGAACAGGCCCCAGCCCTCGTCCTTGACGGGCGTGGCCTCCACACCCGCGGCCACCAGCTGCCGGTAGGCCTCCTCGGCGCTGGCCACCACCATCTGCATACCGACCACGCTGCCCGGCGCGGCGTCGGTGATGCCCCGGCCGATGCAGATCGAACAGCCCGAACCCGGCGGAGTCAGCTGCACGAACCGGATGTCCTCGGTCGGGCTGGCGTCGTGATCGGCGTTGAATCCGATGCTCGTGTAGAAGGCTTTCGCCCGGTCGACGTCGGTGACCGGGATGGCGACGAGTTCGATTTTCCAATCCATGTGAGGAGCATCTCATCGACCACCGACAATCCGGGTTGCCGGACAATTCGGGCGCATCTTGCGCCGACCACCTACCCTGAGTACATGGCCAAGGAAATCGATCGGGTCCGGGCGCGGTCGGCGCTGGAGACGGTCAAGGAAAGCCCGTTCATCGCTCTCGTCGCGGCGGTCCCGGTGATCGTCGTCCTGGGCGTCGTCTGGGCGCTGACGAACTGGTTCGTCGCGTTGCTGGTGCTCGTGCTGCTCGGCGCGGTCGTCGTCGTGCGCGGCAAATTCCTACGCTGACAAGCCTTTCGCGAACAGCGCGTCAGCGCGGCACGTGGAACCGGACCAATTCACCGGTGCCGGGGTCCGCGCGCGACCACGGCCGGTCGAATTCCAGCACCGCCAGTGCGGAGGTCGGGAATTTGCGGCTGAGCTCTTCGGCCGGCAGCGACGCGCGATTGGCCGCCAGCTCCCACGCCGTCCACGGCATCCCCGGCGAGTGGCCGATCAGCAGCAGCGTCTCTATCGCGTCGTCGGTCAGCTGGATCAATTCGATCAGGGTGTGCGGCGTGGCCTCGTAGATCGAATGCTCGTAGACGACCGGCGCGTCGACGCCGGTCGCGGCCAGCGTTTCGCGGGTCCGGACCGCGTCCGAACACGACACCGCGTCGATCGCCGGCTGGGTCTCGCGCAGCCAGGTTCCGGCCAGCGCCGCCTCACGCCGCCCCCGCGGCGCCAGCGGCCGGTCGTGGTCGTCGACACCCGGCGGATATGCGGATTTACCGTGTCGCATCAGGATCAGCGTCCGCGCCATGAGCAATACCGTAGCGCCGTAGAAAGTAAACGGTGTTATCTAAATCGCTACCTGATGAGAGATGTACCTCACTCTCGAGGCACACTGAAGGTAGTGTCACAGCGGGGGCCGACCGGCAACCGGTGCGATGCACGCCCTGTCCAAACCCGGGTGGGGACGTCCCATGATGTTTCGAGGATCTGCGAGATATGGCCTACGTGATCACGCAGCGTTGTTGCAACGACGCCAGCTGCGTTCCCGAGTGCCCGGTCGATTGCATTCGTCCCACTCCGGAGCAACCCGAGTTCGCGACGACCGAGCAGCTGTACATCGACCCCGACACCTGTATCGACTGTGGTGCGTGTGTGGATGCCTGCCCGGTGGAGGCCATCTTCTCCGAGGACGATCTGACGGCGTCGCTGGCTCGTTTCCGCGATATCAACGCCGCCTACTTCCAGCGGCATCCGCTGGAGTCGAATTTCGACCCGCTGGTGACTCCGGCGCGCCCGCCCAAGGAGCTGGGCACGCTGCGGGTGGCGATCGTCGGCGCCGGGCCCGCGGCCTGCTACGCCGCCGACGAGTTGCTGCGCCGCGCCGATGTCGAGGTGGAGATGTTCGACCGGCTGCCCACCCCGTGGGGTCTGGTGCGCGCCGGGGTGGCCCCGGATCATCCGGGCACCAAGTCGGTGTCTGCCATGTTCGAGAGCGCGTTCCGTCGTGACACTCTGCAGTACCGCCTGAATGTCGAGGTGGGTAAACACATTTCGCACGAGGAGCTGCAGGCTCATCACCATGCGGTGATCTACGCCGTGGGCGCCTCGGCCGACCGCCGCCTGGACGTGCCCGGCGAGGATCTGCCCGGCAGCCACTCGGCGACCGAGTTCGTGGCCTGGTACAACGGCCACCCCGACTACGCCGAGCGCAGTTTCGACCTGTCCGGTGAGCGGGTGGTGATCGTGGGTAACGGCAACGTCGCCCTCGACGTCGCCCGCGTGCTGACGCTGCCGCCGGATGAGCTGGCCAAGACCGATATCGCCGACCACGCCCTGGACGCACTGCGCGACAGCACTATCCGTGAGGTCGTGGTGCTGGGCCGGCGTGGCCCGCTCCAAGCCGCCTACACCTCGGCGGAATTCCTGGCGCTCGGGCATCTGAAGGGCGTCGATGTGATCATCGACCCGGCCGAGCTGGAGCTGGATCCGGCGAGCCAGGCGCTGCTGGATGACCCGGATATCGAGCCGTCGCTGCGGTTGAAGTACGAACTGGCCCAGGAGTACGCGGCCACCGCGCCCAACCCGGACAACAAGCGCATCGTGTTCCGCTATCTGGCCTCACCGACCGAGATCCGCGGCGAGGGTCATGTCGAGGAGCTCGAGTTCGTGCACAACGAACTGGTTTCCGAGGACGGCCGCGTGGTGGCGCGGGCCTCGGATCGCCGCGAGACGCTGCCGGCGTCGATGGTGTTGCGGTCCATCGGCTATCGCGGTGTTCGGATCGCGGATCTGCCGTTCGACGAGCGCGCCGGGATCGTGCCCAACGAGCACGGCCGCGTGGTCGCCGACGGGGCGCATGTCACCGGCGTCTATGTGTCGGGCTGGATCAAGCGTGGTCCGCGGGGCGTGATCGGTTCCAACAGGGTCGATGCCACCGAAACCGTGGAACAGCTGCTCGAGGACTTCACCTCCGGCAAACTGGCTGCCCCGCAAGGAGATCGGGCCGCACTCGAGGCCCTGCTCGCCCAGCGTCAGCCCGACGCCGTCGGCCGCGAAGGCTGGAAGGCCATCGACGCGGCCGAGAAGAACGCCGGCAAAACCGGCGGCCGGCCGCGGGTCAAATTCACCACCATCGAGGATCTGCTCAAAGCCGCACGCGGCTGAACGCCGGCCCTTCCGGACCCTCCCCGTATGAGGGTCCGGAAGTCGGCGGGGGTCGTTCGCGAACTCTCCGCTATCCGCACTCAGGTCGGTAGCGCGCCGATCCGCACGGTGGTGGTGATGGTGCCGCCGACCATGAACCACAGCCGCAGCACCGGCTGGCCGTTGCGGTCGCCGGGCTCGTAGCGGCTGCGCACGCTGATGTGCTGACGGGCCAGCACCGGCGCGACATATTCGATCACCGCGCGATGTGGCCCGGCCACCAATTTCGGATAGTCCACCAGGAAGTGTTCCACCGCCTGCCAGTACATGGCGTTGTTGACGTGGTTGAACTGGTCGATATCGGTCGCGCGCACCGGGAACGTCAGATCGGTGTCCGATTCCGGCGGCACCGCATCGGTCAGCCACGGCCGCCAGCGCAGCCGATGTTCGTCGGTGGTGCGGGCCAGATGTGCCAATCCCTGGTCGCTGATCCGGGTCGGCATATTCGTCGACTCGTTGATATTGATCCAGAAGCCTTCGGTCTCGATCAGGCCGCCGCTGTCGCTGGTGATCCGCACCCGCATATTCGTCCACCGGGTCGACATCGCCGAACACCAGCGCCGCAACTGCACCCGGTCCGGCCAGACGATCGGACGCACCACGTCGATCACGGTGCGGCGCACGATCCACGCCGGGTCGGTGCGGTGGAAGAACGTGGTGTGCAACTCTTCCCACGCGATGTCTTGCAAATATCGAGCCACGGCGTCGAGCCGCAGCCGGCTGTAGGGATCTACATCGCCAGCCCGGATGGGCCACGCCGAGGCGAAGCCCATGCCCTCCTGGGGAAGCGGGGCGAGTGGCTGATCGAGTGACACTGGTGCTCCTCGCGCTGCACGGTGTGCCGCGTACTTCATGCGGTGCTTCTTGTGACATGACTTTACGGGGCGCAGGTCACACTGTTACGCCGAGATGGCTCTACTCACACGTAGCAAATGTCCAGTTGTGTCGCGGCGTGCGGTGTTCGCGACCGCCGATCAGTAGCCGACGTAGCCGCCACCACCGGAGACCGCGGAAACACCCGGCACATTGTCGAGCGAACCGTAGCGGTCGAGCGAGTAGCGCGTGGCGGCCACGATGTTGTCGACCGGGTTCCAGATGTCGGTGTGGCCCGGGGCCGCATGGGCGTTGAAGGTGCTGTCGATGCACTGCATCAGCCCCTTCGACGGATGACCGGCCGCCGCGTTGCTGTCCCAGTTGTTGATCGCGTTCGGATCGCCGCCGGATTCGTGCTCGATGATGAGCGCGATGGCGTTCTCGTCGATCGATTCCGGGGGATAGCCCATCTCGATCAGGACCTGTTTGGCCTGGGCGATCCACTGCTGCACATCACCGGACGGATGGGCGGTCGGCGGCGGGCCGCTGGACGGGCCGTTGGAGCTGCCGCCGCCGTAGCTGCCGCCGCTGTAGGAACTGGTGCCGCCGCCGTGGTGGGAGTTGCCCATCAGGCTGGAGGACGCCGGGCTGCCCGAATGGCTCGAGACCGGTGTGGCGGTCGGGGTGGCGGGTGGCGCCGCCGCGGCGGGTGCGGTGGGAGCAGGTGGCGCCGGAGGTGCGGCGCCCGCGCCGGTGACCGGGTCGCCGAGTCCGGCGTACGCGGCATCGACCGGGGCCTTGGCGCCGTTGAGGGCCGTGATCGCCGAATCCGCGACCGTCTGCGCGTTTTTCAGGGCGTTGACGATCGCCCACTCGTGCGCGGCGGCATCCGTCTTGATCTCGGTGGTCTTCGCCGTGTACTCGATGTCGTTGAGCTTGTCGCGGTGCTGATCGAGCCAGTCGAGCCGCTTCTGCGGATTCACCGTGCCGTCGGGATTCACTTCGAACGCCGGCATCACGCTGGGGGCGGGTACGAAGGTCGCCTGATCGCGCATCTGCAGCACCGCGAGCTTGGCGTTCTTCAGATTCTCGACCTGTTGGTTCAGCGCCGTCTGCAATCCCAGAACCGCCTGGCTCACCGTGGAAGCCCGGCTTTTCTCCACCTGCATCCGGCCGTCGGCGGCCTGTGCCGCGCCGCCGCCCCATTTCTGGTCCTGACCGAGTTTCTGCGTGCTGTTCACGGCGGCGACGACGGCCTGATCGAGGTCCCCGGAGAGTTTGCCGACGGCGGTCGCGGCGGTGCCCAGCTTGTCCGGGTCCCATTTCTCGACGTCGGGGATGGTCAATGCCGCGCCGCTCATGCGCGGATACCGATCTTGTTCAGATCGTCGCGCAGCTGCTGGTCGGTATCGATGATGACCTTGCCGGCCTGTTCGACGGTGTCGGCGATATGCGTTACGCGCGAGCCGATTCGCTTCAACGCGTTCTCGACCGAATCCTTCGCGCCGTTGCAGGCCGCGTCCCAGCCGGTGCCCGGAAGCGCCCCGGCGGCGCCGGCCAGGCCGGAGTCGAGTTTGCCGATGGCGTCGGACTCGTCGCGCAGGGTTTTCGCGAAACTTTGCAGGGCCGCGGGATCGATCTTCATCGCGTTCGCGGGTGGATCGTTGGGACCGGCCATGAGAAATCCCCCTCTTCGCTCAGTTCAGCGGGCCCAAGCGTAGCAAATCGGGGACCTGTGGACAGGGGTGTGCGAAGACCGGTTAACTTGTGGGAAAGCAGCCGCGGACAGAGAGGTCGTTTCATGCGCGCAGCCCAGGTGAGCAAGCTCGAGGGGCCCGAATCCATCGAGGTCGTGGACATCCCCGAACCGGCGGAATTCCCCGGTGGAGTGGTGATCGACGTCCATGCCGCGGGGGTGGCGTTCCCGGACGTGCTGATGACCCGGGGGCTCTATCAGATGAAACCCGAACTGCCGTTCGTGGTCGGCGGCGAGGTGGCCGGGGTCGTGCGCTCGGCGCCCGAGGATGCGCGGGTCCGGGCGGGTGACCGGGTGGTGGCGCTGACCATGCTGGGCAATGCCGTCGCCGAAACCGCGGTGACCGCCAAGGAGATGGTGTTCCGGCTGCCGGACAACATTTCCCTCGAGGCGGGTGCGGGAATCCTGTTCAACGATCTGACCGTGCACTTCTGCCTGCGCAACCGGGGCCGGTTGGCCGAGGGGGAGACCGTGCTCGTGCACGGCGCCGCCGGCGGCATCGGCACTTCCACCCTGCGCATGGCGAAGGCGCTGGGTGCGGGCCGGGTGATCGCCGTGGTGAGTACCGAGGAGAAGGCCGAGGTCGCGCGGGCCAACGGCGCCTCCGATGTGGTACTCACCGACGGCTGGCTGGCCGCGGTGAAGGAACTGACCGGTGGGCGGGGCGTCGACATCGTGCTCGATCCGGTCGGCGGCGACCGGTTCACCGACAGCATTCGCTCGCTGGCGCCGGCCGGGCGGTTGCTCGTGGTCGGCTTCACCGCGGGCGAGATCCCCACCGTGAAGGTGAATCGCTTGCTGCTCAAGAACGTCGAGGTGATCGGCGCGGCCTGGGGTGAATGGGTGATGACCCATCCGGGCTATCTGCAGGAGCAGTGGGACGAGATCGCGCCGCTGCTGGAATCGGGCGAGATCGCGGCGCCGCAGCCCGTGCTGTACCCGCTGACGGAGACGGCGGCCGCCGTCGCCGCGCTCGACAACCGTTCGGCGAAGGGCAAAGTCGTCGTCACCGTGCGCTGAGCGGCCCTCGTCCGGCAGGCGTTCGATGTCGGTGCCGGGCCGTAGGGTGAGCGCATCATGAAACTGTCCGATCGGATTCTGAATCGCACCCTGCTGGCCCGGCAGCGCCTGCTGCGCCGGTCGTCGGTGCCGGTCTCGCAGCTGTGTGAACATCTGGTCGGGCTGCAGGCCCAGGACGTGACGCCGCCGTACGTCGGATTGTGGAGCCGGATCAGCGATTTCGACCCGGCGGCGGTCTCGGCCGGACTCGAGAATCGTTCGCTGGTGCGAATCACGTTGATGCGCGCCACTATTCATCTGGTGACGGCGGCGGATGCGCTGCGCATCGCGCCGCATATCCAGCCGGAACTGGAGAAGATCCCGTTCCGCAAGGGCTTCTTCTACGGCGCGATGGTCGGGCTCGATCCCGAGGAGGTACGCGCCCGGGGTGAGAAGGTGCTGGGGGCGCAGCCGATGTCGTCGGCAGAGCTGCGCGCCCGTGCCGTCGAGGAATATCCCGACCGCGAGCCCACGGCCGTGACGCAGACCTGGCTCTATCAGCTTCCGGTGTTGCAGACCCCGCCGCGCGGCTTGTGGCGGAACAACAGCCGTCCGGTGTGGTCACGCATCGAACCGTGGCTGGACGCACCCCTCGACGAGGCATATCCGGTGCAGGAGTTGGTCGTTCGTTATCTGCGCGCCTTCGGCCCCGCGACCACGATGGATGTGCAGACCTGGTCGCGACTGCTCGGTATCAAGGAAATACTGGACGGGCTGGGCGACCGCGTGCGCACCTACACCGACGAGCGCGGCCGCGTCCTCTACGACGCCGCCGACGCCGAACTCGCCGATCCCGATCTGCCCGCACCTGTCCGGCTGCTGGGCTGGTACGACAATGTGCTGCTGTCACATCGGGATCGCGGCCGGATCATTCCCGGGAACGCCCCGCTGCCCCTGCACCATATGGCCGCGCAGGTGTGCCCGGTGCTCATCGACGGGTTTCTGGCCGGCATCTACAAAGTCTTCGCCGACAAGTCGGTGGCGCGGTTGCGCATCGCCCCGAGCCGGGAATGGTCGGCGCGGGAAGCGGCCGAGGTCGAAGCGGAAGCACGCAGCCTGCTGGATTTCCTGGAACCGAACTTGCCGCCCGAAGTCGAAATCCTCGCGCCCGGTGCGAATCTCAAAACCGGGAAGTAGCCACGCGCCGCCGGTGTGCGCTCAGGGCGTCGAATTCCGGTATGCCGGAGCTTTACTCGTCCCCGCCGGGGTGAGCGTGCGCAGCAGCGGCAGCGTGCGCTGGGCGACCACCGTGGACAGCACGATCACACTGTGCGACCGCACCACCGCGGCGCTGCGGTCGATACTCAGCAGCACCGCCTGCAGGCCCGCATGCGAATCGGCGCCGATGCGGCACAGGACATCGCTGGAACCGGTGGTCGCGTAGGCCTCGAGCACGCCGGGGATGGCCTCCAGATCGGTGGTCACCGCGTCCAGGGCGCCCTGTGCGATCTCCAGGCTCACGAAGGCCTGCACGTCGAATCCGGCGGCGGTGACGTCGACCTGCGGATCGTAGGAGGCGATGACCCCGGCCTCCTCCATGCGCGCGATGCGCGACTGTACGGTCGCCCGAGCCACCCGGGTGCGTCGCGACAGCTCGAGGACGCCGGCCTTCTGGTACTCGTGCATGGCGGTGAGGATCGCCAGATCCAGTTCGTCCAGTTTGGCGTGGGTGCGCGTCATCGTCGTCTCCTGTGTTCGGCCCGGCGGCCCGATCGGGGCGCGGCCGGGGCGCAGCTATTCAAATTGTCCAGCACTCGGCGGCCTGTGGTGACCAATTGAGCCAGGGTGTCTACTCGAAATCCTCGATATTGCCCAGAACCTCGGCTCGGAGATTATCTGGAAGCATGACAATCGAGGACCTCTCCCGCACCACCCGGCCCGCGGTGCCGGGCGATGCGGAGCTGCGCCGGCTGGTCGGCCTGGTCGACCACGATCCGGGTGCCGATCCCTTCCCCGTCCTCGGGTGGGACGCGCTGGTGTGGGTGGTCGGCAACGCGACCCAGTTCACGCACTATCTGCAGGCCTTCGGAATGGCGCTGGAGGCCTATTCCGGACCGGAGACCGGCAATCGCGACCACAAGTCCTACGTATTGCGCAGCGGCAGTGCGCGATTCGTGGTGTGCGGGGCGGTGGATCCGGCCAGTCCGCTGGTCGCCCACCACGACCGGCACGGCGACGGCATCGTCGACATCGCGCTCGAGGTGCCCGATGTGGACCGCTGCATCGCCCACGCCCGGCGCCACGGCGCGCGGATCCTGGCCGAGCCGCACGACGCGTCGGACGAATTCGGCACGGTCCGCACGGCTGCCCTGGCCACCTACGGCGAAACCCGCCACACCCTCGTCGACCGGTCGCGCTATCACGGTCCGTATCTGCCGGGATATGTCGCACGCCGGTCGGGTTATCAGCCGCGGGCGCCGCATCGGCTGTTCCAAGCCGTGGACCATGTCGTGGGCAATGTGGAGCTCGGGCGGATGGACGAGTGGGTGGAGTTCTATCGCCGCGTCATGGGCTTCACCGATATGGCGGAATTCGTCGGCGACGATATCGCGACCGAATATTCGGCGCTGATGAGCAAGGTCGTGGCCAACGGTAACCACCGCGTGAAGTTCCCGCTGAACGAACCGGCGGCCGGGCGTAAACGCTCACAGATCGACGAATATCTGGAGTTCTACGGCGGCCCCGGCGTCCAGCACATCGCCCTGGCCACCGGCGACATCCTGAGCACGGTCGACGCCCTGCGCCGCGAAGGCATCGAATTCCTCGATACCCCGGACGCCTATTACGAGGATCCCGAACTGCGCGCCCGCATCGGCCACGTCCGGGTGCCGGTGCGGCACCTGCAGTCGCGCGGCATTCTCGTCGACCGCGACGAGGACGGCTATCTGCTGCAGATCTTCTGCAAACCTCTCACCGACCGCCCGACCGTATTCTTCGAATTGATCGAGCGGCACGGCTCACTGGGCTTCGGGAAGGGGAATTTCCGGGCCCTGTTCGAGGCGATCGAGCGGGAACAGCACGCGCGCGGGAATCTGTGACGGCCGCCCTCGCTCGGCGTCGGGCAGGGCGCGCAGCCGCGCCTTGACGTCGAGGCGCCGTCGCGACCGCACCGTGTAGAACCCCAGCGCGGCGATGATCGCCCATTGCACCGGGTTCATCAGCGCGACGGATGCCGATACCGGCAGGGAGTAGATCAGCAGGAGCCGCACCACCGCGTCGACCGCGAGTCCGGCGCTCCACACCACCGTGGCGGTCGTGAACGTGCTACGGACGTCGGAGTCGTTGTGCCACAACATTTCCCAGCGTGCCGCGGAATCCGGTCCGAGTGCGTGCATGCGCCGCGAGACCGCGAACATCGCCGGCCGGCCCAGCAGGCAACTGCCCGCCAGCAGCACGCTGATCACCGCCGAGGTGATCGGATCCTTCGCCAGCATCATTCGCTCGTCGCCGCCCAGTACGGCCAGTACGAGACCCAGCGCGTTGAGCAGGAAGACGAATACGGCGACGCCGTCGGCCTTGCGGCGCGCCGCGGCGATCCCGAGCGCCCATATGCCCGCGACGACCGTCGAACACACCAGCGCGCGATAGCTGGTGCACCCGGCCGCGATCAGCAGATAGTAGGTCGCGGGCGACAGCCCGATATCGGCTGCGAGTCCCAGCACCCGCCGCGCCCGGCGTAGTCGGCTACCGGTGCTGTCGAGAGTGCGTGTGGCGGTGTCGGTCATCGGAATCTCCCCTGCGAGTACTGGACGTTACGTCGTTGCCACGCTAGGGATTTCGGGCCTGCGCGCGCCTCGGCCGGGAGATGGATCGTGGGATCTCCACCCGCGGGTGGAGCGACCGCGGCGCATCTCGGCCCGGCGGACCTTCCGGCGACGATCCGGCCGCGCCTACCGTCGTGGTACCCGGCGCGGAATGTCACCAGGAGGGTCATGCGAGAGGGGTTGCGGGAGTTCGGGCGACGGCTGATCGGCAACGATCCCGATGCCAGCCCGCTGATGCGTGTCATCGGCGCGACGTTGCTGGCCGCCAATCTAATGTTCGACCATCGCGATCCGGTGCCGGCGTGGCTGTGGGCGGTGCTGCTGGCCGCCTACGCCGGGTGGCTCGTGTTCGCGGTGGTCGAATCCCAGCATCCGCGGGCGGCCACCCTGGCGTTGACCTGGTGCGCACTATTGAGCGCGGCGGTCGTCGGACCGGCCCCCGACATCTCCGCGTTCATCATGCTGTGTGCGGCGGCCAGCGTGCTCGCCCAGCAGTTCCGGTCCGGCACACGAGTGATCCTGCTGGGCTTCGCGGCCGAGGTCGCGGTCCTGATCGCCGGTTGCGCGGTGGCCGGCAAGGACATCGGCGATACGCTCACCTATGTCGGCGTGCTCGTCATTCTGTTGCTGCTCGGGTTGTATCGGCGCCTGCACCGACTGCGCGTCCGCCAGACCCGACTGCTGCTCGAGCAGACCCGTCGCGCTCAGGACGAACACGCCCGGGCGGCCGCACTGGACGAACGCGCCCGGATCGCGCGGGAGTTGCACGACGTCCTGGCGCATTCGCTCGGTGCGCTGAGTATGCAGTTGGAGGTCGCGGAACTGCTGCTCGACGAAAGAGGTGATATACCGGGCGCATTGGCGCGTGTGCGGCGTTCGCACCGGCTCGCCCGCGACGGGTTGATCGAGGCGCGCGGTGCGGTGGCCGCGCTGCGCGGCGAGGTGCCACCGCTGCCCGATGCCGTGCGTGAACTGGTCGAGAGCTATCGCCGCGATCACCGGATGACGGTGGAGTTGCGCTGCGACGGTCCCGCCCGGCCGGTGGATTCGGGTGCCGCGGTCTCGCTGGTGCGCACGCTGCGCGAGGCGCTGACGAACGCCGCCAAGCACGCACCGGGACGGACGGTGCGGGTCGCGCTCGTCTTCACGGCCGGCGAGGTGCGACTGTCGGTGCGAAACACGGTCGCGGAAAAGCAGACTCGCGATCCGCTGCCCGGCGGGTACGGTCTGACCGGGATGCGTGAGCGGATCGCATTGGCCGGGGGCGCACTGTCGTCCGGTGTGGCCGGCGGCGAATGGGTTGTGACGGCGGAGGTTCCGATTGAGTGAGCGCCAGGCACCGCTGCGGGTGCTGGTGGTCGACGACCAGCAGGTGATGCGTGAGGGTCTGGTCGCACTGCTGGGACTGGTCGGCGAGGTGAGCGTGGTCGGCGCCGCGGCGGACGGGGAACAGGCACTGCGGGCGGTGGCGGAGACCGATCCGGACGTGGTGCTCATGGATCTGCGAATGCCCGTCCTGGACGGTGTCGAGGCGACCCGCCGGATCGCGGCCGACCATCCCGGGACCGCAGTGCTGGTGCTGACCACCTACGCCGACGACACCTCGATCGTGAGCGCGCTGCGAGCGGGCGCGCGCGGCTACCTCACCAAGGATGCCGGCCGGGAGGAGATCGTCGCCGCCCTGCGCGCCGCGGCGGCCGGGCAGTCCACCTTCGACGCCACGGTGTCCCGGCGGCTGGTGGACGCGCTGATCGGTGAAGCTCCCCGATCCGAGGCGGTGTCCGCCCCCGCTACGCCGAATCCCGACGGCCTCACCGCTCGCGAGGCGGAGGTCGTCGCGCTGATCACGCGCGGACTGAGCAACGCCGAGATAGCCGCCCACCTGTTCGTCTCGCCGGCGACGGTGAAGACCCACATCAACAACGCCTTCGCCAAGATCGGCGCCCGCAACCGCGCCGACGCCGTCCGCTACGGCTACCGCCACGGCCTGGCCGACCCGACCGCCGAGTAGCGCGAATAGGCGCCGGCCTCGAACCGCCCCTGTCGTGGCCAAGATGTCCCGAAGGGCCGCTACCCCCTGGCGTCAGGGGTTTGTCGGGCTCAGTCCGGTCCGACCGTCGGTCAACGGTACACACGTGAAGTGATCGTTCGGGTCGCCCGGGCGGTTGTAATGCGACCGCCCATATGCCACACATTGATCCCATCTCTCAAAGGTGGCCACGATGGTGCCTATCGCGGAAGCTGTTCCGGTAGAGGTGAGAAATACTCCGAAAGCGATTGCGGCAGTAGCTATCGACGAAAGTACTTTGTTCATGGTTTCCCCCAAGTCCCGAATGGGACACTGTCTGTGCGAACGAAATCGCGATCTCCCCCCGATTGACGTGGCGATATTACAGCGGCGAGGAAGGCGATGTAAAGGGCCGGTCGACGCCAAGCGTCGGGGTGACGACGTCTGTGGAATCCTGGCCCGATCGGTAGAGTCACCGGCATGCGGATCTGCTCGGCCCTCATTGCTGCGATGGCCTTGATGCTGGCGCTGTCGGCGTGTTCGAGCGACAAGTCCGACGACAGTGCGCCCGTGGCCCGTCCACCCGCGAAGGTCGCGGCCCTGGGCCCTTTTGTGGGCGAGTGTGGGCACGTCACCGACGACGAGGTACGTGCTCTCGGTGGCCTGACGCAGGTCAGCCAGGCTTTCAAGAACTCGGTCGGCTGCAACTGGCAAGGCGGCGGAATCGGAGGGCCGTCGGTGACTTTCGCGTCGTACCGCGGCAGTCCGATCGAGCGGGAGCGAGCGTGGGTCACCGCGCAGGGGCGTAACCCGGAGACGATCGAGGTCGAGGGGAAGAAGGGCTTCCAGGCCGTGGACCCCACCTACGGAATCTGTGACCTGGCGGTTCAGTTGGGCGACGACTTCTTCGAATGGTCCACCGCGCCAGGCGCGTTCGGGCAGGTGTCGGCGACGCCGTGCGACAAGAACCGCAAACTGGCCGAACTGACCGTGCAGCGTCTGAAGTGAGGACGGCTGATATGAGCAACGGCATGCGTTATCGGGGCCGCGTCCGGCGCGGTGTGCGGGCGGGCGGGATCGCGGTCCTCGCGCTCACGGTCGGGGTGGCGGTCGGCGGCTGCGGCCGCACGGTCTCCGGGACCGCGTTGCCGGCGGGTAGCGGCGGCGGGGTCAACATGAACTTCGACAAGTTGCTGCGCGAATGCGAGGTCGTCAAGCAGGACGACATCGCCAAGGCGACCGGTGCCCAGGACGCACAGGGCTCGTTCAACGGCGCGGTGTGCATGTGGGATCTGTCGGGTACGCCCGGCGGCGACGGTATGGCCACGCTGAACTGGTACGAGATGGGTTCGCTGCCGAACGAGAAGGCCAACAACGACCGCCTCGGCTACATCACCACCGATGTGAACGTGCAGGGCCGGCGCTCCCTGCAGGTGCAGCGGCCGGGCGATCCGGATTCGTGCGGCGTGATGGCGCCGGCCGCGGACACCGGAATCATCGGCTGGTGGGTGAACTACCGGCCGGGTGGCCATCCGGATCCGTGTGCCGGGGCGAAGAAGCTGGCCGAGTTGACCCTGAATCTGGCGCGCTGAGGCGAGCCCACCCTGGATGCGCCGGTCGGTGGACCTCGAGAGATAGTGAAATCGCATAGTCGGTGGTGGGCCGGGGCCTGCGGACCCCACTTTTGCCCCCCGCCGCGCCGACGGGTATCGTGGATCGCTGTGCCCGGAAGCGTGCGGGCAAGTCTGTGCGTAGAACGTAAGCCAGCGAGAGCGGCCGACCGTTTCAGCGTGCCCGGAAAAGTAGGCATGTACTGCGCGCGACACGCCCGACCTCGGGACGCGTGCGAACGCGATCCGGGCAAGTGGTGACAGCTCTATGACCGCGGCGTGAACTCCGGGGAATCGGGGAGCGCCGCCGACAAACAGACATCGAAGAGTTCCAGACACCTGGTTACTGAATAAGGAAAGCCGGTATATGCCAACCATCAACCAGCTGGTCCGCAAGGGTCGTCGCGACAAGGTCGCCAAGACCAAGACTGCGGCCCTGAAGGGGAGCCCGCAGCGTCGTGGCGTGTGCACCCGCGTGTACACCACGACCCCGAAGAAGCCGAACTCCGCGCTGCGTAAGGTCGCGCGTGTTCGCCTGACCAGCGCGGTCGAGGTCACGGCTTACATCCCGGGCGAGGGTCACAACCTGCAGGAGCACTCGATGGTGCTCGTTCGCGGTGGTCGTGTGAAGGACCTCCCCGGTGTGCGCTACAAGATCATCCGCGGCTCGCTCGACACCCAGGGTGTGAAGAACCGCAAGCAGGCCCGCAGCCGCTACGGCGCCAAGAAGGAGAAGAGCTGATATGCCACGCAAGGGCCCCGCACCCAAGCGTCCGCTGATCAACGATCCGGTCTACGGATCGCCGCTGGTCACTCAGCTGGTCAACAAGATCCTGCTGGACGGCAAGAAGTCGACCGCCGAGCGCATCGTCTACGGTGCCCTCGAGCAGGCGCGCGAGAAGACCGGCACCGATCCGGTCGTGACCCTCAAGCGTGCGCTCGACAACGTCAAGCCCGCCCTCGAGGTGAAGCCGCGTCGTGTCGGTGGCGCCACCTACCAGGTCCCGGTCGAGGTTCGTCCGGGTCGCGCCAACACCCTGGCGCTGCGCTGGCTGGTCAACTACTCGCGCGCGCGTCGCGAGAAGACCATGATCGAGCGTCTGGCCAACGAGCTGCTGGATGCGAGCAACGGTCTGGGCGCTTCGGTGAAGCGTCGCGAGGACACCCACAAGATGGCCGAGTCCAACCGGGCGTTCGCGCACTACCGCTGGTGATTGGTCACCCGGTCCGCCGGTGAAGGAACGGCGCCGGGAGGCGAGTCACAGTCGGGTGCGGCACGTGCTCTCAGCAGGGCACTTATCAGCCGCACCCGACGTTGACATAGTGAAGGCCAGGGGCCCGCATCGCGGCGGAACCGCCCGGGCCGTTCCCGAAAATACCGACTAGCTGATCGCTAACAGAGCAGAGCGGGGAAGATTTCCGTGGCACAGGACGTGCTCACCGACCTCAACAAGGTCCGCAACATCGGCATCATGGCGCACATCGATGCCGGCAAGACGACCACGACCGAACGAATCCTGTTCTACACCGGTGTGAACTACAAGATCGGTGAGACCCACGACGGTGCGTCGACCACCGACTGGATGGAGCAGGAGCAGGAACGCGGCATCACCATCACCTCGGCGGCGGTGACGTGTTTCTGGAACCAGAACCAGATCAACATCATCGACACCCCCGGCCACGTCGACTTCACCGTCGAGGTGGAGCGTTCGCTGCGTGTGCTCGACGGCGCCGTCGCGGTGTTCGACGGTAAAGAGGGCGTCGAGCCGCAGTCGGAGCAGGTCTGGCGTCAGGCCGACAAGTACGACGTGCCGCGCATCTGCTTCGTCAACAAGATGGACAAGCTGGGCGCCGACTTCTACTTCACCGTGCAGACCATCAAGGACCGTCTCGGTGCGAAGCCGCTGGTCATCCAGCTGCCGATCGGCGCGGAGGACACCTTCGAGGGCATCGTCGACCTGGTCGAGATGAACGCCAAGGTGTGGACCGGCGAGACCAAGCTCGGTGAGAAGTACGAGGTCCAGGAAATCCCGGCCGATCTCAAGGAGAAGGCCGAGCAGTACCGCCAGGAGCTGCTCGAGACCGTCGCCGAGTCGGACGAGGCGCTGCTGGAGAAGTTCTTCGGTGGCGAGGAGCTCTCGATCGACGAGATCAAGGGCGCCATCCGGAAGCTGACCGTCGCCTCGGAGCTGTACCCGGTGCTGTGTGGTTCGGCGTTCAAGAACAAGGGCGTGCAGCCCATGCTCGACGCCGTCGTGGACTACCTGCCTTCGCCGCTGGACGTCGAGAACGTGGAAGGCCACGTCCCCGGCAAGGAAGACGAGGTCATCACTCGTAAGCCGAGTGCCGACGAACCCTTCGCCGCGCTGGCGTTCAAGATCGCCGTGCACCCGTTCTTCGGCAAGCTGACCTACGTCCGCGTGTATTCGGGCAAGGTCGACTCCGGCGCTCAGGTCATCAACTCGACCAAGAGCAAGAAGGAGCGTCTGGGCAAGCTGTTCCAGATGCACTCCAACAAGGAGAACCCGGTTCCGTCGGCGTCGGCCGGCCACATCTACGCGGTCATCGGCCTGAAGGACACCACCACGGGTGACACCCTGTGCGATCCGCAGAACCAGATCGTGCTGGAGTCCATGACCTTCCCGGACCCGGTCATCGAGGTCTCGATCGAGCCCAAGACCAAGTCCGACCAGGAGAAGCTGGGCACCGCGATCCAGAAGCTGGCCGAAGAGGACCCGACCTTCTCCGTGAAGCTGGATCAGGAGACCGGCCAGACCGTCATCGGCGGTATGGGCGAGCTCCACCTCGACATCCTCGTCGACCGGATGAAGCGCGAGTTCAAGGTCGAGGCGAACGTCGGTAAGCCGCAGGTCGCGTACCGCGAGACGATCACCAAGCCGGTCGAGAAGCTTGAGTACACGCACAAGAAGCAGACCGGTGGTTCGGGTCAGTTCGCCCGCGTCATCATCGGCCTGGAGCCCTTCACCGGCGAGGACGGCGCGACCTACGAGTTCGAGAACAAGGTCACCGGTGGTCGCGTTCCGCGCGAGTACATCCCGTCGGTGGACGCCGGCATCCAGGACTCCATGCAGTACGGTGTCCTCGCCGGTTACCCGCTGGTCAACCTGAAGGCCACCCTGCTCGACGGCGCCTACCACGAGGTCGACTCCTCGGAAATGGCGTTCAAGATCGCGGGTTCGATGGCGCTGAAGGAAGCGGCCCGTAAGGCCGGTCCGGTGATCCTCGAGCCGCTCATGGCTGTCGAGGTCATCACGCCCGAGGACTACATGGGCGATGTGATCGGCGACCTGAACTCCCGCCGTGGCCAGATCCAGGCCATGGAGGAACGCAGTGGTGCCCGTGTCGTCAAGGCGCTGGTTCCGCTCTCGGAGATGTTCGGTTACATCGGTGACCTGCGGTCGAAGACCCAGGGCCGGGCGAACTACTCCATGGTGTTCGATTCGTACGCGGAGGTTCCGGCCAACGTGGCGAAGGAGATCATCGCCAAGGCGACCGGCGAGTAATCGCAGTCGGGGCGGATTTGCGAGAATTCGCCCCGTTCGGTCGCGCACGACCCCCTGTAAGTACAAACCGCACTGCTGCACAAAAGCACGCACTAACTAGTCCAGGAGGACAACAGTGGCGAAGGCGAAGTTCGAGCGGACGAAGCCCCACGTCAACATCGGCACCATCGGTCACGTCGACCACGGCAAGACCACGCTGACCGCGGCGATCACCAAGGTGCTGGCTGACAAGTACCCGGACCTGAACCAGAGCTTTGCGTTCGACCAGATCGACAAGGCTCCGGAGGAGAAGGCTCGTGGTATCACGATCAACATCTCCCACGTCGAGTACCAGACCGAGAAGCGTCACTACGCGCACGTCGACGCCCCCGGCCACGCCGACTACATCAAGAACATGATCACCGGTGCGGCCCAGATGGACGGCGCGATCCTCGTGGTCGCCGCCACCGACGGCCCGATGCCGCAGACCCGTGAGCACGTGCTGCTCGCCCGTCAGGTCGGCGTGCCCTACATCCTGGTCGCGCTGAACAAGTCGGACATGGTCGACGACGAGGAAATCCTCGAGCTCGTCGAGATGGAGGTCCGCGAGCTGCTGGCCGCCCAGGAGTTCGACGAGGACGCCCCCGTCGTCCGCGTCTCCGGCCTGAAGGCCCTCGAGGGTGACGAGAAGTGGGTCGAGTCGGTCGTCGAGCTGATGAACGCTGTCGACGAGTCCATCCCGGACCCGGTTCGTGAGACCGACAAGCCGTTCCTGATGCCGATCGAGGATGTTTTCACCATCACCGGTCGTGGCACCGTGGTCAC
Source organism: Nocardia sp. MDA0666 (assembly GCF_003023875.1). Lineage (NCBI taxonomy): Bacteria > Bacillati > Actinomycetota > Actinomycetes > Mycobacteriales > Nocardiaceae > Nocardia > Nocardia sp. MDA0666. The sequence continues at coordinate 43,519 of NZ_PYHT01000025.1, forward strand.
CGGTCGTGTCGAGCGTGGCGTGATCAACGTCAACGAAGAGGTCGAGATCGTGGGTATCCGCGAGAAGACCCAGAAGACCACCATCACCGGCATCGAGATGTTCCGCAAGCTGCTGGACCAGGGCCAGGCGGGCGACAACGTCGGTCTGCTGGTTCGTGGTCTGAAGCGTGACGACGTCGAGCGTGGTCAGGTCGTCGTCAAGCCGGGCACCACCACCCCGCACACCGAGTTCGAGGGCCAGGCGTACATCCTGTCGAAGGACGAGGGTGGCCGTCACACCCCGTTCTTCAACAACTACCGCCCGCAGTTCTACTTCCGCACCACCGACGTGACCGGCGTCGTGACCCTCCCCGAGGGCACCGAGATGGTCATGCCGGGCGACAACACCGAGATGAGCGTCAAGCTGATCCAGCCGGTCGCCATGGAAGAGGGCCTGCGCTTCGCGATCCGCGAGGGTGGCCGCACCGTCGGCGCCGGCCGCGTCACCAAGGTCATCAAGTGACCCGGTGAGACAACGCCGTCACGACACGTGACAGCATGAAAAGGGCCGTTCCCCTTGGGGAGCGGCCCTTTTCGCGTTCTCAGTTCTCGGTGGCGGCCAGGAGGGCTTCGGCGAATTCGCGCATCTGGTCGGCGCCGCCGAACCAGGTGGTGACGAGTTCGACTGCGGCGGTGCGGGTTCGGTGGGCGGCGGTGATGAGCCCGTTGAGGTCGACGTCGCCGGCTTCGGCGTTGCGAGCCACATTCTCCAGGGTGTGGCTGGCCAGCAGTAACTGCATCACCAGGCTGACGTCGATGGCCGGGGGTTCGCCGGTGGTTTCGGCTCGGCGGCGGGCCGCGCGCCGGGAGGTCGGGGGCACGCCGGTGCGGGACGCGATGTCGGTCGGTGTGTCGCCGGAGTGGTGATCGCTGGTGGCGCGGCGGTTTCGGCGGCCACCGGTACCCGCTGCCTGTTCGGCGCGAGCGGCGTCGATCGCCGAATCGTATGATGTGGCAACTGCTTCCGCCGACGCCGTCGCCGGATGGTCGTCGGCTCTGGTTTCCTCTGCAGGCGACCGGTGCCGGCTGGTCGGAACGTATTCCGCCGCAGGAGCTTCCGCTGCGCGTCGTCGGAGGATGTCGGTATCGGACTGTTCGAGGAGGGTGCTCGGGGCGGAGCGCAGTCCCACCGTCGCCCCGTTGCGGGTGGGGAACGGGCGCGCGGTGGCATCGGCGCTCTCCACTCGGCTGCGAAGGGCCGGCAGCGTGTCGGTGTTCTGCCAGGATTGCGGGTCTGCTGAGTCGGCTGGGTCCGTACCGTCTGCCGGGCCGGAATGGGCCGGGCCGGTTGTTTCGGCGTGGTCGGACCGGCGCTGCTCGTTCGAATGCCGATGCGGAAGCCGAGCCGCGGGGCGCGACTTCTCGTCCTCCGAAGTGGTGGCGTCCGTCGACGGATTCGCCTCGACGACGTGTTCGGCGGCAATTCGCGCGCTGTCGGCGACCGATGCGGCGCGCGTGCTGTGTGTGGTGTGGTCGCCGTCGGCCGGCGAGTCCGTAGCGGTGGTGGGCCGACGGGCGTCGTCGCCCGGCTGTCCGGCCGGCGGTGTCGTTGCGGACGGCGCGGGCGCGGCCTCGCCGCTGGGTGATGTCGCCCGTGCGGGCGCCGATTCCTCATCGCTCGCCGTCGTGCTGCGGGGCTCGGCTTCGTCGGCCGGCGCGGCTGTGGTGGCCGGCGGCTCCGTGCTCGCGGGGCGAGCGGTGCCGTGCTGGCCCTCGCCCGCGGGTTCGGCTGCCATGGTTGCGGGGATGTCACCGGACAGCCGGGATGCGGCGGTACCGGCGGCGGGCTCGTTGTCGCGTGCCCGCCGGGCGGCCCGGGGGATGGGGCGGCGGGTGGCTTCCGGGCGGACATCGGTGCTCGCCGACGGCGCAGCGGATTCCGTTGCGCCATCGGCCGCTTCGGTCCGGGCGATGCCGTGGGCGGGGGTGGGGAGCCGCGTCGGCAGTTTCGGCGGAGCCGGGACGGATGCGGTGGACGAGGCATCCGATTCGGCCGAATCGGCCCGCCGCGGCTCCGGCGGCTCGGCAGCAGACGCCTCGGCAGGAGACGCCTCGGCGGGCTGGGGCTCGGCGCTACGGGAGCGACTCTGCCGCCCGGGGTCGATGCCCAGGCTCTCCGCGATGCGGCGAACCGTGTCCTCCGGATCCTGAGATCCGGCGTCGAGTCGGTCTGCCCAGCTTGCCTTTTCCGGCGTCTCGCTCTCCCCGGGAGCCGTGGACGATCCCAGGGCCCCCGATCTCGGATCCACCGGAGGCGTCTCCGCTGCGCTCACCGCGAAACTGGAGGTAGGAGCGGATTCGTCGCCGGGCGCGGTGGGATGGCCCTGCGGCTGCCCCGCACCCCGCTCGTAGTCCGCATCGAACGGCGAGGCGAACATACTGCGCTGCGCCGGTTCTCGGGTGGGCAGCGGCGGAATGGCGGTGCGGGCCGACGTGTCGCGGACCGGCAGCGGCGGTGCGGCCGCAGGTGTGGGAACCGCGCTGCCGCTGAGGTAGTCGGGTGAATAGGACGGGACATCGGTCGGCGAGGCGCCCGGTGGCGGGCCGAAAACGCTCTCGCCCTTTCCGGACTCACCGAATTCGGCACCGTCCCAGCGCAGTCCGAACTTCTCGGCGCCGCCGTGTGCGGGTCCGCTGCTGCCCGCCTGCTGACCCGGCTCCTGCTCGGAGCGGGTCAGTCGGTGCCCCTCTCGTGCGGTATGGGGTTCTCCGAAACGGGCATTGGCGGGATCCGTCATACACCCCATTCTTATCGCTCGCCTTTCCGGGTGCGAGTTCGCGGGGTGTGCGACGGGTCCCGCCACCGTTGCGCCGCAGCTCAATCCGTCCGTTTCTCGAGTTCGGTGCCGCGGCGCAGGGTGAGCGACATCAGTTCGCTCGGCTCGTCCACTTCGATTCGATGCCAGCGCCCGCGCGGCACGATGAACGCCTGTCCGGCGCGCAGGGATACCGATGCCGCCGGGTCGCCGCTCTCGCGCAGATATATGCGTATCCCGCCCGAGAGCGCCGCCACCAGTTCCTCTCCGCTCGGATGCATCTCCCAGTGATCACCGTGGACGTCGGCGTCGGTGGCCACCCGGAAGGCCGCCAGGGTCCATCCCTCCACCTCTCCGGACATGCGGCGTTGTTCATCGAAAACCCGGCCGTCGGGCAGCATTCGGATACCGCGTGCGAACAGGTCGACAGGTGCGAGTGACATGGTGTTTCCTTTCATTCGGCCACGGCCGGAGCCGGGGCGGGCAGGGGTGTGGAGGTAGATCGGCCGGTGGTCCGCGGCATGACCACCGCAGCGACGACCCCGGCCCCGAGGAGCAGGACCGCGCCGATCGCCAGCCCGGTCGCATATCCCGCGGTGACGGCCTGGGGCGTCTGCGCCGATCCGGCGCGCTGGGCGGCGACCGAGGCCAGGGCGGCCAATCCGATCGCGCCGCCGATCTGGCGGGCACTGTTCATCAACCCGGATGCCATGCCGGCCTCGGCGGGGGCGACGCCGGTGGTCGCCGCGGCCGCGAGCGGCGCCAGGCACAGGCCGAAACCGATACTGGTGACGAGCGAGGGGCCCAGTACCGCGGTGGCGAAGTCGCCACCGGCGTCCAGCAGTGCGAACCATCCGAGGCCCGCGGCGGCGAGCAGCGATCCGGAGATCAGCAGGGTGCGCGGCGAACGCCGGTGGCCGAGCCGAGTCGCGACCACGGTCCCGGCGACGACCCCGGCGGAGAACGGAACGAAGGCCAGACCCGTTGCCGCCGCGGACATTCCGAGCGACTGCTGCATATAGAGCGAGACGAAGTAGAAGGCCGAGAACTGTCCCGCCGCGGCCAGAGCGACGAATAGATCCGCCCCGGCGACCCACCGGTTGCGCAGCAGCGACAGCCGTATCAGCGGCACCGAGGCCCGCCGTTCGAACCATACGAAGGCCGCAAGGAGGAACAGTGCGGCCACGACCGTCCCGACGGTCGCGGGCGAGAACCACCCGTAGTGATCGGTACGGACGACGGCGAGAACGAGCAATCCGGCGCCGCCGGTCGCGGTGAGCGCCCCGGCGATGTCGAGCGGCGGGCGCATCCCGTCGCGGCGGTCGGCCGGGATGCCGAAGAGGCCGAGTCCCAGCACGATCGCGGCGATCGGCAGATTGACGAGCATCACCCACCGCCATCCGGCGTATTCGGTGAGGATGCCGCCCAGCAATACGCCCAGCGCGCCACCGGCGCCGTTCGCCGCACTCCACAGTCCGAAGGCGCGCACCCGCGCCGGGCCGTGCGGGAACAGGACGGTCAGCATCGCGAGGGTGGCCGGTGCGACGGCCGCGGCCGCCACGCCCTGGACAGCGCGCGCGGCGATCAGTTGCCACGGTTGCTGGGCCAGCCCACCGGCCAGCGAGGCGAGGGCGAATCCGCACAGCCCGAGCGCGAACAGTCGCCGGCGGCCGAACAGATCGCCGGCTCGCCCGCCCAGGAGGAGGAATCCGCCGAAGGTCAGGGCGTAGACGTGCACCACCCACGACAGATCGATCGGTGCGAATCCCAGCTCCCGGCGAACGGCGGGCAGCGCCACGTTCACCACCGCCATATCCAGCGCAATCATCAACTGCGCCACCGTGATCGCCGCCAGAGCGAGTCCCGGCGAGTACTTTCTATACATGTATAAAAAGTAACCGACCGCACTGCTCGTTGTCGAGACCTCGTGTCAAGATGGCCGGGTGAGCACCCGAACCGGACGTCCGCCGCGGCTGTCGCGCGCGCAGATCGTGGCCGCCGCGCGCGAGCTGATCGAGACCCACGGCGTGCAGGCGCTGACCATGCGGCGCCTGGCCACCGAACTCGGCGCGACGCCGATGGCGCTCTATCACCACGTACCGGACAAGGACGCGCTGCTGCTGCTCCTGCTCGACGAGGTGGCCACGGGTGCGGGGCGTCCGCAACTGCCGCAGGACCCGCGGGAACGCCTGATCGTCGCGGCCCGCGCGATGCACGACGTCCTGGCCCCGGTTCCGTGGATCACTGAGGTGCTGACCGCCGACGACCTGCTCTCACCGGCCGCGCTCTGGTATCCCGAGGCGATTCTGGACGCGGCGATGGACGCCGGGCTCGATGCCGATCGGGCGGTGCACGCCTACCGGAGCGTCTGGTACTACACAGCCGGAGAAATTCTGATTCGCGCCGCGGCTCGCCGGCGTCGCGACGACGATCGGCCAGTGTTCCGGGAGCGCGTCTTCGCCGATATCGATGCCGAGGAGCTTCCACGCTTGGCGGCCGTGGCCGACCGGTGGGGCGCGCTCACCGCGGCGGATACCTACGAACAGGGACTGCGCGCGCTGGTCGACGGCCTGCTGCCGGATCGCTGAACGGGCGACGCCGACTCAGCCCAGGCTGCTCATACCGGCCGCGACGACCCGGGAGAGGTTCGTGATCTCCTCGGCGCCGGCGAGTGTCAATCCGTCGAGTGCGTGCAACCGGTCGGTGCTCGCGATGGTGAGCATGGCCGACACCCATGCGGCCGCGCAGGCGCGCAGAGTTCCGGGCTGGACCTGGCCGGGTGCGCTCGCCTGCAGTACCCGGGCGGTGATGTCGAGGAGTTGATCGCGCATGCGGCGCACCTGTTTTCGCACATCCGGATGCGTATCGGCCTCGCGCCACATGATCACGCGCAGTACCGAGGAGTGGTGGTCGCGCAGATTCAGCGCCGCGTCGAGGTTCACCAGGCTGGTCGCCGGATCGCCGGGGCTGACCACCGTGGCGATGTCGTCGATCGGATGCGCGGGAACCCGCTCGGCCATCAGCGCCGAGAGGATCGAGTCCTTGGTGGGGAAGTAGTAGAAGACCAGCCCCTTCGGAACGCCGGCCGCGGCGGCTATGGCAGCCGTCGCGGTCGCGTCGAATCCGTGTGCCGCGAACAGGCTTTCGGCGGCATCCAGAATCAGAGCACGGGCGTCGCCGTCGACCTTCCGGCTGCGGCGACGCCCCGCTCGATGGGGTGTGGGCCTCTGCATCAGTGAGCAGTATGCATCCGCGCCGATACCTGCGGAAGGGCGGCGAGGGCCACCACGACGGTCAGTACGCCCACGATCCACGCCGTCCACGACGCCGCGCTGAAGGAGCTGTAGTTCATCACCCACGGGGAAATGAACAGCAGGACGCCGAACAGGCCCATGGCGTAATCGGTTGTGGCGATTCCGGGGCGAGTGAACTGGAGCAGGCCGGTCAGGGCGATCAGCACGCCGAGCACGATCAGGGTCCACATGGCGCGGTTGCTGTGGTCGGTCCAGATGGGGGACAGGGCGGTGTAGACGCCCAGTGCCACGGCCACGAAACTCAGGGTGCGGTTTTCGGTGAGCATTGGGGGCCTCCTCAGGGGCGGAATTGTGTTCTGATCTCGGTATAACTCTGATTGACCGCCCGATCAACACTCTGCGCGGAAAATTCCTACACTTGTGTCGGATATGGCGCCCGTCACGACAATCTAGAACGTGTTCTAGTTTATGGTGGATTGGTGCAGCAATACGTGCCGGCAATGGGAACCGAGCCAGGAGGGCGGCGATGACAGCCCCGATCGTGATCGTCGGCGCCGGTCTGGCGGGCCTGCGCACCGCGGAGGAATTGCGCCGCGCCGGATACGAGGGCGGACTGATCCTCGTCGGTGACGAACAGCGCCTGCCCTACGATCGGCCGCCGCTGTCCAAGCAGTTCGTGCGCGGCGAGACCGAGGACACGACACTGCGCCCGGCCGAATTCTTCGCCGAGAAGAACATCGAGCTGCGACTGGGACTGGCCGCGACCGGAGTCGACACCGCGGCGCGCACCGTGACCTTCGACGACGGTTCCGTGCTCGAGTACGGACAGTTGATCATCGCAACAGGACTGCGTCCCAAGCGAATTCCGGGTTTGCCCGAGGCCTCGGGTGTCCACGTCCTGCGCCGGCACGAGGATGCGGCGGCACTGCGCGACGGTCTGGCCACCGCGCGGCGGGCGCTGGTGGTCGGCGCGGGCTTCATCGGCTGCGAGCTGGCGGCGAGCTTCCGTTCCCGCGGCGTCGACGTCGTGCTGGTGGAACCGCAGCCCACTCCGCTGGCCGCCGCCCTGGGTGAGACGGTCGGACGCCTGGTGGGTCGGATGCACCGCGACGAGGGCGTGGACCTGCGCTGCGGTGTCGGACTGAGCTCACTGCAGGTCGAAGACGGCGCGGTTACCGGGGCCACGCTCGCCGACGGCAGTACGGTCGCCGCCGATCTGGTCGTCATCGGCGTCGGCTCCGCGCCGATCACGGAGTGGCTGGCCGGATCCGGCATCCCGCTGGCGGAACCGCAGGCCGGTGGGGGTGTCCTCGCCGACGAGGTGGGGCGTACCTCGGTCGAGGGTGTGTGGGCGGTCGGCGACGTCGCGGCATGGCGCCACGACAACGGCCGGCACAAGCGTGTGGAGCACTGGACCAACGCCGGTGAACAGGCCAGACTCCTGACGACCGCCCTGCTCGGCGGTGACGTGCCCGCGGCCGCCCGGGTGCCGTACGTGTGGAGTGACCAGTACGACCTGAAGATCCAGGTGCTCGGCACTCCCGCGGGCGCCGACGAGATCCGGGTGATCGAAGACGACGGCCGCAAATTCCTGGCGCACTACTTCGACGGCGGGGTCCTGACCGCCGTGGTCGGTGGCGGACGCACCGCACAGGTGATGAAGATGCGCGCCGAACTCGCCGCCAACGCCCGGTCCGCCGCACCCCTGAGCTGAACGCTCAGGCCCCGGGCGGGCCGAAGGGCGCGGAACACCACTCGGCTGATACCCCGGTCGGGCGCAAGGGTTCGTGGCGACGCTAATACAGTGGCTGCGTGATCGTTGCGCTCATCGATTCGGGACTGGGGTTGTTGCCGACCGGGGCGTGGCTGCGCAAGTTGCGTCCCGACCTCGATCTACTGCTGCAACTGGATCCGGATGGTGCGCCGTGGGGTCCGAAACCCGAGCAGTGGGTGATCGATCGGGTGCTGGATGCGGCCCGCCGCTCGTTGCGGCTCGGCGCGGAGGCCATTGTGCTGCCGTGCAATACCGCCAGCGTCACCGCACTCGAGCAGGTGCGGGCCGAGGTCGGGCCCGAGGTGCCGGTAATCGGCACCGTCCCCGCGATCAAACCCGCCGCCGCGGCCTGCGCGTCGGTCGCCGTGTGGGCGACCGCGGCCACCACCGCGAGCCGCTACCAGGCCGATCTCATCGCCCGCTTCGGCGGTGAGGCCGATGTGACGGGTGTGGCGTGCCACGGCCTCGCGGACGCCATCGACCGCGGGGATCTCCCGGCCGTCGAACACGCCATCGCCCGCGCCGCCGAGCAGACCCCCGCGGGAACCGAGGCGGTCGTACTGGGCTGCACCCACTACCCCTTGGTCCTCGATTCCATCGTGGCCGCACTGCCCCCCGGCGTCCGGCTGTTCGACAGCGCGGAAGCCGTTGCGGGCCAGACACTTCGGCGCATCGACGCGCTGGGCCGGCCGACCGCCGGGACCAGCACGGTGACCGTCTACAACAGCGGCCGCGCCGGTGAACTGCCCGCGAGTGCGGCGGCCTTCGAATCGGGCCGCGTGCTCGGGGCGGTCGATAGCGCCTGCCCCATCTAGTCTCGCGAGGGCACCGGGCGGACCGTGTTGAACCGGTCACGATTGCGCCCGTGTCTCCCGTCGGCCGCGCCGTGCCGAAGCCGGTGGCGCTGAACGAATCCTGTTCCGGGACATGTTCTTTCGACCGCTCCGCGCTGCTGTGGCGCAGCATCGGAGGCGGTGCTGTGACCTGCGCCCCAGCCACTCGTGGGAGGTCTGGTGGTCCGTGACCGGGCGCGGTTCTACCGTCGTTCTCGCAGACGTACAGCGCGGTCGTCGACGCATTTCCGCACCCACCCCTACCGGGCCGGCCGCCACGGCGCCGGCGCATCGGTAACAGACAGACCCGGAGTTATGGCTACCCGAACGCCTTGGAGCGATGTTCATCCCGGAACCGGCGAAACCGCATCGTCGTACCGCCCACTACCGACGCAGCCGAGTGATCGCCGTCCGGTGTGGGGATACCTGTGCGGTGCCGGGTTGAGTGCCACGACTCTCGTTCTGATGTTCCAGCCCTGGTTGTCTGCCTCCGGGCCGGGTGGCGCGATCCGGTCGGATGCCTTCGGCCGGCTGGCCGGCACCGAATCCCAGCAGGACTGGGGAGGCGTAGGTCTGCACAACACCGATATCAGCGGCACCTGGGCGGTGCTGACCTGTGTCGCTATCCTCGCGACGATCTTCGCCGCGGCGGCATATCTGCGGACCCGCGCCGCGATCTTCTCCACCGCCGCCGTGGTCGCGGGGAGCGGCGTGGCGCTGTTCGTTCTCGCGGACGTGCTGTACCTCGACAACAAGGAAGCCGAGCTGCGGGCGGCGGTCGCGGACGACAGCAGTTTCTCCGGCATCCTCCGCGGTCTCTTCGGTGGTGCCCACGCCGCGCACCAGCTGGCGGGCGCCCACCTCGACATCGCCGCGATGCTCGCCGGAATCACCGCATTCGGCGCGGCGGCATGCCTGCTGACCACCCATCTGCGCGAAACCCCGGTTGCCCGCACCGTCTCCCGGCCGATGACCACGCTCGTCGAAGCCGCACGCTTCTCGGCGCCGACCGCACGGACCCAGCAACGGACGTACACACCGCCCGCGGCACCCGTTGCGCCCCACCCGATACCGGCAGCACCGCAACTGGAGCCGACGGCACCCGACCTGGCACCGGCCGCATCTCATCTGGCACCGACCGCAGGGCAACTCGCGCCGAGTGCTGCCCACGCGGCGCCGATCGAAGCGGCACCACCGGCACCCGTCGTCGAATTCGGGGATATCACCGCCGAGCGGCACGAGCCCGCACCGAGCGCCGCCGAACTCCCGCCGTTCCCGGTGCGCAAACAACCGAGCTGGCGCATCGTCATCCCCGCGGGAGCGGTGTCCGCACACGCCCCGGCACGGGCGGAGCGCACCTTCGCCAAGTGATCCCGGGCGCGTGCCGGCCGGACGCGTTGTCATCGGGAATCGGGGGCGCGGTGAGTGATACTGCCGTACATGACCGTTGCGCATTTTCCCGGTGAGCAGCTCGCGGCGCCCGGCCGTTTCGGCGGAGTTCGGGCATGACCTCCGCGCCGACCGCCGCCGATGTCGCGCGTGCCATGGATGAATTGGGTGATCCCGAGCGCGCCGTCGAGTTACGGCGGTTCTTCAAAACCGGACCCGGGGACTACGGTGAGGGCGACGTCTTCATCGGAGTCCCCGTGCCGCAGACCCGCAAGGTCGCGAAAGCATTTTCCGCCCTGCCGATTTCGGAGATAGCTGAACTTTTGCGGAGTGTGGTGCACGAGCATCGGCTCGCGGCCCTGGTGATCGCGAACAATGCGATGGCGAAGGCGGGGAAACCGCGAACGTACGACGGTGCCGCACAACAGGAAATCGTCGACATGTATCTGGCGGCGGTGCGCGGCGGACGCGTGAACAATTGGGATCTGGTCGACGTATCGGCCGAGAACATCCTGGGCCCGTGGTTACTGGGACGGCCGCGGGATCTGCTCGACGAATTGGCCCGGTCGGATTCGCTGTGGGAACGCCGGGTCGCGCTGCTGACGACCTTCGCGTTCATCAAGGCCGGCGACGCCTCGACCACGTTCGCCCTGTGTGAACGGCTGCTCGACGATCGGCGCGACCTGATTCAGAAGGCGGTCGGCTGGATGCTGCGGGAAGTCGGCAAACGGGTGGACCGCGCGCTGCTCACCGATTTCCTGGACCGACGTGCCCACGATATGGGCCGCACGGCGTTGAGTTACGCCACCGAACATCTGGAACCCGAGGCGCGCGCGGCCTATCGGGCGCAACGGCAGTCGCCGTAGATCCGCCCGCCGTGCCCGGTCCGCAGGTCGGCCACGGCGGCGACGGTCCTCAGAACTGGATCTTCAGATGATCGGTGACCGGATGCGCCTGGCAGCCGAGGATGTATCCGGCTTCGATGTCCTCCGGATCGAGAATCTCCGAATTGTCCATCTCCACTTTGCCTTCCAGCACCGTGCAGGCGCAGGAGCCGCATTCGCCCTCCTGGCAGGAGTACGGCACGTCCAGACCCTTGGCGAGCATGATGTCGACCAGGGTCTGGCGGCGCGGCCACTGCATGGAATGGGTTTCGCCGTCGAGTTCGACCTCCACGGTGGCCGCGTCGGCGGCGTCCTCCTCGCTGACCTCGACCGGGGCGCCGGCGGCGAACGGATCGCCGGACAGCGAATTGAAGACCTCGGCGTGGGTGCGGTTGCGCGGCACCTCCAGCTGGGCCAGTGCGTCGTGCACCCGGTCCATGAACGCCTTCGGCCCGCACATGAAGGCGCGGAAACCGGTGTACGGGGTGCACAGCGCGGCCAGTCCGTCGGCGGTCGGCAGCCCCTGCAGCGTCTCCAGCCAGTGCACCACCACGAGCCGCTGCGGATTCTTGTCGGTGAGTTCGCGCAGTTCGTCGGCGAAGATGACCGATTCCGGATCGCGGTTGGCGTAGACCAGCACGATCCGGCCGTTGCCGCGGGCCAGAGCCGATTTCAGGATCGACATCACCGGGGTGACACCGCTGCCGGCCGCGAACAGCAGCAGATCCTCGTCCAGATCCTTCGGTGTGAAGACGCCGGAGGGCGGCAGCACCTCGATCTCGTCACCGGCTTTGACGTTGTCGCACACCCAGTTCGACGCGTATCCGTCGATCGTGCGCTTCACGGTGACCTTCGGCTGGACATCGGTGTGCGGCGAGCTGGCCAGCGAATAGCAGCGCGCGACCGAACCGGTGCGCTCGCTCGGGATGCGCAGCGTCAGGAACTGGCCGGGTTGATAGGCGAAGCGCTCGCGCAGATCTTCGGGCACGTCGAAGACCAGCGAACAGGCGTCGGCCGTCTCGTTGACGACAGCGGCGACCCGCAGCACGGCCGAACGTGAGCTGTGCGGTACGACGGGATCGGCGGTGGTCATGGTGTCCTCTCGGGGCCGGGCACTGGAGCAGGTAAACTAGAACGTGTTCTAATTTATGATACGTGGCCGTCCCGCTGCCGGACAAGCTGGGCCTCGAGCCCCGCGATCAGCACATCCATGCCGAAGTCGTAGGAGTATTTGCCGCGCAGATCGCCCATGTGCTTGACGGCCCGCTCGACGGCTTCGGGAAGCGGCATGTCGACCAGCGCGGATCGGTCCCGCGGATTGACCCGGGCGCGGCCGAACAGATACGTGTGAATGGTGGCATAGGCGGCGAGCACATTGCGATCCTCGAACCCCGCATCGGACAGGATTTCCATCACAGCGGCGATCAGATCGAGCTGTTTGCCCAGCGTCTGTTCGATCAGCACATCGCCAAGGCCCGGGTGTTTACGCAGCTTCTCGTCGATCTGATCGATGAGTTCGCGCAGGCGCTGCTGCCAGGTGCCGAATTCCGGCGGTGGAGTCCGCACTCCGGTGAGGGCCGCGCTGGCCACCAGATCCAGCAGTTCGCGCTTGTCGGCGACGTAGTAGTAGGGCGCCATCGGCGAAACGCCGAGTTCGCGGGAGAGCCGGCGCATCGACAGCTTCTCCACGCCGTCGGCGCGCACCACACGCAATGCGGCCTCGACTATCTCGGCTTCCGAGAGTGTGTTGCCGCCCCCGCTCGTCTGCATCCGTCCGACTCCCATGCCACCTCTAGACCTGCGCAGCCCGCCCGACGGCCACCCGTCATCTGCTGTTCAACGTGCTTGCCTTCCGCAGTCTAGAGTGCGCGTTCGTGGTGGCGGCCCGGTACGTGGAGGAGATCGGCGCACACCGCGACGGCGCACGTCACGCGGTAGTAGCCGGAGATGAACTACCGCGTCCCGCGCGGGATCTCGTTGATCATGAAGTGAATGTTGCCGTGAGATAGCTACATAGCGTCGATGGTCATTGACACCCGCGCAACGCCGGAGCCGGTGCGTTGCCGCCGGTTTCGTATCGAATTCGATCCGTTTTTTTCGACACGGGATGCCCGGCGGGCGGTTAGCGCATAGCATTCTTGGAATGCGCCATGATCGACTGCCCAACGGGTTCGGGGTGCGAATCGATCCTCGGGTGCGCACCTATTCCGGTGGACGGCTCTTGGTCGGCGGCTCGCCGACGAGGTTGCTGAAACTTGCTCCGGAAGCGGCCGCCCTGATCGGTGACGGGTATCTCGAAGTGACGGATCCCCAGTCCGCGGTGGTTGCCAGACGGCTGCTCGACTCCGGGGTGGCCAACCCGCGTCCGCGCCTGCTGCCCTCGCCCGAAGAGGTCACGGTCGTGGTGCCGCACTGCAACGACGCCGCCGGGCTGCAGCGGCTGCTGTCGACCCTGCGCGGGCACAGTGTGGTGGTCGTGGACGACGGTTCCGACCGGCCCGTCCGCATTCCGCGCACCGGGGGACGTTGCCGCGTCACCGTGCTGCGCCACGATTCGCGGCAGGGCGTGGTCGCCGCGCGCAATGCCGGACTGCGGGCGGCGACAACGGAATTCGTCGCATTCCTGGATTCCGATGTGGTCCCGCGCGCGGGCTGGCTGGAGGTGATGCTCGGACATTTCAGCGATCCCGAGGTCGCCCTGGTCGCTCCGCGCATCGTGGCGCGCGAGCCGGACGCCAGTGTGCTGGGCCGCTACGAGAGCGCGCGGTCGTCCCTGGATTTCGGCCGCCGGGAAACCGCGGTCAGCTCGCGCGGCTCGGTGTCGTACGCGCCGGGCGCGGCGCTGCTGGTGCGGCGCCACGCACTGCTGGCCGAGGGGGGATTCGACGAGCAGATGCGCTCGGCCGCCGATGTCGATCTGTGCTGGCGGCTCGAGCGCGCCGGCTGGCGGTTGCGGTACGAGCCGGCCGCGCACGTCGCCTGCGATCAACCGGCCTCGTTCGGTAAGTGGTTCGGCCGCAAGGTCTCTCACGGTGCGAGTGCGGCGCCGCTGGCCCGCCGCCACGCCGGGATGGTCGCTCCGCTGTCCGTGCCGTTCTGGACCATCGCCGCGACCGCGCTGCTGGCCACCGCGTCGCGCGCCGGAATCCTGGGCGGGCTCGCCACGCTGCTCGCCGCGCTGATCCGGCTGCGGCGGGTGTTCGCGGAACTCGACAATCCGACGCGGGTGGCGGCCATCCACCTGGCCCGCGGTTTCTCCGCCGGGGTGTGGCGGATCGTCTCGGCCCTGTGCCGGCACTACTGGCCGGTGACAGTGCTGGCGATGATCGCCTCCCGGCGCATCCGCCGGCTCGCGGTGGCGCTGGCGCTCGCCGACGGACTGGCCGACTGGTTCACCCATCGCGATGCCGGTGGCCTGGATCCGGTGCGATATCTGATGTGCAAGCGGCTCGACGACCTCGCCTACGGAACCGGCCTCTGGTCGGGCGCGCTGCGTGCGCGCAATGTGGCCGCGCTGCGCCCGGCCGTTCCGCGGCATTGATGGCCGGGGTCACATGTGGCCCCGATATGCCGTCTACCTCACATTTCGTCGCGATCCGGCGCCGGTGTGACCTGTCGGACAAACCGTATGCTTCGCCCATGCCCTTCCTGACCCGCCGGTACAGTGTGGGACGGGAAAGAAAGGCAAATGGTCAGCAATCTCACAGGCGATAACCGTCCCGAGGGCAGGGTCGAACCCGGGACACAGCTCGGTGCGCTGGAAGCCTATGCCGCTCAGGCCCACGGTTACCTCAGTGTCGGGGGCGATCAGCTCAATCAGCTGCCCGGATTGCTGCGTCCGCTGGTACTGGAGTCCTGGCTGCGCAGTGTGCGCGGCGGGGTCGATCCCATGGACGTGCTCGACGGCCGCGGCCTGCGCGGTGCCGATCTGCAGCGCTACCGCGACAACCATCCGATTGCCACGGTGATGCCACTGGTCGACAAGTTGCTGCTGCAGGACGCCACCGGCATCGGGCTGATCGTGGTCGTCGCCGACCAGTTCGGCCGGGTGCTCTCGGTGCACGGCAATCCCGACCGGGTCGAGGCCGCCGCCGAGGTCGGCCTGCGCGAGGGCGACGACCTGTCCGAACGCCGCATCGGTACGAATGCGGTCGGACTGGTGGTTCGTACCGGCCGCGCCACCTGGATCCACGGCCCGGAACATTTCCTGCACCGGATGCATCAGCTCACGGGAGCGGCCGCGCCCGTCCACGATCCGGACGGCCGGTTGGTCGGCGTGCTGATGATCGCCGGCGGCGTGCGCGTCGCCCGCCCGGAGATACTGGCATTGGTGAAGGCCGCCGCGACCGCAGCGGAGATGGATCTGGTGCTCGCGGCCGTGCGCACCGAACAGCGCGGCGCGGATCGTCGTGCGCCCGTGGATCATTCGTCGCCGCCGCGGACCGCCGGCCGGCTGGCGCTGGAGGTGCTGGGTCTGGGCCAGCCGCAGCTGTCGGTAGACGGCGAGCGTATCGCGTTGTCGCAGCGGCATGCCGAGATCCTGCTGTTGCTGGCCGAACATGCCGAAGGTCTGTCCGCCGATCATCTGGCGCTGCTGCTCGACGACACCGACCTCGACAACGCCACCATCCGGGCCGCCATGTCGCGGCTGCGCTCGGTGGTCGGCCCGGACGTCTTCGGTTCGCGGCCGTATCGGTTGCGGGTGCCGGTGTCCACGGACGTGGAGGCGCTGCGCGCGGCGCTGGATTCGGGGGATGTGCACAGTGCGGTCCGCCATTACACCGGACCGGTGCTGCCCCGTTCGACCGCTCCCGGAGTTATAGACATCCGCGATGAATTGCGGGTGCGGCTGCGGACCGCGGTGTTACGTTCCGGTGACGCTGCCGTGCTGAGCCGGTGGACCTCGGGCGCCGAGGGCCGTGACGATGCCGCCGCGTGGGTCGCCTATCGAGCCACCGCGGATCGCGATTCCGCTCTGTATGCCCAGATCGAGGCCAAAATTCGGGTGCTCGACCGGCGGATGGGCGCCGATGCAACGCAGATGCAACGTTTCGGCTCGTAGGCTCCGCGTCTGAAAGTGTCCTGACTCACACAAACAGGTCACAGTGTGGTTTCGGGCACATCTCTGCCCGGATATCGACCGAATTGGACGCTAGTCCGAGTTTTTTTGAAGGATCTCGTTCCTTTTTATTAGTCTTCGGCCTAGTGTTCGCTGCATCGGTGGCGTAAGTCGCCACCGGCCGATGCAGGAGATGAGGCCGCGGGAGCTCGGGGCCGCGATGTTGGAGGAAGTCGAGTTCGAGGATGAGTTGGTGACCGCACCGGTTCACCGAAATTACTGAGACACAAACCATTTCGCTCTTTCACACCTTCGCGATCGCGTGAGGTGTATTCGCCGAACCAACCGTGGCAAAGCCAGGGTCCGCGTCGTCGCGCGGGGCCCGGGGCTTATTTCGTGCTGCCCGAAAAGCGTTCGGTCGCTGGGTATTTCGTCAATCGAGGAGGCTCTGGTGCAGGGTTCGGAGTTGAGCGGATTCGGTCCGGGGGAAAGTCACGGTGCCGAGACCACGTCGGATCCGTCGCCGTTCCCGTTGACACCGGCGCAGCTCGGAGTCTGGTACGCCCAGCTGCTCGACCCGGGAACTCCGATCAATATCGCCCAGTACGTCGACGTGCACGGCGACCTCGATGTCGAAGTCCTGCAAAAGGTCTCGGGCGACGCGGCACGGGAGTTCGGGTCCACGGTGGTGCGGCTCGGCGAAACCGACGGCGAGCCGTATCAGTGCGTGGACCCGCGGCTTCCCGTCGACATCGTGCCGGTCGATCTGCGCGATGCTCCCGATCCGGTCGCCGCCGCCCACGACTGGATGCGCGCGGACTACACGCGACCGGTGGATCTGCTGACGGACCGGCTGTTCGCCGGGGCCGTGCTGCGGGTCGGCGAACGGCGATGGTTCTGGTATCTGCGCGCCCACCACATCGTTCTCGACGGATTCGGCGCCCTGACCAACACCATGCGCGTCGCCGAGCGCTACACCGCCGAACTGCGCGGCGTCGAACCCGAACCGGCCAAGGCGGGCAGCCTCGATTCGCTGGTAGAGGGCGAACACGGCTACCGCGACAGCACCCGATTCGGCTCGGACCGGCAGTACTGGGGTGAGCGGGTCCGCGATCTGGACGGCGCGACCACCCTCAACGGCCGCACCGCACCCCGTGCGGCCGGGAACCTGGTGCACGGCCGCCGCCTGTCGGACAAGGTCGTCACCCGGATGAACGACCTTGCGACAGCGCATGATTCGAGCGCGGCGGTGGTATTGCTCGCGGCCTTCGCGGCTTATCTGGCCCGGTTGACCGGACGCGACGAGGCGGTGCTGAGCCTGCCGGTCACCGCCCGCACGACCGCGGTGATGCGGCGTTCGGCCGGCATGCTCTCCAATATCGTCCCGCTGCGGCTGCAGGTCGGCGACGCCACCTGGGCGCAACTGCTGCAGCAGACCCGGGTCGAGGTCGCCGGTGCCCTGCGGCATCAGCGCTACCGGCACGAGGACATCCGCCGCGACGCCGGAATGGAAGGCCTGGCCACCCGGCGCGCGCTGTTCGGGCCGCTGGCCAACATCATGCTGTTCCGCAGCGATCTGACCCTGGGCGATACCGTCGGCCGCTATCACGTGCTCTCGACCGGGCCGGTCGAGGATATGAGCCTCAACGTCTACTACGGCGACAGCGACCGCGTGCACGTGGACTTCGAGGCCAACCCGAATCTGTACGGCGCCGACGACATCGCCCGCCATCACGCACGCTTCGTCCGGTTCCTCGAGCGGCTGGTCGACCTCGATCCCGAGCGGCCGCTGTCGTCGGTGGCCGTCACCACCGATCTGGAGCGTGAGGTCAGCCTCCGGATCTGGAACGCCACCGAGGTGGACATCACCGAGTCGGCGGGGGCGAACGCGACCCTGGTGTCGATGTTCGAGCGTCAGGTCGCGCGGACCCCGGAGGCCGTCGCGCTGCGCGGCCCGCGGACCCTCGGCTACGCCGGGTTCGCGGCCGAGGTCAACCGGCTCGCGCGCCACCTGATCGCGCGCGGTGCCGGACCGGAAACCACGGTGGCACTGCATATTCGGCGTTCGCCGGAGCTCGTGGTCGCGATGTACGCGGTGCTGGCGGCCGGTGCGGCGTATGTGCCGCTGGACCCCGATCATCCCGCCGAACGCATCGGGTACGTGCTCGAGACCGCGAAGCCGGTCTGCGTGCTGACCACCGTCTCCGATCACGGTGACGGCGACACCCGATGGATCGACATCGACGCACTGGACCTGTCGGCGCTGTCCGATCGGCCGGTCACCGACTCCGAGCGCGTCTCGCCGCTGCGGCCGCAGCATCCCGCGTACGTCATCTTCACCTCGGGCTCCACCGGACGGCCGAAGGGCGTCGCGGTCACGCACGCCGCGATCGTCAACCGGCTGGTCTGGATGCAGAGCGCCTACCGGCTCACCGCCGCCGACGTCGTATTGCAGAAGACCCCCGCCACATTCGACGTGTCGGTGTGGGAGTTCTTCTGGCCGTTGCAGGCCGGCGCGAGCCTGGTGCTGGCCTCGCCCGACGGGCATCGCGATCCGGCCTATCTGCGTGCGGCGATCGCCGAATTCGGTGTCACCATCGCGCATTTCGTGCCCTCGATGCTCGCCGCGTTCCTCGGCGGTGTGGTCGACGGCTCCGCGTTGGGTTCGCTGCGGGCGGTGTTCGCATCGGGTGAAGCGTTGCCCGGGCCGCTGGCACAGCGACTGCTCGCCGTCGCGCCGCGCGCGCGGCTGCACAATCTGTACGGGCCCACCGAGGCGGCGGTCGATGTCACCGCGCATCAGGTGGGCCCGCTCGATACCACCGGTGTGCCGATCGGCGCACCGGTCTTCAACACCCGGCTGTACGTGCTCGACGCACGGTTACGGCCGGTGCCCGTCGGCGTTCCGGGTGAGCTGTATCTGTCGGGGGTTCAGCTCGCCCGGGGCTACGTCGGGAGGCCGGAGCTGACCGCCGAACGGTTCGTCGCCGATCCGTTCGCGGACAGTGAATCGGAGGCCGGCCCCGGGGCGCGGATGTATCGCACCGGGGACCTGGTCCGCTGGACCGCCGACGGCGAGCTCGACTATCTGGGCCGCACCGATTTCCAGGTCAAGCTGCGCGGCCTGCGGATCGAACTCGGCGAGATCGAAGCGGTGCTCGGCGCGGTGCCCGGGGTCGCGCGCGCGGTGGTCGTGGTGCGCGACGATGCCGGGACCGGTGCGCAACTGGTCGCCTATCTGGTCGAAACCACCGCCGGCGCGGTCGACGTGGCGCGGGTGCGCAGCGCGGCCGCGCGGGAATTGCCCGGTTATATGGCGCCGGCGGCCTACGTGATGCTGGCATCACTGCCGGTCAACGCCTCCGGCAAACTCGATCGGGCCGCGTTGCCCGCGCCCGAGCGAACCGCCGGACGGTACCGCCGACCGCAGTCGGTCTCGGAACGGGCCGTCGCCGAGGTGCTCGGTGAGGTGCTCGGCCGTGAGCGCATCGGACTCGACGACGACTTCTTCGCCCTGGGTGGCAATTCGCTGGTCGCGACGCAGGTGGCGGCGCGACTGAACGCCGATCTCGGCTGCGCCCTCGGTGTGCGGGAACTGTTCGAGGCCACCACGGTCGAGGCGCTGGCCGAGCTGATCGACCGCGCCTTCGAAACCGAGGACATGCACGAGAGCGCGGGTCCGGTCGCGGGGACGCGTCCGCGGGTGCTGCCGCTCTCGCCCGCACAGCAGCGCATCTGGTTCCTCAACCGGTTCGAGCAGGACAGCGCCGGCTACAACATGCCGTTCGTGGTCCGGATGACCGGTGCGGTCGATACCGATGCCCTGCGCTCGGCCCTCGCCGATGTGGTGGCCCGGCACGAGGTGCTGCGCACGGTCTTTCCCGCGGACGACGACCTCGTGGCGCGGCAGCATATTCTTCCCGCCGAACACGTGGGCCCGGAAACCTTCGCGGTGGAAACCGTTGCCGCGGAGGGCCTCGACGCCGAGCTGGCCCGGCTGGCCGCGCGCGGCTTCGATCTGGCCGCCGAAATCCCGTTGCGCGCGTTAATTTTCGAGTTGTCCGCTGAAGATGTCGCGTTGGCGATCGTGCTGCATCACATCGCCGCGGACGGACTGTCGCTGCCGGTGCTGGCGCGGGATGTGGCCGCGGCCTACAGCCTGCGCCGGTCGGGAGTCGATGCCGTCGAGGCGCCGCCGGCGGTGCAGTACGCCGATTACGCGCTGTGGCAACGAGATCGGCTGGGTGATTCCGAAGATACCGATTCCCTGGCCGCCCAGCAGCTCGGCTACTGGTCGCACACGCTGGCGGGAATTCCCGACCAGCTGGACTTGCCCGCCGATCGGCCGCGGCCCGCGGTGGCCGGCGGCCGGGGCGCCACCTACCGCTTCGACCTTCCCGCGCACCTGCACGCGGCGATCACCGAACTCGCCCGCGCCCAGGGTGTTTCGACATTCATGGTGCTGCACGGCGCGCTGGCCGCGCTGCTCGCACGCGTCTCGGGTGGCGAGGACATCGTGATCGGCACCCCGGTCGCCGGTCGCGGTCACCGCGAACTCGACGATCTGATCGGCATGTTCGTCAACACGCTGGTGCTGCGCACCCGAGTGGCGGCCGACGAACCGTTCACCGCTCTGCTGCAACGGGTCCGGGCGGTGGACCTGGGTGCCTTCGCCCACGCCGATCTGCCCTTCGAACAGTTGGTGGAGGCGCTCAACCCGGTCCGATCGCAGGCCCGGCATCCGTTGTTCCAGGTGATGCTGGGTGTGGCCGACACTCAGGACATCGCCGTCGAGTTACCCGGATTGTCCGTGCGGACGAGTACCCTGGACACGGCGGTGACCAAGTTCGACCTTCAACTGACGGTCACCGAAAGCTTCGCCGGTGCCGGTCCCGGGGAAGGTCCGGCACCGGCGGGGATCACGGCGGAGTTCACCTACGCCACAGATCTTTTCGAGCCGGACACCATCGCGGGCTATGCGCGGTGGTGGCGGCAACTGCTCGCCCATGCGGTCGCCGAGCCCACCCGCGCGGTGGGGCAGCTGCCGCTGCTCGATGCGACCGAGCTGCGGCGCGCGATCGAATCCGGCCGTCGCGGCGCCGAGGAATCCGCCCCCGGCGTGCTCACCGCATTCGAGCGGCAGGTGCTTCTGCGACCCGACGCGGTCGCCCTGGTCGACGGCGAGCGGCACTACACCTATGCCGAGCTGTCGGCCCGGATCAACCGCCTGGCGCGCCATCTCGTCGGCGCGGGCGTCGGGCCGGAATCGCTGGTCGTCCTGGGTATGCGCCGGTCCGCCGAGCTGGTGATCGGCGCCTACGCCGTACTGGCCGCCGGCGGTGCCTACGTGCCGGTCGACCCGGATCAGCCGACCGCCCGATTGCGGCAGATGGCCGAGACCGCCGCGCCGGTGTGCATGCTGACCGCCGGTGACGCGCCCGATCTCGACGTCCGGCAGATCGCGATCGATGCGCTCGAATGGGACGGCCTGTCCGATCGCCCGCTCACCGACGCCGACCGGCTCGCCCCGGTGCGCTCGGCCGCCACCGCGTACGTCATCTTCACCTCCGGGTCCACCGGGACGCCGAAAGGTGTTGCCGTCCAGCGTGGTTCGCTCGACAACCAGATCGCATGGATCACCGCCGAGTACGGGATCGGCGAGCGGGACGTGGTGCTGTTCAAGACCCCGGCCACCTTCGACGTCTCGGTGTGGGAGCTGTTCGCGCCGCTGAGCAGCGGAGCGCGGCTCGTGGTGGCCACCCCGGACGGGCACCGCGACACCGCCTATCTGGCGGCGACGATCGCCCGGCACGCCGTGACCATGACCTCGTTCGTACCGTCGATGCTGGCGACCTTCGCGAACACCGTGGCGCCGGCCGATATCCGCACGCTGCGTTGTGTTCTCGTCGCCGGCGAGGCGCTCAACGGTGCGGCGGTGCGCGCGTTCGCCGCGGTGAGCGATGCCGCGGTACACAATCTGTACGGGCCCACGGAATTCACCGTGCACGCCACCCACGCCCCGATCACACCCGACCGCACCGGCCCGGCGCCGATCGGTAAACCGGTGCGCGACAGCCATATTCTGGTGCTCGATAAGCAGCTGCGGCCGGTCCCCGATCTGGTGATCGGCGAGCTGTACCTGTCCGGTGCGCAGGTCGCCCGCGGTTACCAGGGACGGACCGGCGCGACCGCCCAGCGATTCGTGGCCGATCCGTTCGGCCCCGCCGGCGCGCGCATGTACCGCACCGGTGACCTGGTACGCCGTCTCCGCACCGGGGAACTGGAATATCTGGGCCGCAGCGACTTCCAGGTGAAGGTGCGGGGCCAGCGCATCGAGCTAGGCGAGATCGAGGCGGCCCTGCTGGCCACGCCGGGAATCGACGCCGCCGCGGTGCGGGTGTACCGGCATCGGGCCGGTGATCTGCTGGTGGCGTATGTCGTGTGCGACGGCGATCCGCAGACCCTCGCCGAGAGCCGGTTGCGGGATCGGCTGCCCTCGTACATGGTGCCGAGCGCGTACGTCGCGCTGGCGGCCATGCCGCTCACGGCGTCCGGCAAACTCGATCGCGCGGCCCTGCCCGATCCCGTGCTGGCCGCCGAACGGTTCCGGGCGCCGGAGAGCGCCGAGGAGAAGGCGGTCGCGGCGGTCTTGGCCGGTGTACTGGGTGTCGAACAGGTCGGACTCGACGACGACTTCTTCGCCCTCGGCGGCAATTCGCTGGTAGCCACCCAGGTTTCGGCACGGCTGGCCGAGACGCTGGACCGCGAGGTCCCGGTGCGCCTGCTGTTCGAAAACCCGGGTGTCGCGAAACTCGCTCGGCGACTGCGGGATTCGGCCCCACGCCGCCACCTCGCACTGACCGCCGGGCCGCGGCCGCAATCGCTGCCGCTGTCCTACGCGCAGCAGCGGATGTGGTTCCGCAACCAGTTCGACACCGAATCGGCGGTCGACAATCTGACCACCGCCATCCGGCTGCACGGGACGTTGGACATCACCGCACTCGCCGCGGCGGTGCGCGATGTGCTGGCACGGCACGAGGCCCTGCGAACCCGCTATCCCGCCGTCGACGGGGTGCCCCACCAGGAGGTGCTCGATCCGGCGGACGTGGTGGTCGACCTGACACCGCAGCCGGTGCACGAGGACGAATTGGCGCAGCGTCTGCGGGCCGAGGCGGCCGTCGCCTTCGTGGTGCGTGACCAGGCGCCGATCCGGACGGCACTGCTGCGCTGCGCCGCCGACGTGCACGTACTCGTCGTCTCGATTCACCACATCGCGGCGGACGGCTGGTCGATCGCGCCGCTGACGCGGGATCTGATGCAGGCCTACGCCGCGCGTACGGCCGGTCGGACACCGCAGTGGCCGGCGCTGCCGGTGCAGTACGCCGACTACGCGCTCTGGCAGCGGGCCGTGCTGGGCTCCGAAGACGATCCGAATTCGCCCATCGCCGAGCAGATCCGGTTCTGGGCAGCCGAACTGGCGGGCCTGCCCGATGTGCTGGCTCTGCCGGGCGATCGGCCGCGGCCGGCGACGGCGACGGGCCGCGGGGCCCGGTACCGATTCGCGCTGCCCGCCGAGACCGTCTCCGCGCTGCGAACCCACGCCGAGCGGACCGGCGCCACCTTCTTCATGGCGCTGCACGCCGCGTTCGCGGTGATCCTGGCGAAACTGTCCGGGCAGCGCGATATCGCGATCGGTACGCCGATCGCCGGCCGGGGTGAGGCCGCGCTCGACGATCTGGTCGGCATGTTCGTCAATACGCTGGTGCTGCGTGCCGACGTCGCGCCCGAGTCCTCGTTCACCGCACTGCTCGACACGGTGCGCGACGGCGACCTGCGCGCCTTCGCCCACCGAGACGTCCCGTTCGAGCGTCTGGTCGAGGTGCTGAACCCGATGCGCTCGGCGGCCCGGCATCCGCTGTTCCAGGTGATGCTGGATCTGCGCCAGGCCGCCGCCGGCGCACCGCGGCTGCCCGGCCTGTGCGCGACGACGCTCGAACTCGATTCCGGCACAGCCAAATTCGACCTCCACCTGACGGCCGAGGAACAGGCCGACGGCAGCCTGGCAGCGGTCTTCGAATATGCGACGGACCTGTTCGACGAGCCCACGATCGCGGGATTCGCGCGCCGGTTCCGCCTGGTACTCGAAGCCCTGGTCACGCAGCCGGAACGGCCGGTCGGCGATATCGAACCGATGTCGGCCGCCGAACGCGAACAGACCCTGGTGACGTGGAACGACACCGCGCACGAGGTGCCGGCGACCACGCTGGCCGATCTGTTCGCCGAGCAGGCGCGCCGCAGCCCGGATGCCGTCGCCGTGCGTTTCGAGGGCGCCGCATGGACCTACGCCGAGATCTCGGCGCGGGTGAATCGATTGGCGCGGCTGCTGGTGTCGATCGGCGTCGGCCCCGGGCGCACCGTGGCACTGGGTATCCGCCGCAGCGACGACCTGGTGGTCGCCATGTACGCGGTGGTCGCCGCGGGCGCGGCCTACGTACCGCTCGACCCCGACCACCCGGCCCACCGCACCGGTGACGTCCTGCGCACCGCGCGACCGGTGTGCGTCCTGACCCGCTCCACCGACGGACTCGATCTCGATACCAGCGGTCTGGTCAGTCACTGCGCCATCCTGGACATCGACCTGTTCGACACCGGCGACTACTCGTCGGCGCCGCTCACCGACGCCGACCGCCTGCGACCGCTGCTGCCGGGCCATCCCGCCTACGTCTTGTTCACCTCCGGGTCGACGGGCCGGCCCAAGGGTGTGGCGGTGAGCCACCGGGCGATCGTGAACCGGCTGGTGTGGATGCAGTCCGAATACGAACTGACCGCCTGCGATGTCGTACTCCAGAAGACTCCGGCGACCTTCGATGTGTCGGTGTGGGAGTTCTTCTGGCCGTTGCAGGTCGGCGCCCGGCTCGTGGTGGCCCGGCCCGACGGCCATCGCGACCCCGCCTACCTCGCCGAAGTGATTCGCGCCGAACATATTTCGGTAGCGCATTTCGTGCCCTCGATGCTCGCGGTGTTCCTCGCGCACGCGCGGCCCGGTTCGCTGCGGACGGTGTTCGCCTCCGGTGAGGCGCTGCCGGCGGAGGTCGCGCAGCGCGTGCGGGCGGCGACCGGGGCGCGACTGCACAACCTCTACGGGCCGACCGAGGCCGCGGTCGACGTCACTCACCACGAGGTCGTCGACACCGACACCACGACCGTGCCGATCGGCCGCCCGGTGTTCAACACGAGGCTGTACGTGCTGGACGCGCGGTTGCGCCCGGTGCCGGTCGGCGTCGCCGGTGAGCTGTACCTGGCCGGAACGCAGTTGGCCGAAGGGTACGTCGGCCGCCCCGACATCACCGCAGAACGTTTCGTGGCCGATCCGTTCGGCACCGGGGAGCGGCTCTACCGCACCGGCGACCTGGTCGCGTGGAATCCCCGCGGTGAACTGGAGTATCTGGGCCGCACGGACTTTCAGGTCAAGGTGCGCGGCCTGCGCATCGAATTGGGTGAGATCGAAGCGGCGCTCACCGCCGTGCCCGGGATCGATCGGGCCGTGGTGGTCGTCCGCCCCGACCCGCAGACCGGCGACCGGCTGGTCGCGTACCTGCTGCCCGCCGAGGGCGCCGGCATCGATGTCGACGCGGTGAAGGCCGCACTGGCGCGGCGACTACCGGCCTATATGCTCCCGGCGGCGTACGTCGTCCTCGACGCGTTCCCGCTCAACGGCTCCGGCAAGCTGGACCGCGGCGCCCTGCCCGATCCGGTCTGGCAGGCGCGCGAATACCACGCGCCGGCCACGGCGGCCGAAGCCGTTGTCGCCGAGGTCTTCGCGGAGGTGCTCGGCGCCGAGCGCGTGGGTCGCGACGACGACTTCTTCGACCTCGGCGGCAATTCGCTGCTCGCCACCCAGGTGCTGGCCCGCATCGGCGCCGCGCTGGACACCCAGCTGCCGGTGCGCCTGCTGTTCGAGGCCACCACGGTGGCCGAGCTGGCGGCGCGCGCCGAGCTGCTGGCCGGTACCGGCGCGCGCGCCCCGCTGACCGCGCGCACGCTCCCGGAGCAGGTGCCGCTCTCGGCGGCGCAGCGGCGGATCTGGTTCCTCAACCGCTACCGCGCCGACGAACGGGCGGCGGCCGCGGTCGACGTCATCCCGCTGGCACTGCGGTTGCGCGGAGATCTGGATGTCGACGCCCTGCGCGCGGCCCTGGCCGATGTCGTCGAACGGCACGAGACGCTGCGCACCCGCTACCCCGATACCGCAGACGGACCGGTGCAGGTCGTCGAGCCCGCCGCGGCGCAGATCCCGGCGTTGCGCGTGGCCGCGGTGAGCGAGCAGACGCTGGCCGAGCGCATCGCCGGGATCTGCGCCACCGACTTCGACCTCACCGCCGAGACCGGCCTGCGCGCAGAGCTTTTCGCGCTGTCCGGCGATCATCACGTGCTGCTGCTGGTCCTGCACCACATCTGCGCCGACGGCCTTTCCCTGGCCCCTCTGGCCGCCGATGTGACGACCGCATACGCCGCACGCCGCTCCGGGCACGCACCCGGCTGGCAGGCCCTGCCGGTGCGGTACCGCGACTACACGCTGTGGCAGGCGGAGGTCCTCGGCGATCCGGCCGATCCGGAATCCGAACTCTTCCGCCAGCGCGAATTCTGGCGCACCCGCCTGGCCGGGCTGCCGGAACAGCTGGAACTGCCCACCGACCGTCCGCGTCCGGCGACGCCGTCGTATCGCGGCGGCAGCCACCGCTTCCAGATCGACTCCGATCTGCACAGCGAACTGGGCGAACTCGCCCGCAAACACGAGACCACCCTGTTCAGCACGGTGCATGCCGCGCTGGCGGTACTGCTGTCGCGCATGTCGGGCACCTCCGACATCGCGATCGGCACCCCGGTGGCCGGGCGTGGCGAGGCCGCGCTGGATCCGATGGTCGGCATGTTCGTCAACACCATCGTGTTGCGCAGCGAGATCGACAGTCGCGAGCACTTCCACACGGTGCTCGATACCGTTCGCGCCCAGGATATTTCGTCCCTGTCACAGGTCGACGTGCCGTTCGAGCAGGTGGTGGAGATGCTGGCGCCGGCCCGCACCGCGAGCCGCCATCCGCTGTTCCAGGTGGCGCTGACCTTCCAGAACTTCACCCTGCCCGAGGTCGAGCTGCCGGGACTGCACGTCACGCCCGAGCCCGTCGACGCGGCAGCGGTCGCGTTCGACCTGCAGTTCACGCTGGTCGAGTCCATCGACGACGACGGCCGCGCGGGCGGAATGTCGGTCGAGATCACCTATGCCACAGACCTTTTCGACGCGTCGACGATCGCGGAGCTGGCGCGGCGCTTCGAGCAGGTACTGGCCGCGGTCAGCCACGATCACACCGTCGTGGTCGGCGACATCCAGTTGCTCAGCGCCGAGGAACAGCATCGCGCGCTGTACGAATGGTCCGTCAGCGGCGCCGACCGCGCCGAAACGACCACCATCGCCACGCGTTTCGCGGCGGCCGCGCGCGCCGACCGAACGGCGATCGCGGTGCGCGCCGGCGACGCGATCCTCACCTACGGCGAACTCGCGGACCGGGCCCACGGCCTCGCGCGGCGCCTGATCGCGGCGGGCGCCGGTCCGGAAACGCTGGTGGCCGTGGCGCTTCCGCGCTCGGCGGACCTGATCGTCGCACTGCTCGCGGTCGTCGAATCCGGCGCCGGCTATCTGCCGATCGATCCGGATTACCCCGCCGACCGGATCGAGTACATCCTCGCCGACGCCCGGCCGGTGTGCGCGATCACCGATGCGGCCGGCGCGGCCCAGGGCTGGTTCGACGGCCCGGTGATCGACCTGGACACCGTGTCCTGGCAGGAGCTGGACACCGCGCCGATCACGGATGCCGACCGCCGCGCGCCGCTGCGCCCGGACAACACCGCCTACGTCATCTACACCTCCGGTTCCACCGGCCGTCCCAAGGGTGTGCAGGTGCCGCACGCCAATGTCATTCGGCTGCTGGACAATTCCCGCGAGCGATTCGAATTCGACCGCTCCGACGTGTGGACACTGTTCCACTCCTACGCCTTCGACTTCTCGGTGTGGGAGCTGTGGGGTGCGCTGCTGCGCGGCGGCCGGATCGTCGTCGTCGACTACTTCACCTCCCGGTCGCCGCAGCAGTTCCGGGACCTGTTGATCGACGAGGGCGTGACGGTCCTCAACCAGACGCCCTCGGCGTTCTACCAGCTGATGAGCGCGGATCTGGCCGAAGCTCCGGCCGACTATCGCCTGCGCTACGTGATCTTCGGCGGCGAAGCGCTGGAGCCGGCGCGGCTGCGGGACTGGCTGGCGCGGTATCCGCACACACCCCAGCTGATCAATATGTACGGCATCACCGAGACCACGGTGCACGTGTCGTTCCGGCCGATCGACGCGCACACCGGCGCGGCGGGCGTGATCGGTGGCGCCCTGCCGGGTCTGACCGTGCGACTGCTCGATTCCCGGCTGCGGCCGGTGCCGGTGGGCGTGCCGGGCGAGATCTACGTCTCCGGCGGACAACTCGCCCGCGGATACCTGCGGCGGCCCGGCCTGACCGCCGGGCGATTCGTGGCCGACCCCTACGGGACGGCGGGTTCACTCGCCTACCGCTCCGGCGACCTGGCGCGGTGGACCGCGACCGGCGACCTCGAATATCTGGGTCGCGCCGACCATCAGGTGAACCTGCGCGGCTTCCGGGTGGAACTCGGCGAGATCGAGGCCGCCCTGCTGGCCGTGGATTCGGTGGCCCAGGCCGCGGTCGTGGTGCGCGCGGACGAGGGAGCCGAAGCCCGGATCGTCGGATATGTGGTCGGTGCCGGCCTCGACGTGCTGTCGGTGCGTCGCACGGTGGCCGAGCGGCTCCCCGAGCACATGGTTCCCGCGGCTGTGGTCGCGGTGGATCGAATTCCGTTGACCGTCAACGGAAAACTCGATGTGCGCGCCTTGCCGGCGCCGGTGTTCGAGACGGTGGGTTACCGCCGGCCGACGAGCGCTGCCGAGCAGATCGTGGCGGATGTGTTCACCGAGGTGCTCGGCGACATCGATACCGAGCGCGCGGTGGGTGCCGACGACGACTTCTTCGCTCTCGGCGGCAGCTCGCTCTCGGCAGCCAAGGCCGTCGCCCGTATCGGCGCGGCGCTCGGTGTGAGCGTCCCGGTGCGCACCCTGTTCGAGAATCCGCGGGTCGCCGACCTCGCGGTGGCGGCGCTGTCCGGCGGCGCCCGGCCCGCGTTGGTCGCCGGTGAGCGGCCGGCGCGGCTGCCGCTCTCGCCGGCCCAGCAGCGGATGTGGTTCCTGAACCGCTTCGACCGCACGTCGGCCGCCTACAACATTCCGCTGGCACTGCGCCTGTCCGGCGACCTGGACCGGCAGGCTCTCGGTGCGGCGCTGCGCGATGTGGTGGCCCGGCACGAATCGCTGCGCACCGTCTACCCCGAGATCGGCGGCGAACCGGCCCAGGTGATCCTGCCGGCGGAACGGGTCCACATCGACGCGACCGCCGAACCGGTCACCGAAGACACACTGCCGCGACGCATCCGGGATTTGTTCGGCACCGGATTCGACGTCACCGCCGACGTGCCCGTGCGGGTGCGGGTATTCGAACTCGCCCCGGGCGAGCATGTGCTGGCGGCGGTGCTGCATCACATCTGCGCCGACGGCTCCTCGATCGTGCCCTTCGTGGCCGATCTGATGCGCGCCTACGAGGCCCGGGCCCGCTCCGAGCGGCCCGGCTGGTCGCCGCTGCCGGTGCAGTACGCCGACTACGCCCTGTGGCAGAAGCGCCTGCTGGGCGCCGAGGACGATGCCGAATCGGTGGCCGCCCGGCAGATCGCGTTCTGGCGCGAGACGTTGGCCGGCCTGCCGGATCAGCTCGATCTGCCGACCGACCGGCCCCGTCCGGCCCGCCAGAGCCTGCACGGCCGCCGCGTCGCATTCGCCGTCGACGCCGAATTGCACCGGCGGCTGGCCGGATTGGGCCGCGGCGCCGGCGCCACGGTGTTCATGGTCGTGCACGCGGCCTTCGCGGCGGTGCTGGCCCGGCTGTGCGACACCGGAGACATCGCGGTGGGCACGCCCGTCGCGGGGCGCAACGACGCCGCGCTGGACGAGGTCATCGGCATGTTCGTCAATACCGTGGTGTTGCGGACCGCGGTCGATGTGGACGCCTCCTTCGACACGCTGCTCGACGCCGTACGGGCGGCCGATATCGCCGCCCTCTCGCATACCGACGTGCCGTTCGAACGCCTCGTCGAAGTGTTGAATCCGCGTCGCTCGACCGCCCGGCATCCGCTGGTGCAGGTGGGCCTGTCGTTCCAGAACCACGATCGCGCCACCCTGCGACTACCCGGCCTGACCGTCACCGAGGTCGAATCCGACAGTGAGATCGCGCAATTCGATCTGCATCTGTTCGCCGTCGACCACCACACCGAGACCGGGACACCGGCGGGCATCGAGCTGGCACTCGGCTACGCGACCGATCTGTTCACCGCCGAGACCGCCGAGCGGATCGCCGCCCAGGTGAGCCGTGTCCTGCATACGGTGGCCGCCGCACCCGCGACCCGGATCCGCGATCTGGATCTGCTCGGCGAACAGCAGTACCGGTTCGTGATCGAGGACTGCAACCGGACGGCGCGGGAAATTCCCGAGGCGACGCTGGTGGATCTGGTCGACGCCCGGGTCGCCGCGCAGCCCGCGGCGGTGGCTCTGATCGACGAGAACGGCAGCGAACTGAGTTATCGCGAATTCGACACCCGGGTCAACCGGCTGGCCCGCCACCTCATCGGCCTCGGTGTGCGTCCGGAGACGAATGTGGTGCTGGCGCTGCGCCGTTCGGTCGATCTGGTGATCGCCATGTTCGCGGTGGCCAAGGCCGGTGGCGCCTATGTGCCGATCGATCCCGACCATCCGGCCGACCGGATCGCGCATATCGTCGAGACCGCGCGGCCGGTGTGTGTGCTGGGCAGCGGTGCGGTGCCGGGGATACCCGACGACATCGTGGTGGTGGATCCCGGCACGGATCTGCCGGACCATCCGGGAGCGCCGATCACCGCTGCCGATCGGGTCGCGCCGCTGCGGCCGTCGAACACCGCGTATGTCGTGTTCACCTCCGGCTCCACCGGACGCCCCAAGGGCGTGGCGGTCTCGCACGGCGCCATCGTCAATCAATTGCTGTGGCTGCGGGCGGAATTCGGTATCGACGGGACTGATCGCACGCTGCTCAAGACGCCCGCGACCTTCGACCTCTCGGTGTGGGAGTTCTGGTCCGTGCTGGTCAGCGGCGGAGCCCTGGTGATCAGCGAGCCGGGCAGCGAACGCGATCCCGACCACCTGCGCGAGCTCATGCGGCGGCACCGGGTCAGCGTGCTGTTCACCGTGCCCTCGCTGCTGGGCATGCTGCTGGCCGACGAGACCGCCCTGCCGCAGACGCTGCGCGCCGTCCTCGCGATCGGTGAGACGCTGCCGCAGTCGACGGCGCGGCAGTTCGCAAGCCGCAGCGACGCAACGCTGTTCAATCTGTACGGCCCCACCGAAACCGCCGTGTCGATCACCTCGCACCGGGTCGGCGCCGATCCGGAGCCGGTGGTGCCGATCGGCGCACCGGTGTGGAACAGCCGGGCCCATGTGCTCGATCGTCGGCTGCGGCCGGTTCCGCCGGGTGTGCCCGGCGAGCTGTATCTGGCCGGTGACCAGCTGGCCCGCGGCTATCAGGAACAACCGGCGCTCACCGCGGGGCGTTTCGTCGCCGATCCGTTCCACGGTGGCCGCATGTACCGCACGGGCGATATCGTGCGCCGCCGGACCGACGGGCTGCTCGAATATCTGGAGCGGGCCGACTTCCAGGTCAAGATCGGCGGTTTCCGGATCGAACTCGGCGACGTGGAGGCCGCTCTGCTGCGCCGGCCCGGCGTCGAGGCCGCGGTCGCGGTGGCCCGCACGGACGGCAGCGCCGGACCGCGCCTGATCGCCTATGCCGCGGTACCCGGCGCGGACGTCGACGCGAATACGCTGCGCGAGGCGCTCGGCAGCGAACTGCCGAAGTACATGGTGCCGGCGGCCGTGGTGGTGCTGGACGCGCTGCCGCTCACGGCCAACGGCAAGGTCGACCGCGATCGGCTGCCCGCCCCGGTGCTGTCCGAGGCCGAATTCCGGGCACCGGGCACCGATACCGAACGCCTGGTGGCAGCGGAATTCGCCGATGTCGTCGGACGGCCCGCCGACGGCGAGTCGCCGATCGGCGCCGGCACCGACTTCTTCGAACTCGGCGGCAACTCGCTCGCGGCCGCCCGCCTGGCCGCGCGGCTGGGTGCGGCCTCGGGCGTGCGGGTGCCGGTGGCCGCGGTCTTCACCGCCCCGACCGTCGCGGCGCTGGCCGCCTGGATCGATGCGGCCGAGCGCGACGTCCGTCCGCCGCTGCGG
Organism: Nocardia sp. MDA0666; assembly: GCF_003023875.1. Taxonomy (NCBI): domain Bacteria; kingdom Bacillati; phylum Actinomycetota; class Actinomycetes; order Mycobacteriales; family Nocardiaceae; genus Nocardia; species Nocardia sp. MDA0666. The sequence goes on from NZ_PYHT01000025.1 coordinate 75,924, forward strand.
CCGCGGACCACCGGCGCGGCGGTGCCGCTGTCGCTCGCCCAGCAGCGGATGTGGGTGCTGAATCGGCTCGCCCCGGATTCGGCGGCGTATCACGTGCCGGTCGCGTTGCGCCTCACCGGTGCGCTGGACCTCGACGCCCTGCGGGCGGCGCTCGCGGATCTGGTTCGCCGCCACGACATCCTGCGCACCCGGTATCCGGAAGTCCGCACCACCTCGGCCCAACCGGAACCGGTGCAGGAGGTGCTGCCCGCCACACCGGTCGACATCGAGCCGATTGCGGTGCGGCGCACCGAGATCGACGAGCGTATCGCCGAGATCGTCACCGTCGGCTTCGACGTCACGGCCGCCCCGCCGGTGCGGGTGCGGCTGCTGCGGGTGGCCGACGACGAGCACATCCTGGTCGTGGTGGTCCACCACATCAGTGCCGACGGCTACTCGATGGCGCCGCTGACCCGCGACCTGATCGCGGCCTACACCAGCCGCCTGGCCGGAGCCGCGCCCCAGTGGAGTCCGCTGCCCGTCCAGTACGCCGACTACAGCGAATGGATGCGGACCGTGCTCGGCGCCGACACCGACCCGGGCAGCGTGCTGTCCGAGCAGCTCGGTTACTGGCGCGACCGGCTGGCCGGCGCCCCCGAGCAGCTGGCGCTGCCCACCGACCGCCCGCGTCCCGCCCGGCGTGAGATGCGCGGCGCGACGGTCGATTTCGCCTTCGACCAGCCGCTGGTCGCGCAGCTGTCCGGTGTCGCGCGAGCACACGGAACCACACTGTTCTCCACGATGCACGCCGCCTTCGCGGTGCTGCTGGCGAAGCTGTCGGGACAGTCCGACATCGTCGTCGGCGCACCGGTCGCCGGGCGCGGGGACCGTGAACTCGACGATCTGGTCGGCATGTTCGTCAACACCGTGGCGCTGCGCACCGAGATCGACGCCCGGACGAGTTTCGCCGAACTGCTGCGGAATGTGCGCGACGGCGACCTGGCGGCGCTCGGCCGCACCGAGGTGCCGTTCGAACGGGTGGTGGAGGCGCTGGGCCGCACCCGCACCAGCGCGTATACGCCAATCTTCCAGGTGCTGTTCACCTTCCAGAACCTGCCGGCCACGGCGGTCACGCTGCCCGGCATGCGGGTCGAGACCCTCGAACCGGCATTGCCGGAGGCGAAATTCGATCTCCAGCTGACCGCACTGGAGGAATTCGGCGCGGACGGTGAACTGCACCGGTTGCGGATGCAATTCTGCTATCCCACCGACATCTTCGACGAGCGCACGGTGCGATTGTTCGCCGAACGACTACAGCTGGTCGTGCGGGCGGTGGCGGCGGATCCGTCGATCACCGTGCGCGCGATCGACATTCGCACCGCCGAGGAACGCGATCGCCGCACCGGCCGCGCGGCGTCCACCCGGCTGCCCGGCGATCTGGTCGATCTCATCGCCGCCGCCGCCGGAACGGCACCCGATTCGCTGGCCGTCGAATTCGGCGGTCGCGGAATCGGATTCGCGGAACTGCACCACAAGATGGTCACCGTCGGCCGGGCCATGGGCGCGAGCGCCACGCCCGACGCGCTGATCAATGTCGCGCTGGCCGGATTGCTGCCCGGCGTTCTCGCCGCCGGCGCCGGCGGACTCACCACGATGCTCGAGGCCCTGCATCTGCGCGCACAGGGCGTGCTCACCACGGAAGGAACCCACTGATGACGCATGCAGAGTCGGTTACACCCGTCCGGTCCACCGAGCACCCCGCGCTGCGCGGCGCCTACGGCATCGCGGATCTGCTGTATCTGATCGAGGTCGTCGCCGATCTGGAACCGCAGCGCGTCGCGGTTCGCCACGAGGACATCGCGCTCACCTATGCCGAGCTGGGTGCGGAGCTGACCACGCTGGCCGCGGCGATGGGTGACGCGCTGACCCCGGATGCGCTCGTGCAGGTGGTCGTCTCGGGACGGCTGCCGGCACTGCTGGAATCGGGGGAGGGCGCGCTCGCCGCCGCCGTCTCCGATCTGCTCGACGACGCGCTCACCGCGGCCGCGGATGTGCTCGAACCCGGCCTGGCTCCCGCCGATACCCTCGCGACGCTGTTCGCCGAACAGGTGGCGCGCACGCCCGGTCTGGTCGCGGTGGAATTCGACGGCCGGACCCTGACCTACGCCGAACTCGACGCCCGAGCGAACGCGCTGGCGTGGCAGCTCGTCCGGCTGGGAGTGGGCCCGGACGCCCGGGTGGGCCTGTCGATGCACCGATCGCTCGAACTGGTGATCGGCATGTACGCGATCCACAAGGCCGGCGGCGCCTACGTGCCGATCGACCCGGAACATCCCGCCGATCGCATCGCGTACGTGCTGGAGATCGCAGCGCCCGTCGTGGTGCTCACCCATGCCGGAAGTCCCGCGTTCGACGGTGTGCCCGTGCTGCGGGTGGACGAATTCGATTGGGAGACGGGCGATCGGTCGTCGGTGCTGGAGTCCGAGGAGGTGGTGCCGGCTCGCCCGGACAACACCGCCTACGTCATCTTCACCTCCGGGTCGACCGGCCGGCCCAAGGGGGTCGCGGTCTCGCACCGCGCCATCGTGGCGAATCTGCGCTGGCGTCAGCGCTGCTACCGCATGCACGCCGCGGATGTGGTGCTGCAGAAGACGCCGTTCACCTTCGACGTGTCGGTATGGGAGTTCTTCTGGCCCTTGCAGATCGGCGCCCGGCTGGTGCTCGCCGTACCGGACGGCCACCGCGATCCGGCCTATCTGATCCGGACCGTCGCCGCCAAGCACGTCACCATCGCGCATTTCGTGCCGTCCATGCTGGCAGTGTTCGCCGCCGCGGTCGCGGATGCGCAGGCGATGAGCGATATCGACTCCCTGCGTGCGGTATTCGCCTCCGGTGAGGCGCTGCCCGCCGCGACCGGCGCTGCCTTCCGCGATGTGAGCGGCGCGAGCCTGCACAATCTGTACGGCCCGACCGAGGCCGCGGTCGACGTGACCGCGCACGAGGTGACCGCGGCCGATACGGTCTCGGTTCCGATCGGCGCGGCGGCCGATGACACCGATCTGCACGTCCTGGACGACAACCTGCAGCCCGTCCCGGACGGTGTGGTGGGCGAGCTGTATCTGTCCGGTGTGCAGCTGGCCCGCGGCTACCTCGGCCGCGCGACCCTGACCGCCGAGAGGTTCGTCGCCAACCCGCACGGCGCCCCGGGCGATCGCATGTACCGGACCGGCGATCTGGTGCGCTGGAACAGCGGGATCGACGGCGGCCCGCGCGAACTGGAATATCTGGGCCGCAGCGACTTCCAGGTGAAGCTGCGCGGTCTGCGGATCGAACTGGGTGAGGTCGAGGCGGCGCTGCTGGCGCACGAATCGGTCGCCCAGGCCGCGGTGGTGCTGTACCGGCACAGCACGGGCGACCACCTGATCGGCTACGTCGTGACGGCCGGCGGATGCGAACTCGATTCCGGAGCGATTCTCGGCGACGCCGCGCAGCGGCTGCCGGAATACATGGTGCCGACCCTGCTCGTCGGCATGGACCGCATGCCGGTCAACGCCAACGGCAAGTTGGACCGCAAGGCCCTGCCCGAGCCTGAATTCAGCAGTGCCGCAACTGAATTCCGTGCGCCCGCGACGCCGGGCGAGCGAGCGGTCGCGGAGATCTTCGGCGACCTGCTCGGTATCGACGCCGTGGGCGCCGACGACGACTTCTTCGCCCGCGGCGGCAATTCGCTGCTGGCCACCCGCGCGATCGCGCGTATCTCGGCCGCCCTGGACATCGCGGTCGACGTGCGGGACTTCTTCGACCGCCCCACTCCGGCCGGACTCGCCGCCCTGGCCACCACCGCCCGCGTGCGGCCGCCGCTGGTCGCCGGTCCGCGTCCGGAGGCGGTCCCGTTGTCGGCGGCGCAGCGCCGCATGTGGTTCCTGAACCGCTTGGCCAACAGCGACGCCACCGGCAATTCCGCGGCGGCGGTGGACAACATTCCGGTCGCGCTGCGCCTGCGGGGCCGGCTGGACACGGCGGCACTGCGTGCGGCCGTCGCCGACGTGACCGCGCGCCACGAGGTGCTGCGCACGGTGTACCCGCAGACCGCCGCGGGGGCCGTGCAGGTTGTCCGGCCCGTCGCCGAGCCGGAACTGACACCGGTCGAGGTCGCCGAGGCCGATCTGGTCGCCGCGGTACGCGAGGTCGCCGCCACCGGTTTCGACGTCGCCGCCGAGATTCCGGTACGGGTCCGGGTGCTGCGTACCGGCGCCGACGATCACACCCTGGTGCTGGTGGTCCATCACATCGCCGCCGACGGGGTGTCGATGGGACCGCTGCTGCGCGACCTGATCCAGGCCTACACCGCGCGCAGCCGTGGCACCGCCCCGAACTGGTCGCCGCTGCCGCTGCACTATGCCGACTACACGCTGTGGCAGCAGCGAGTGCTCGGCGACGACACCGATCCGGACTCCGAGGCGGCCCGGCAGCTGAGTTTCTGGCAGCGCGAATTGGCCGAGCTCCCGGCGCAATTGGATCTGCCCGTCGATCGGCCGCGCCCGGCCGCGGCCTCGTACCGGGGCGCGACCGTCGAATTCACCATCGACGCCGGCCTGCGCGCGGCGATCGACGAGCTGGCCGAGCAGCTGCGGGCCACGCCGTTCATGGTGCTGCACGCGGCGCTGTCGCTGCTGCTCGCCCGGTTGTCCGGGACGAGCGATATCGCGATCGGCACGCCGGTCGCGGGCCGCGGCGAGCGCGCATTAGACGATCTGGTCGGCATGTTCGTCAACACCCTGGTCCTGCGGACCCGGGTGGCGAGCGACACCGATTTCGCCGACCTGGTCCGCCGCACCCGCGCCGTCGACCTCGATGCCTTCGCCCATGCCGAAATTCCGTTCGAACGCCTGGTGGAGGTGCTGAATCCGGCGCGTTCGCAGGCGCGGCATCCGCTGTTCCAGATCGGGCTGTTCATGCAGGACCTCGGTGTCGGTGCGCCGGAACTGCCGGGTCTCGAGAGCGAGCTCGTGGATTTCGATCCCGGCTTCGCGAAATTCGACCTCCAGCTCACCATTTCCACCCCGCCCACCGCCGATGGCGGATACCGTGCCGAATTCACCTACGCCACCGACCTTTTCGACGCGCCCACGGTCGAGGAATTCGCCGCCAAATTCCTGCGCCTGCTCGGCGGCGCCACCGCCGACCCACAGCTGCCGGTCGGTGATCTGGAACTGCTCGACGCCGGCGAACTCGACTATGTGACCTCCAGCTGGAATGCCAGCGGCCACAAGGTGTTCGACCACTTCCTGCACGAGGGTTTCGATCGGCAGTCGCGCCGCACGCCGGACAACCGCGCACTCGTGTTCGAGGGCACCGAGCTCACCTACGGTGAGATGTCGGAGCGGGTGAACCGGCTCGCGCGCAAGCTGATCGAATCCGGCGTCGGTCCGGAGACGCTGGTGGTCCTGGCCATGCCGCGATCGATCGAACTGGTGCTCGGCATGTACGCGGTGCTGCACGCGGGCGGCGCCTACGTTCCGGTCGACCCGTCCCATCCGGCCGAGCGCATCGGCCACATCATCGCCACCGCGCGGCCGCACACCGTGCTGACCACGCGGGCCGCCGGCTTCGCACTACCGCCGGCGACCGCCGATACGGTCGCCCTGCACCACCTGGACGAGCTGGACCTCACCGACTACTCCGCGGCCACGATCGGCGACCGGGAGCGCAACGGCACGCTGCATCCGGACCATCCCGCCTACGTGCTGTTCACCTCCGGCTCGACCGGGCGGCCCAAGGGTGTCGCGGTCAGCCATCGCGCCATCGCCAATCAGCTCGAATGGATGCATGCCGAGTACGGGGTGCGCGCCGGCGACATCTATCTGCAGAAGACCGCGACCACCTTCGACGTCTCGCTGTGGGGCTATTTCCTTCCGTTGCGCGCGGGCGCCACCCTGATCGTGGCCACCCCCGACGGCCACCGCGACGCCCGCTATCTCGCCGAAACCATTGCCGCGCAGCGAGTGACGCTGACCGACTTCGTCCCCTCGATGCTCACCGTCTTCCTCAACCACGCCGAGGCGGACGAACTGACCACCCTGCGGGCCGCCTTCGTGGTCGGTGAGGCGCTGCCCGCGGAGACCGCGGCCCTGTTCGCCGAGAAGTGCGATGGCGCCCTGCACAATATGTACGGCCCGACCGAAGCGGCGGTGTCGATCACCTGCCACGAGGTCACCGCCGACGATGTGCGCAGTGTGCCGATCGGCGAGCCGGAATGGAATTCGCAGGTCTTCGTGCTGGACTCCCGGCTGCATCCGGTGCCGATCGGCGTGCCGGGCGAGCTGTACCTGGCCGGAACGCAGCTCGCGCGCGGCTACTGCGGCCGCGCCGATCTGACCGCGGACCGCTTCGTCGCCAATCCTTTCAGCTTCGGCGGCGAACGGATGTATCGCACCGGCGATCTGGTGCGCTGGACCCCCGAGGGCGAGCTCGACTATCTGGGCCGCATCGACTTCCAGGTGAAATTCCGCGGCCAGCGCATCGAACTGCCGGAGATCGAGACCGCGCTGCTGGCCGCACCGGGTGTGGGCCAGGCCGCGGTGCGCCTGGTCACCGGCGAGAGTGGCGACTACCTCGCCGGATACGTGATCCGCACGCCGGGCGTCGAACTCGATGTGCGGGCCGTGCGGGAGGGGCTCGGCGCGGTGCTGCCCGCGTACATGATCCCCACCGCCGTCGTCGAACTGGCGGAATTCCCGCTCAACAGCAGCGGCAAATTGGATCGCGCGGCGCTACCGCTGCCCGTGCTGGCGGCCGCGGAATTCGATGCTCCGCGCACGCCGCTGGAGGAGCGGGTCGCCGAGGTGTTCGCCGACGTCCTCGGGCTGGAGCGGGTCGGCCGCGACGACGACTTCTTCGCCCTCGGCGGCAGCTCCCTCGACGCCACCCAGGTCAGTGCCCGCGTCGGCCGGATCGTGGATGCCCGGGTGCCGGTGCGCACCCTGTTCGAGGCCTCGACCGTGGCCGCGTTCGCGGCCGCCGCCGGCGGCGAGGTGGCCGAGCGCCCACGTCCGGCACTGGTGAAACAAGCGCGGCCGCAGCGCATTCCGCTCTCACCCGCGCAGCAGCGGATGTGGTTCCTCAACCGGTTCGATCCCGACTCGGGTGTTCACAACATTCCGGTCGCGGTGCGGCTGAGCGGGGGACTGGACGTCGCGGCGCTGGCCGCCGCCGTCGCGGATGTGGTGGAACGCCACGAGACCCTGCGCACCCGCTATCCCGAACACGAGGACGGCCCCGCCCAGGAGGTGCTGCCCGCCGCCGACGTGCGCGTGGACCTGACGCCGGTCGGCGTTCCGACGACGGAGATCGCGGGCCGGATCGCGGAGCTCACGGCGCGAGGCTTCGACGTGACCGCCGCACCGCCACTGCGAATCGCATTGCTGCGCAGGGTCTTCGGCGACAGCGGCGCTGCCGGATCGGAGGACGCCGAGCCCGAGCACGTCCTCGTCTTCGTGGCGCACCACATCGCGGCCGACGGCTGGTCGATCGCCCCGCTGACCCGCGACCTCATGACCGCCTACGCCCACCGCGTGGCCGGAACCGCACCGCAGTGGGAACCGCTACCGGTGCAGTACGCCGACTTCAGTATCTGGCAGCACGCGGTGCTGGGCTCGGAATCCGATCCGGACAGTGTCCTCAGCGCCCAGGCGGCCTACTGGCGCGCGACCCTCGCCGGACTGGCCGACGAGCTGAACCTGCCCACCGACCGGCCGCGCCCGATGCGCCCCTCCTACGCCGGGGGGCGGGTGCGATTCGCTGTCGGTGGCGATATCCGCGACGGGCTGCGCGAACTGGCCCAGCGGCGACAGGCCACCACCTTCATGGCCGTGCACACCGCGCTGGCGATCTTCGTGGCCCGCATGGCCGGCACCGACGATGTGGCGATCGGCTCGCCGATCGCCGGGCGCGGCGAGCGCGAACTCGACGATCTGATCGGCATGTTCGTCAACACCGTGGTGTTGCGGACCGCGGTGCCCGGGGGCGCGAGCTTCACCGAACTCCTGGATCGCACCCGCGACGCCGACCTGCGTGCCTTCGCGCACGCCGACCTGCCGTTCGAGCGTCTGGTGGAACTGCTCGATCCGGAACGGTCGACCGCGCGGCATCCGCTGTTCCAGGTGGCGCTGGCATTCGAGAATCTGCCCACCGGCGAGCTGGAGTTGCCGGGGTTGCGGGCCGGAACGGTCGAGCAGGCCGCCGATACCGCGAAATTCGATCTGGCCCTGAACATCCGGGAAACGACCGAGGGCATGACGGCGGAATTCGCCTATGCCCGCGACCTTTTCGACCACGCCACGATCGAGGGTTTCGCCAGACGTTTCCTCGGACTGCTGCGGCAGCTGGTCGCCGATCCCGAGGCCGCGGTCGGTGACATGTCGCTGCTCAGCGCCGACGAATACGTCCGGCTGACCCGGGTACGCCCCGACGAGGCGATGGCGACCGCGCTGCTGCCGGAACTGCTGACCGCCGGGCTGAGCCTGGGCCGCGACCGGATCGCGGTGCGCTACGAGGGACGGTCGATCACCTACGGCGACCTCGACGACTACTCCTCCCGGCTGGCTCGCCGGCTGATCGCGGCCGGCGTCGGCCCGGAACAGCTGGTGGCCGTGGCACTTCCGCGGTCTTTCGAGATGGTCGCCGCGGCCGTCGCGGTGGCCAAGGCCGGCGGCGCCCACGTCCCGGTCGACCCCACCTATCCCGCGGAACGGGTGCGGTACATGGTCACCGACTCGGCGGCCCGGGTAGGCATCACGGTCGCCGCCTACGCCGACGCCCTCCCCGAGGACGTGCCCTGGCTGGTCCTCGACGCGCCCGCGACCGAGGCCGAACTCGCCGCCCTGCCCGCCGATCCGATCGGCGACGCCGACCGGATCGCCACGCTGCGGATGTCGCATCCGGCGTACATGATCTACACATCGGGCTCGACGGGCAGGCCCAAGGGCGTCACCGTGACGCACGCCGGTCTGGGCGGGCTGGCCCAGTACGCGATCGAACGGTACGGGTTGCGGCCCGAACACCACATGCTGCACATCTGCTCGCCGAGCTTCGACCCGTCGGTCCTGGAATGGATCTGCGCCTTCGCCACCGGCGCGACGCTGGTGGTCGTGCCGGCGCGCATCATCGGCGGCCCCGAACTGGGCGCGCTGCTGCGCACGGAAGCCGTGACGCACGCGATCATCACCCCCGCCGTGCTGGGCACCCTGGACGCGGCGGAGCAACCGCAGCTACGAGTACTTTCGGTCGGCGGCGATGTGACCACCGACGAACTGCTGGCCGCCTGGGAGCCCGGCCGCCGCTATTTCAACGGCTACGGTCCCACCGAAACCACCATCATCTCCTCGTACGCGCGGCTGACCGCCGGACAACCGGTCACCATCGGCACTCCGGTGCACGGCATGTCGGCGCTGGTGCTGGACCGGCGACTGCGGCCCGTGGCGCCCGGTGTGGCCGGTGAGCTGTATCTCGCGGGCGGTGGCCTGGCCCGGGGCTACCGCAACCGCTCGGGAGCGACCGCCGAACGCTTCGTGCCGAACCCGTGGGGTAGGCCGGGCGGCCGGATGTATCGCACCGGCGATGTCGTGCGCTGGCGGGCCGTCGCGCCGACGGTGCGCCAGGCACAGCCGGAATGGGAACTGGAGTACGTCGGGCGCTCGGATTTCCAGGTGAAGATCCGCGGCTTCCGCGTCGAACTCGGCGAGATCGACGCGGTGCTCGGCGCCCACCCCGACGTCGACTACGCGACCACCCTCGGACGCGACCACGACACTCGCGGCACCATGCTGGTGTCCTACGTCCTGCCGAAGCCGGGACGCGCGGTCGATCCCGTCGATCTCACCGATTTCGCGGCCCGCCGGTTGCCCTCGCACATGGTGCCCGCCGCGCTGGTCGTCCTCGACAAGATTCCGCTGACCCCGGTCGGCAAGCTGGACCGCAAGGCGCTGCCCGCGCCGGTGCTGGCGCCCACCCGGTACCGCGCACCGGTCGGTGCGGCCGAGGTGCTGGTCGCCGGCACCTTCGCCGCCCTGCTCGGTGTGGAACAGGTGGGTGCGGACGACGACTTCTTCGCCCTGGGCGGCAACTCCCTCATCGCCACGCAACTCGCCGCCCGCCTGAACAAGGCCACCGCGGACACGGTGCCGGTCCGCGCGGTCTTCGACGCACCGACCGTGCGGGCGCTGGCCACCCGGATCACGCTGTCGGACAAGAGCTCCGGTGACGACGGGCCGACCGCCGTCGATCCGCGCCCGGAAATCGTCCCGCTGTCGATCGCCCAGCAGCGCATGTGGATGCTCAATCGCCTGGACACCGGCGGCGGCAGCTACAACATCGCGTTCGCACTGCGGCTCACCGGCAATCTGCACATCGCCGCGTTGCGCGCCGCGATCGCCGATGTGATGGAGCGGCACGAAACACTGCGTACCCGCTACCCCGAGCGGGACGGGGTGGCGACCCAATGCGTCGTACCCGCCGCCGTACCGGATCTCGCGGTCACCGATGTCGATGCCGCCGAGGTCACCGCCATGGCGGAAAGCCTGGCGCACAGTCGTTTCGACGTCGCCGACGAGGTTCCCGTACGCATCCGGCTGTTGCGGGTGCGCCGCGCGGCTGACGCCGATCGCGCCGAACAGACCCATGTCCTGCTGTTCGTCGTCCATCACATCGCGGCAGACGGCTGGTCCTTCGCCCCGCTGACCCGGGACCTCGCCGTCGCCTATCAGGCGCGCACCGCGGGTGCCGCGCCGCAGTGGTCGCCGCTGCCGATCCAGTACGCCGATTACGCCCTCTGGCAGCAGCGCACCCTCGGTGCGGTCGCCGACCCCGAATCGGAATCCGCTCGGCAGCTGGAATTCTGGCGTGCGCAACTGTCCGGCGCGCCGGAGCTGTCCACGCTGCCGACCGACCGCCCGCGCCCGGCGATCGCCTCCCAGCGCGGCGGCGCCCGCACCGCACGGCTGAATGCCGCACTGCATCAGCGCATCCACGACCTGGCGGCGGCACACCGGGTGACACCGTTCATGGTGCTGCACGCCGCCCTGTCGGTACTGCTGGCCCGCTTCGGCGGCAGCGACGACATCGTGATCGGCGCCCCGGTCGCCGGCCGTGGTGATCAGGCGCTCGACGATCTGGTCGGCATGTTCGTCAACACGCTGGTGCTGCGCACCCCGGTGCACGGCGAGGAAAGCCTCGTCGAACACCTGGACCATGTGCGGGCCGTCGACCTCGCCGCCTTCGACCATGCCGCGGTGCCGTTCGAACAGCTCGTCGAAACCCTCAATCCGACTCGCTCCCGGGCACATTCGCCGCTGTACCAGGTGTCGCTGACACTGCAGAACCAGACCCGCGCGCAGCTGCGGCTCGAGGGCCTGGAGATCGCGGCGGTCGAACCGGCGGCGGCGCCGATCCAGGTCGACCAGCACTGGACCGCGAACGAGACCTACGCCGCGGACGGTACGGCCGCGGGTATCGACCTGCACGTGCACTATGCCGCCGACCTGTTCGACCCGGAGACCGTCGCGGCGCTGCTCGACGGATTCGAACGCATCGTGGCGGCGATGACGGCCGACGGCACCACCCGGGTCGCCGACGTCGAACTGTTGTCGCCGGCCGAACGCGACCGGCTGATCGGCGGGCACAACGCCACCGGCTACCCGGTCGAACCGCGCACCCTGCCCGAACTTCTCGCCGCCCGGCCGCAGCGCCCGGCAGCGCAGGCGGTGACCTTCGAGGGCACCAGTCTGTCCTATCGGGAATTCGACCGGCGCGTGCATCGGCTGGCGCGCTACCTCATCGCCCGCGGCGTCGGTCCGGAAACGACTGTGGCCGTGCGGATTCCGCGATCACTGGAGTTGGTCGTCGCCATTCACGCGATCGTCGCGGCCGGGGCGGCCTACGTGCCGCTGGATCCCGACCATCCCGTCGACCGCGTGCGCTACATCCTCGACACCGCGCGGCCCGCCTGTGTGCTGACCACGACCGACGATTCCGTCCTACCGGCCGGTGTGGACGTGGTGCGGCTGGACCGGCTGGACCTGTCCGGCTGTGCCGCCGACGCGGTGACCGATGCCGACCGGGTGTCGCCGCTGCGGTCGGAGCATGTGGCGTATGTGATTTTCACGTCGGGTTCGACGGGTCGTCCGAAGGGTGTGGCGGTGAGTCACGGGGCGATTGTGAATCGTCTGGTGTGGATGCAGTCCGAGTACGGGTTGGGTTCGGATGATGTGGTGTTGCAGAAGACTCCGGCGACGTTCGATGTGTCGGTGTGGGAGTTCTTCTGGCCGTTGCAGGTGGGTGCGCGGTTGGTGGTGGCGCGTCCTGATGGGCACCGCGACCCCGCCTACCTCGCGCGGTTGATGGACGAGGAGGCTGTGACGACGGCGCACTTCGTCCCGTCGATGCTGGCCGTATTCGTCGCTTCGGTGGCGACGGCACCGGTGTCGTTGCGTCGCGTGTTCACTTCGGGTGAGGCATTGGCGGTGGATACGGCCGCGCGCTGGCGCGAGCTGGGTGGTGCGCCGCTGCACAACTTGTACGGTCCGACCGAGGCCGCGGTGGATGTCACCTTCCACGAGGTGAGCGATGCCGATACGGTGACGGTGCCGATCGGCCGTCCGGTGGCCAATACCCGTGTCTACGTGCTCGATTCGACATTGCGTCCCGTACCCGTCGGCGTCACCGGCGAGCTCTACCTGGCGGGCGATCAGCTCGCGCGCGGTTATGTCGGCCGCTGCGAACTGACCTCCGACCGCTTCGTCGCCGACCCGTTCGCTGTGTCCACAAGGGGCACTCCCGAGGGTCCTGCGGGGTCACGCTCCGCTACCGCCTCCGGGCCCGCCGGTCGTGCCCCGGCCGGAGCCCGGATGTATCGCACCGGCGACCTGGTGCGCTGGAACCGCACCGGTGAACTGGAATACTTGGGCCGCAACGACTTCCAGGTGAAGCTGCGCGGGCTGCGCATCGAACTCGGTGAGATCGAGGCCGCGCTGACCGGGCAGGCCGGCATCGCCCAGGCGGCCGTGGTGGTCGCGGGAGCGGGGGAGCGGGCGCGGCTGCACGCCTATGTGGTGCCCGCGGCGGGCGCTGCCGTCGATTCCGCCGCCGTGCTGACCGCCGCGGGCGGTTCCCTGCCCGCATATATGGTCCCGGCCGGCGTCACGGTGCTGGCGCACCTGCCGGTCAATTCCTCCGGCAAGCTCGACCGCGCCGCCTTGCCGGCCGTCGACCCCGGGGAGAAGTCCGGCTACCGCGCCCCGGCCGAAGGGGCCGAGGCCGTGGTCGCCGCCGTGATGGCCGAACTGCTGGGCCTCGATTCACCGGGTGCCGGCGCCTTCGGTGCCGACGACGACTTCTTCGCCGCCGGTGGTAACTCCCTGCTCGCCATGCGTGTGGTCGCGCGGGTCAATGCCGCCCTGGGATGCGATCTCAACGTCGCGGAGATCTTCGGCGCACCCACCGCCGCCCTGCTGGCCCGCCTCGTCCAGGACGCACCGGACGCGGCCGTGCCGGCCCTGACGGCTGGGCCGCGACCGGATCGAATTCCGTTGTCGCTGGCGCAAACTCGCATCTGGCTGTTGAACCGCATCGAACCGGATTCGGCGATGTACAACATCCCGTTCGCGCTGCGCCTGCGCGGTGATCTGGACGAATTCGCCCTCTCCGAGGCGGTCGCCGATGTGCTGACGCGGCACGAATCGCTGCGCACGATCTTTCCCGAGGACGCCGAGGGCCCGCGCCAGCACGTTCGCGCCGTCGAGGACTGCGCCGCGACCGTGCTCACGCTGCACGCCGTGAATACCGGCGAGGCGGATGCCGAACTCGCCGCGGCGGCGGCGCGCGGCTTCGACCTGCGGCACGAACTTCCGTTGCGCCTCAGCGCTTTCCGGGTCGCGCCCGACGAACACATCCTGCTCGTGGTCGTGCACCACATCGCGGCCGACGGCATATCCACCGCGCCGCTGGCCCGCGACCTGGTGACCGCCTACGCCGCGCGCCGTGCCGCGGCGGTCCCCGACTGGCAGCCGCTGCCGGTGCAGTACGCCGATTTCGCACTGTGGCAGCACGCGGTGCTGGGGCGCGCCGACGATCCCGAATCCCGCCTGTCCCGCCAGATCGACTTCTGGCGCACCGAGCTGGCCGACCTGCCCGCCGTCGTCGACCTGCCCGGCGATCGGCCGCGGCCGGCGGTGGCCTCGGGCGCGGGTGCGGCGATCGAATTCCGCATTCCGGCCGAGCTGACCGCCGCTGTCGAGACCATGGCCCGCCGCGCGGGCGTGTCGACCTTCATGGTGCTGCACGCGGCCTACGCCACCCTGCTCGCCACCCTGTCCGGCACCGACGACCTGGCCATCGGCACCCCGGTCGCGGGCCGGTCGGTGCAGGCACTCGACGATCTGGTCGGCATGTTCGTCAACACGCTGGTTCTGCGCACCCGGATCGGCGCGCACGAGCGGTTCGCCGAGCTGCTCACCCGGGTCCGGGACGCCGACGTGCGGGCCTTCGCGCACGCCGACCTGCCGTTCGACCGGCTGGTCGAGGAGGTGAATCCCGAACGCTCCCAGGCGTATGCGCCGATCGTGCAGGTGTTGCTGTCGTTCGAGCAGCGCTCCGGCACCGACCTGCGGCTGCCCGGACTGGAGGTGACGGATTACCCGCTCGCCAACCCGGTGGCGCAATTCGATCTCGCGCTCTCGCTGGCCGAGGTCGACGGTCCGCAGGGGCGAGAACTGCAGGCGGTGCTGCGATACGCCACCGATCTGTTCGACGCGTCGACGGTATCCGCCTTCGGGCGCCGGCTGCTGCGCGTGCTCACCGCGGTGACCGCGGACCCCGACGTCCGCGTCCGGGACATCGACGTGCTGGAACTGTCCGAACGGTTGCAGGTCCTCGACGTCTGGAATGCGACCGCCACCGAAATCGACCGCACCGCAACCCTTCCCGTGCTGTTCGACGTCCAGGCCGCGCGCACGCCGAAGGCCCCCGCGATCACCTACGCGGAGACGACGCTGACCTATGCCGAATTCGGCGCCCGCGTGAACCGGCTCGCCCGCCACCTGATCGCGGAGGGGGTGGGCCCGGGATCGCTGGTGGCGCTGCATATGCGCCGTTCGCTGGAACTCGTGGTCGGTATGTACGCGACCGTCGCCGCGGGCGCCGGATATGTGCCGCTGGACCCCGACCATCCCGCCGAACGCATCCGCTACGTCCTGGAGACCGCGCGCCCGGCGTGTGTGCTCGCCACCACCGATGCGCCGGTGCGAGCGGAGTCGTCGCCGCCGGTGCTCGACCTCGATCGGCTGGACGTGTCCGGCTATGCCGACGGTCCGCTGACGAATGTGGATCGGCGGGGCAGGCTGCGGTCGGAGCATGTGGCGTATGTGATTTTCACGTCGGGTTCGACGGGTCGTCCGAAGGGTGTGGCGGTGAGTCACGGGGCGATTGTGAATCGTCTGGTGTGGATGCAGTCCGAGTACGGGTTGGGTTCGGATGATGTGGTGTTGCAGAAGACTCCGGCGACGTTCGATGTGTCGGTGTGGGAGTTCTTCTGGCCGTTGCAGGTGGGTGCGCGGTTGGTGGTGGCGCGTCC